>NZ_JBEPQI010000025.1:0-164937 GCF_040547725.1 Bradyrhizobium sp. LA2.1
ATCGTCTGCCATCACAAGGTGTCCACCTATTTTGGTGGACACCTCATGCATCAGAGCACCCAAAAGCAAAAGGTGCAGGGAAATTCGCGCTTACGATTGGATCATTGCCCGGATCGCCGAGTCGCCTCGCCTCAGGATGATGGTGCCGAGGCTGTATGGCTTGATCGACTTAGAGTCGATCATGGATCGGCGAGCCTACAGACAGGCGCAACTCATCCTGAGCGAAATGGGCGACAACCTCCAAAAGCTGGTCGTCACAGACGCCCATCGCAGAAGTGTGGGCGCAATCAGCGACCATAGCGTCGTGCTACTTCTGGGATCGCCCGCAGCTGGCAAATCGACGATAGGAGCCAGTCTCGCCTTGGGAGCGAATGATATTTGGAAATGTTCGACTATTAAATCGACCTCTCCTGAACATCTGGAAAAGCATCTCGACTCGAAGGGTAGCCAGTTCTTCTGGATCGACGACGCTTGGGGAAGCACGCAATATCAACGTGATCGCGTCGAAGCCTGGAATCAGATTTTTCCATTGATGCAAGGTGCACTAAAGCGAGGCACTCGCTTTCTCCTCACCTCACGGGACTACATCTGGAATTCTGCAAAGGCCGAGCTCAAGTTGCAGGCGTTTCCCATCCTTAGGAAAAGCCAAGTCGTCATAAACGTTCACGATCTCACATTGGAAGAAAAAGCCCGAATTCTATACAATCACTTGAAGCTCGGAGATCAGCCGAAGGAGTTTCGGCGGAACGTAAAGCGATTTCTGCCCAAAATTGCACAGAACACTAATTTTCTTCCGGAGTCCGCGCGGCGCCTTGGCACTATACTTTTCACCGAGAGTTTAATTCCCAGCGAGAGAGGTGTCATAGACTTTTTTGAGCGGCCGACTGAATTTCTAGAGCAGACAATCGAAAATCTATCTCCCGAAGCAAAGGCAGCAATAGCGCTAATCTTCTTAAATGGTGGAGTGATGCGCTCGCCGGTCTCTACAGATAAATTGACCGTGCCCGCAACCGCATTTGGGGTTACCTCTGCTCAAATTCGAAATCAGCTTCAGGCCCTGAACGGTAGTCTTCTAAATCTCGCTGAAGACGAGGACGGCCCTTACTGGACGTATAGACATCCTACGGTGAGTGACGCCTTCGCTGCGCACGTAGCAAAGAGCCCTGAGCTTGTGGAAGTCTATCTTACCGGCGCCAAGCCGGAAACTATCGTTAGCGAGGTTGTGTGCGCCGGTATACAAATCTACGGAGCGTCTGTCGTAGTCCCTCCCGCATTGAACGAGCTGCTGGTCGGACGCATTTCCTCTCTGGGTACGACCTCTCTAGTTAGCTTTATCTGTTATCGCTCCAACTCAGCGGTAACACGCTCTTTAGTTGACGAGCGCCCCGATCTCAAAAATCGAATTCGTTGGTTCAGCCCACCGTTAAAAGATGACCTAGACGTCGAATTTGTACTTGTGCTGCATCGGCACGGCCTACTAAGCGAAGAGGAACGCCTCGACTTCGTTGAAGCAGTTAGACGATCTGCCGTTGACGATGCGGACGATAGCTTCATCGAAATGGACGAGCTCCGAGCAATACTTGAGCAAGATGAGTTTGACGACATTCTACTGGAAGTACGTGATGCGTGGATGAGCGACATTGACTCGCAAGTTCAGAAGCTTCAGAGCGAATGGAGCAGTTCATACGACCCTGCCGACTATTTTGATCGGTTTAAGAGCGCTGTGAGCAAATTCACTACAGCGCTAGGCCCGCAAGTGGATGAAGCTGCGGTCAAAGCTGCGCTCGCGACCAGCATTCGTTCTGCCGAAGAGCAGATGTATTCCGAATATGAAGAAACCCCCGCCATTGATGCACCGCTTCAGCAGTCACAGCCGAAAAGCGACTCACTTGAAGATTTATTTCGCGATATAGATGACTAGGGTTATCCGAATGCTGCTCTGCAGTCCGCACAAAGCAATTACAGCGACCTCCCACTCTTGATAGTGATGCCCATGACCGACGAAGCGACATTCGAGTCTCTTCTTGAGTGTGACTTTCGCTGGCCTCGGCTTGGCGACAAGGCATTCACAGAGTCGGGTGACCCTCAGGCCAACGCTTATGTTCACAGGCACGGCCACGGCCGTTTCGTGATGATGATGTCGGGATATAAGAAAGGGGCCGACTTAATGGTCGAGCGATCTTTGCACAGCGATGTAGATCGCGACTCTCTCGTGTTTCCAGTAGTTTTTAACTACCGTCAATTTCTTGAGCTTTCATTGAAGTATTTCATTGCCATGTACGGATATACAGTGGGAGTAGCCCCAAACTGGAAGACGCATGATTTAGGCGTTTTATGGAAGGCCTTCTGCGACGTGCTCAAATTATACGGGCATGATCAAAATGACGCAGATCAGGTCGTCACAGAGATTGTCGCTGAATTCGCGAAGATGGACCCGGCATCGTTTTCGTACCGTTATCCCGTAGACACAAAAGGCAGGGCGATACCGATCGCTCACCAACAACTCAATCTGTCTACGCTAGCCGAAGTGATGGGAGCCGCCCAGAATTACTTCACAGGCTGCGACGGATATTTGAGCCACTTGCAAAGCGCCGGGCCATGATTCGTTGATGACGAATCGAATAGTCGGAATTTTGGCGTCTCGTGTTGGCAGCCATAGCCCGCAATACTCACCCGATAGGAGCATACCATGGAGCGAGAGCACAAGACCGATCCGTAAGCCGGGCCGAAAAACCTCGTCATCTGCTGTGACAGCACCGGAAGTGAGATTTCCGAGAACATCTCCAACGCACTCGCAGCTATATCGCTGCTTGCGCAAGACCGACGGTTACCGCGCGGGACGATGTTGACGTTTGTTAACACTCCCGTTCTCTTCAGGTCTCCGTATGGCTGATCGGCCCAGGCATCCGCACAAGGAGATCGAAGCCGTTGTCGCGCAGGCCGAATCAATTGGTTGGCGGTGGCGCAAGATCGGGCATTGAGGGCGGCCGTGAGGGGAGCAGGACAAGAAGAAATTCGAATTCAGCATCATTGCGTCCGGCCTCGATCCTGCGGCGGAGGATTTCGAGCAGCGATTCTATGATGATGGCTGCGACGACGCGGCGATCGCCTTCCAGAAGGGCCACATCATCGTCGACTTCACCCGGGAGGCGAAATCAGTCAGCGAGGCCATCGTACGGCGGTGTGGAACGTGCGGGCCGCCGGTGCCCACGTCGATCGCGTCGAGCCCGACCCGCTCGTCAACCTCTCCGATATCGCCGCCCGAACCGGAATGACGCGCGCGGCGATGACGCAATATTCCAATGGGCAGCGAGCCAAGGATTTTCTCTCGCCGGTCGCCCGCGTGACGTCCGACAGCCCGCTGTGGGATTGGGCGACGGTCGCGAAATGGCTGTTTCATCACGACAAGCTCAGCGCGTCGAAGCGATCGAGGCGGCTGCCGTGCGAGCGGCCAACGCGGCGATCGGATCGCGCACGACCAGGCTCGAAGAGACTTTGAAGGGAAGCCTGAAAGGCTATGGGAAGAAACTCGACCGGGCCGCGTGAGGCGCGGGATCTCCGCAGGCTCGACTGCTCTGCGCGCCGTCGTCCCTATATCTCCGAAAATCAATGCTCCGCTGCACGATCCCTGGCGGGGTGCCCTCGAACTCCGTTGCCCAATACTGGCGTCCCGCGCGGGCTTCGATGCCGCCATGCCGCCAACGCGCGCGCGTTAACCGTCCGTTAACCAACGCAGCCTAGCCTCAACTAATCGTCCAGCCATCATTAGCTCGAAATGCCTTCCCGGTTTGCTCCAGGAGAAGCGCCGATGTGCGTTGCGTTGTTGACGTATGCCGATCTCAGTGCCCGCCTCAATATCTCGCGCGAGGCCGCTCGTGCCCTGGCGAGACGTCGCCGTTTGCCGCGCTCGCGGTCGGATGACGGCAAGGCGCTCGTGAGCGTCGATCTCTCCGAACTCCGCTACACGCCCCGCCCGCGGCGGGCCCGCCGGGCGGACCACGTCGATGCCTCCCTAGCAAGGGTCGAGACATTGGAGCCATTTCCGTTCCGACGAGATCGGAACGGGGCTCCAGATTCCTGTTCTGACGCGTTTTCCTTGCGCGAACCGGTACCCACTTCGCCCGAAAACGCTATGGAGACCGAAGCATTCAAGGCGGAGATCGCGCGGCTCGAAGACGTCGCAGCCGCCTACAGGGCCGTGTTCGAGCGCGAGCGCGAGCGTGCCGATCGCCTGGCCGTCGAGCTGCTGCAGGCGGCCGCCGAGACGGCGGCAGCCAATGCGTGGGCGGCACGACTGGAAGACGAAGTGGCGGACTTACGGACCGGTCGCCAGGCTGGCGGCGCGACCGCGGGACAAGCCGCACGTCGATTGGGACATCTGGCCGCGGCCATCGTGGGCGCAGACCGCGCGGCTCGCAGATAGCACTCGAACCCTTCTCCATCCCGGCCTGCCGGAGCAATCGCGAGGACAGAATGACTGGCATGACCGATATTCACGAGATGAAGGCGCGCATTGTCGTATTCGGGGTCGGCGGCGCCGGCGGCAATGCCGTCAACAACATGATCACATCCGGGCTGCAGGGGGTCGACTTCGTCGTCGCCAATACCGACGCGCAGGCGCTTGCCATGTCGAAGGCGCCGCGCCTCATCCAGCTGGGCACCCAGGTGACCGCAGGCCTCGGCGCCGGCTCGCAGCCTGAATTGGGACGCGCCGCAGCCGAGGAGGTCATCGATACGATCCGCGATCAACTGACCGGCGCGCACATGGTGTTCGTGACGGCCGGCATGGGCGGCGGCACCGGCACCGGGGCCGCACCCATCATCGCCAGGACCGCGCGCGAGCTCGGCATCCTCACGATCGGCGTGGTCACCAAGCCATTCTATTTCGAGGGCCAGCGCCGCATGCGCTTTGCCGAAGCCGGCATCGAGGAGCTGCTGAAGACGGTCGACACCCTGCTGATCATCCCGAACCAGAACCTGTTCCGGGTGGCCAGCGCGAAGACCACATTCGCCGATGCCTTTGCCCTTGCCGACCAGGTGCTCTATTCGGGCGTGGCCTGCATCAGCGACCTCATCGTCAAGGAAGGCCTGATCAATCTCGATTTTGCCGACGTTCTCTCCGTGATGCGGGAGAAGGGCAAAGCCATGATGGGACGGGGCGAGGCGTCCGGCGAGAAACGCGTGCTCGCCGCCGCCGTGGCGGCCATTTCCAATCCGTTGATCGAGAACCCCTCGATCAAGCGCGCCAGCGGCCTCATCATCTCCATCACCGGCGGCAAGGATCTCATGCTGTACGAAGTCGACGAAGCCGCGACCCGGATTCGCGACGAGGCCGACCCGGACGCCAACATCATCGTCGGCGCCTCGTTCGATGAAAGCCTCGAAGGCATCGTCCGCGTCTCGGTGGTGGCGACCGGGATCGACAATGTCGACCCGGCGCAGCTGGCGGCGCCGGTGGAAACCGCACTCACGCAGCTCGCCGGCAGGCTGCGCGACGACAGCCGCCGCATCGCCGATCGCATCGAGCAGCGCAGTGCGCCGCTTCCGCACGTGGAAAGCCCGCCGCTCCGCCCGGCGGCCGGCCGACCCGCAGTGCAACCGGCAAGGCCCGATCCGGAATATGCGCGCCGCGCGGCGCCTCAGCCGCTCGATCCCTACGGCCGCACCTCTCCGCGCAATATAGCCGACGAAGACCTTCTCGACATCCCGGCCTTCCTGCGCCGCTCCGCTAATTGAGCGGGCGCGGGGGGTTATCTGTCTACCGCGGGGCAATCGCTCGAGCGCGATGCCCCCACATCGTCATGGCCGGGCTTGTCCCGGCCATCCACGACCTTTCCCACGGCACGAAGAACGTGGATGCCCGGGACAAGCCCGGGCATGACGAGTTTGTGGCCCCGGCTGTGCCGAACCACTGTGATACGAGGCTCTGATATCTCGCCGCGAAACGCGACCTCATCCTGAGGAGCCCGCCGTAGGCGGGCGTCTCGAAGGATGGCCGCAGGCGAGCTTCCGATCTGCGCGGCGCGCCGATCGTTCACGCTGCCGTGCTGCGCGGGGTCTCCGCCGTTTCCCTTTTTTCCGGCTCCTTGTCGCGAGACAGCCATGCCGGGAAGCGAAGCAGGCGATCGTTGCCGTCTTTGGGCGGCTCGATGGGCGGTGCTTCATTGGCCGAACGCGGGAGGTCCAGCACGGCCTGCCCTGCCCGCACCGCATCCGCGCGCTGATCCAGTTCGCGCATCAGGGGATCGAGCACGCTGTCGATTTCGGTCGCCACCGACACGATGAAACTGTTGAGCTCGCGAGCCTCGGGCACAACGGCCGAGGCCGACTCGATCGCCCTGGAGAGACCGTCGACGACCGGTGCGAACGCGCCGGCGGCTTGTTTGATTCGCGTTCTTATCGCTTCGATCTCGGCCAAGACGCGATCACGCTCCCGCCTGGTCTTCTCTTCCGAAAGGCGGGCTTCGATTTCGGCGATCTGAGCCGTGAGAGTCGTGGCTTCGGATGCGAGTGCATCGCGGCGCAGGCGCGCACGATCGAGATCGCGGCTGAGATTGTCCACTAGATCGTCCTTCCCGAACATGGCTTTGCTCCGTAGGACAGCCGTGACGCGAACCGCCGGCCCGATCAGCGCATGAAAGGCTGGATCGGCCAAAACAGGCATCAATTTCGGTCGCGTCATATGGGCCGACATGGTGACCCCCACCGTCCTCATTAGGCGACGACATGGTTAACAGGTGGTTAATGTCAACAGATGATGGGGCAATGGGGCACCATGCCACCGACGCCGACTTCGTCTCCTCGCTGCCATCCATTTTCGCTATACTCGCCCCGGTAGCATCACCGGGAGGGGCATACTGTGGAGCACGACGACCAGCACAAACCCAAAACCGAGCCGAAGAACCTCGTCATCTGCTGCGACGGCACCGGCAACGAGATCTCGGAGAACATCTCCAACGTCCTGAAGCTGTATCGCTGCCTGCGCAAGACCGACAAGACGCAGCCGCGGCAGATGGTGTTTTACGATCCGGGCGTCGGCACGGTGACGGAGCCTTCGACGTGGCACCGGCTCAAGGCCAACGTCAATCTGGTGCTGGGGCTCGCCACCGGCTACGGGCTCGATGACAACGTGCTGTCAGCCTATTGCTTCCTGGTCGAGCATTACGCGCCGGGCGACCGCATCTACCTGTTCGGCTTCTCGCGCGGCGCCTACACCGTGCGGGTGCTGGCGGGGCTGATCCACAAGATCGGCCTGATCTCGCCGGAGCAGGCGAACCTCGCAGGCTCGGGCCTCGTCGCCTACAAGCAATATTCCGGCACCGGGCGCGGCAACGACATCGAGGACCTCAAGGATGTCGCCTTCGACGAGAGCGGGCCGCTGCCGAAGGACGAATTCGACCTCGCGGCGCAGTTCGCGCGAATCACCTCGACGCGCTGGCCGACCATCCACTTCATCGGCGTCTGGGACACGGTGGCGAGCGTGATCGTGCCGCGGCGCGACAATTTCTTCTTCGTGTTCAGCCTGGAGGAGCTCGCCTTCACGCTGCGCAATCCGAGCGTCAAAATCTTCCGGCAGGCGATCGCGATCGACGAGCGGCGCTGCATGTTCCGCCTCAAGGCGTACAAGGAGCCGCAGGAATATTGGAGTAACCGCTATGTGCCCGACGAGAAGAAGGTGCCGCAGGACATCATGCAGGTGTGGTTCGCCGGCGTGCATTGCGACGTCGGCGGCGGCTATCCGGAAATCGAGAGCGGCGAGTCCAAATATCCGCTGATCTGGATGATCGAGGAAGCGGCGAAGGCCGGGCTGAACTTCAACCCGCGCACCGTGAACCAGCTCGCCTGGGGCATCCAGCGCAAGAACTCGCCGTTCCAATATGTCGAGCCTGCCTACACCGGCAAGGTGGGCGAGCTGCACAATTCGACGACGGCGCTCTGGCGCGTGCTGGAATTTGTGCCGAAGAGCGCAAAGTACAAGGAATGGCCGGAGCGGAAGGTTTTTCTGGGCTTCTACATCCCCGATTGCGAGCCGCGCGTGATCCCCGAAGGCGCCCATGTGCACGAGAGCGTGCTGAAGCGGATGGCGGTGGAGCCGGGCTACCGGCCGGTGAACCTGCCGAAGGATTATGTGACCGTGCCGATGCCGGTGAGGCCGCATGCGGAGATGGCGGAGACGCCGGAGACGGAGCGAGTGTGAGGTGCCGCCCAAAGCTCGTCATGGGAGGCGGGAGCGCGCCACACGTTCAGCTGTCGTCCCTGCGAAAGCAGGGACCCATAACCACAGGGAGCCGTTTGGCGCGGACCAGTGGCTCGGTGCGCCCACCGCCGCCAACCGACAGATCACGCGGTATGGGTCCCTGCTTTCGCAGGGACGACAGTGGAGATGGAGACCGCCCCACCCCGCTACCGGCGCTTTCTGCGTTCGTTGCTACTTTTCATTAAAATTCTCAGGCCGCCCTTAGTCGGATCGCATCAACTCTTTTCCATCATGCCGCTCAAGACCACCCGCGCCGTCCGCGGAATTGGAGGAGAGTGCCAATGCATCCGCGCCGACATGCCCGCGTGAAACCTTCCGGGCTGGTGTCCCGCCAGGCCAAGATCATCACCGACCCGCGCGCGCCGGTGATCCCCTGCACGCTGATCGACTATTCGCCCGGCGGCGCCTGCGTCGATCTCGGCGGGCAGGTGAATATCCCCGACAGGTTCGAGCTGCTGCACGTCAACACCAAGAAGCGCTGCCGCATCGCCTGGAAGCGCGGCTCGCGGATCGGCGTGGTGTTTTAGCGGTGCTCGCCGCAACTGAATAATCCCGCCGAGCATTCCGCTCTGCTCCCTCCCCCCTTGCGGGGGAGGGTTGGGGAGAGGGGTGGCCCAGCAATAGGTGTTGGCTGCGTGCGAGGTGACGCAACACAGGCTCGCTTCATTCGATGGCGCGTGCCGTGTGGCTACCCCTCTCCCTAGCCCTCCCCCGCAAGGGGGGAGGGAACGCGGTGTGCTTGTGGCGCGACCTTTTCCAACAGCTGTCGTAGCTACGCCCGCATCCTGGCTTTCGTGCCGGCGACGATCTGCATGGCGACGCCGGCGATCCAGCCGAACAAAGCGAGCCAGGTCCACGCCAGGTGCGGCTCGAGGCGGAGCACGATGACGCCGACGGAGGCGAGCGCGGTGAGCGTCGCGCAGAGCGTGCCGGCGGCGCTGAGGAATTCCGCGGCGTCGATGGCGCTGTGCGCATCGTCGAAGGGCAGTTGCGGCGTGTCGATGCCGAGATAGAAGCCGACGAAGCCGAGCAGCATCATCAGCAGCAGGAAGCCCTGCGTGGTGAGCGGGGCGATCGAAGATCCCACATAGGCGCCGACGAACAGCCCGCACGCCGCGCCGGCCATCGCGAGGCCCACGCGCTCGAACACGTGGGCAGTCTTGCGAACACGAAACCGCATGGCGGGCCTCCCTGAGGAGTTGGGTGCGCGGGAGGGTAGGCCAGTTTCGCGGTGCGTGGAAGGTGAGGAGAGTTACGGATGCGTGAGGGCGCGGGATAGTGAGGGCACGATGGCCCGCGCTGCCCCCACCGCTGTCGTCCCGGACAAGCGAAGCGCAGATCCGGGATCCATCACCACAGGGAGAGATTTGGCGAAGACTTTAAGTTGTGCAGCGGCAACTCATACCGCGCATCATGGTGAGATCACGCGGTATGGGTCCCTGCGCCCCGTGCGCAATTGCGCACTAGGCAGGGACGACAGTTGTGATTGCAGCGCCCGCTCGCGCCCTACCTCGCCCCGAACGTGGTCTTGCCGAACAGCGCCTTTTGCGTCGACGGCTGCGAGCGCCAGTATTGCGGCGGGGCTTCGACTTCGCCGCCGAGTTCGGCCGCGGCGTGCCAGCCCCAGCGGGGATCGTAGAGCAAGCTGCGGCCGAGCGCGACCATGTCGGCCTTGCCGGATGCCACGATCTCCTCGGCGTGCTTCGCTTCGGTGATCAGGCCGACGGCCATGGTGGGCAATCCGGTCTCGCGCTTGATAGCGTCGGCAAACTGCACCTGATAGCCGGGGCCGAGCGGAATCTTCTGCAGCGGCGAGACGCCGCCGGAGGAGGCATCGATCCAGTCGACGCCGCGCGCCTTCAGCGCGTTTGCGAACGTGATGGTCTGCGCCAGGTCCCAGCCGCCCTCGACCCAGTCGGTCGACGACACCCGCATGCCGACCGGCTTGTCGTGCGGGAAGACCGCGCGCACCGCGTCGTAGATCTCGAGCGGAAAGCGCATGCGGTTCTCGAGCGAACCGCCATATTCGTCGGTGCGCTTGTTGGAGATCGGCGACAGGAACTGATGCATGAGATAGCCGTGCGCGCCGTGCAGCTCGATCGCGTCGATGCCGAGCCGGGCAGCGCGCTTGGCGCTGTCGACGAAGGCCTCGCGGATGCGCTTCAGGCCCGCGGCATCGAGCGCCAGCGGCGCGGCCTCGCCCTCCTTGTGCGGCAACGCCGACGGCGCCACCGTCTGCCAGCCACCTTCACTTTGCGGAATGAGCTGGCCGCCGTCCCAGGGCCGCGCGCTGGAGGCCTTGCGGCCGGCATGGGCGAGCTGCATCGCGACGGCCGTCGAGGAATGCTTGCGCACGGAGGAGAGGATCTGCTTCAGCGCGGCCTCGCAGGCGTCGCTATAGAGCCCGAGACAGCCCGGCGTGATGCGTCCGATCGCCTCCACATGGGTCGCCTCGATGCAGAACATCGACGCGCCCGACAGCGCGAGATTGTTGATGTGGGTGAAGTGCCAATCGGTGGCGACGCCGTCGTCGGCCGAATACTGGCACATCGGCGACACCACGACGCGGTTCTTCAGCGTCAGGCCGCGCAGCTTGATCGGGGAAAACAGGGCGCTCATGCGGGGAGTTCCGGGGGATGGAGGAATGGAAGCGATTGCATGAAGTTTAGTAGCCCTACGGCGAATTGCCAGCTGCACGGCGGACATGCCCGCCCGCGGCGCCATGCATTGCGCGCGTCATATGATCACAAGGCGGAGATAACCCTCGGCCGCTTGCCAGGAACTCCGCTGTCATCCCAGGGCACGCGGAGCGTGAGCCCGGGACGACGATCGAATTCGGGACCCCTACTCCAGCTCCTCGAACCTGCCCGGCACGGGCTTGCCCATGCGGATGCGGCCGTCGGGCAACAGCTCGCCGTCGGCTTCGGCCGAGAACTGGATCGTGTTGCCGCCGCCGTCGCGCTTGCTGACCTTGCCGAGCGGCCCGAGCTTGTCGGCGAGCGCGGTGTCGTCGAGCACGAACACGCGGTACTCGGTGAGGCGAAAGCGGCGCGGCGCCTGCCATGTCAGCGCGGGCACGGATGTACGCATATCGCCGTCGGTCTTGATGTCGATGCTGCGGCCGGTCACGTCGCGGAACAGATCCGGCCCGGCGACCAGCCGCGCGCGGCCGCCGTCGATGGCGTAGAGATTCAGCGTGACGATATGGCGCTCGCTGCGGAACGAGACCGCGACGGTGCGTGAGTCCTGCGACCAGGCGGCGTGGAAGGCATCCGGCGCCGAGTCCAGAATGTTGTCGTCGTCGACATTGTCGAGCGTCATCAGCCGACGATGGCCGGGCTCAGCCATCAGGTAGATGCGAAAGCCTTCGCTTCCGGACTCGCCGCCGCCATGGGCTGCGACGGACAGCTTCCCGTTCGGCGCGCGGCCGCCCTGGATGATGGCGTATTCGTTCTTTCCATACCGATGCTCGGCCGTCGCGAAGGCCGGCGACAGCGCGGCGAGCGTGAAAATGAGGGCGAGGGCGAGGATGGCGCGGCAGGGCATGACGGTTTGTCGGAGAAGGGCGGGCGGACGTTCACTCCACCAGCGTGAACTGCAGCAGCAGCGTGCGCTGGAGCATCGAGAAATTGTCGTCCGACACCAGCGTCAGCACGGTCTCGCCCTCGGGCGTGACGTGGGCGTCGATGCCTTCCATGTTGTCGACCTCGTGGCCGAGATCGGCCGCGAACAGCGCAGGCCCGTCGACCAGCGCGTTGGGCGCGATGGATTTCAGGGGGATCGACCGGATGCGGATGTTGATGCCAGTGAACCAGGAGAATTTGCGTTCGAGGATGAGAAGCTCGCCGGACGGCAGCAGCACGGCATCGCTGATGTCGAATTTTTCGGTGCGGCGGACGCTGAACTGGCCGGGCGACGGACCGCCGATCAGGAACGCGACCAGATTGCCGTCGGCGTCCAGCCCGCGTTCGGAGAAGGCGATCAGGCTGCCGGCCAGCGGCTGGCCTTTCGGCACGACGACCATCGCCTCGAGCCCCTTGTTGGAGGGCAGCTTGCGGACGGCGGGCGGCGTCGGCAACACCTCGCCGCGGGCGCGCGTGCCGCCTTTCGCGAAATCGAAGCGCAGGACCTGGTTGACGCGTTCGAGCCCGACATAAACGACATTGCCGTCGCGCGCGAGCGACTCGGTGTCGTACCAGAACCGCTTTTCCGTGATCGGCCGGCCCTCGGAATTGAGCATCGGGGACGCCTCGACATCGTCGAGCCCGATCATCTTGCCGCCGGAATAGCGGATGCTGCCGGTGAACCAGCCGCCCTGGTCGGAGATCGCGAGGAAGCGCTCGCCCTTCGCATCGAGCCGGATGCCGGACAGGCCGCCGAAGCCGCGATAGGGCGAGGTCAGCACCAGGCCGCTGCGATATTGCAGCTGACCGAAGCGCACGCGCGAGCGGTCGCGCGGCTCGAAATTGGGAATCGGCCGCGCGTTCACCTCGACGCTGACCGGCTCGGTGACGGCGTGCTCGATCTGCGCGGCGCGCGGCGGCGGCTCGGTCGTCGGCTGCGCCTGCGCCAGTCGGGAGAGTGTGAGAGTGGAAAATCCCGCCGCCGCGTGGCCAAGAAAGCTGCGGCGGGACGATTGCGTGCTCACGAATGCAGTTTGCGTCGCGGGCGACCGGCCTGATGCGTGGGCGCGGTGTTGGTCTCGCTGAACAGTTCGGCGAGCTTCTCGGTGATGGCACCGCCGAGCTCTTCGGCATCCACGATCGTTACCGCGCGGCGATAGTAGCGCGTCACGTCATGGCCGATGCCGATCGCGATCAGCTCGACCGGCGAGCGGGTCTCGATCTCCTCGATGATGTGGCGCAGGTGCCGCTCGAGATAGTTGCCGGGATTGACCGACAGCGTGGAATCGTCGACCGGCGCACCGTCGGAGATCATCATCAGGATCTTGCGCTGCTCGGGCCGACCGAGCAGGCGCTTGTGCGCCCAGTCCAGCGCCTCGCCGTCGATGTTCTCCTTCAGCAGACCCTCGCGCATCATCAGGCCGAGATTCTTCCGCGCGCGGCGCCAGGGTGCGTCGGCGGACTTGTAGATGATGTGGCGGAGATCGTTGAGGCGGCCGGGATTGGCCGGCTTGCCGGCGGCAAGCCACGCCTCGCGCGATTGCCCGCCCTTCCAGGCGCGCGTGGTGAAGCCGAGGATCTCGACCTTGACGCCGCAACGCTCCAGCGTGCGCGCCAGGATGTCGGCGCAGGTCGCGGCGACCGTGATCGGGCGTCCGCGCATCGAGCCGGAATTGTCGAGCAGCAGCGTCACGACGGTGTCGCGGAACGTCGCCTCCTTCTCGTGCATGAAGGACAGCGGGTGATAGGGATCGGTCACCACGCGCGAAAGCCGCGCCGGATCCAGAATGCCCTCTTCGAGGTCGAAGTCCCAGGCGCGGTTCTGCTGCGCCATCAAGCGCCTCTGAAGGCGGTTGGCGAGGCGGGCGACGATGCCCTGCAGATGCGCGAGCTGCTTGTCGAGATAGGCGCGAAGGCGCTCCAGCTCGTCATGGTCGCAGAGGTCTTCGGCCGCGATGACCTCGTCGAATTTCGGCGCGAACGCATGATATTCCGGCCCGCGCGGCTCGTTCTTGCCGTGCGCGTTCGGACGCGTCGCCTCGCCCGGCGTCTCGTCGTCGCCGAGCTCGCCGTCGTCGAACGTGTCGGAGGTCGAGGCCTGCGCGCTTTCCATCGCGCTCTCGCTCATCTCCTCGCTGGAGGCCTGCGCCTGGTCGGCGCTCATCTCCTGCGCGGCATCGGAATCGGGCGAGCCTTCGGCGCCGGACTGGTCGTTGTCGCCGTCGCGGTTTTCCTCGTCGTCGTTGTCTTCGCTGTCGGCGCTGCGCTCGTCGCCGAGCTCGAGCGCGGTCAACAGGTCATGCACGGCGTCGCCGAACCTGGTCTGGTCCTCGACCAGGCCATCGAGCCGATCGAGCCGCTTGCCGATCTTGTCCTCGAGAATGGGCCGCCAGAGATCAACCATCTTCTTCGCCGCCGTGGGCGGCGCCATGCCGGTCAGGCGCTCGCGCACCAGCATCGCCAGCGCATCCGCCAGCGGCGCATCGGCACGATCGGTGATTTCGTCGAACTTGCCGCGATGGAAGTGATCGTCGAGCATCGCGCTGAGGTTTTTCGCAACGCCCGCCATGCGGCGCGCGCCGATCGCCTCGACGCGGGCCTGCTCGACTGCCTCGAACACGCCGCGCGCCTGCGGATTGCCGGGCATCAGCTTGCGATGCAGCTTTGCATCGTGACAGGCGATCTTGAGCGCGATGGAATCGGCGTGGCCGCGCACGATCGCAGCGTCACGCTTGGTCATCTTGCGCGCGGGCTCGGGCAGCCGCGCTTTGCCCGGCGCCAGACCAGGGCGCTCGGCAGCAAAACTGACCTCGAGTTCGGGCGACTTCGCGATCGCCTTCAAGCAGGAGGCCACCGAGCGCTTGAACGGCTCGGTCGGGGCTTCCTTGGTGTTACGGAATTTGGAATTGGATGATGATGTGCTCATAGCGACTTCGTAAACGAGTGGCGCGTCACGCCGCCGGGATAGCCCTTGAGGGTGCCGAACTCCTCGTACCCGCAGGAACGATAGAAGCCCGGCGCCTGGAAACTCATCGTGTCGACATGGGCCTGGATCGCGCCCTGCCGTCTTGCCTCGTCCTCGATCGCCGCGATCAGCTTCGTGCCAAGACCCTTGCCGCGCTGCTTCTGGTCGATCCAGAAGTACTGGATGAACAGAACCGTGGCCCAGAGGTGTCCGACGATGCCGCCGACGATCTTGCCGCGGTCTTTCAGCGAGACCGCGATGCTCCTGACCTTCTGCTTCCCGAACTGCTCGTCGTTATAGGCGCCGAGCCCGGCGAGCACAGCCTTTTTGGTGGTCCCAATGGTGCGCTCGACGGTGATGTTTGGCATGGTCTAGCTGAGCGCCACGTTGACCGCCGATTCCGGCAGCTCCGCGTTGAAGCAGCGCTGGTAGAACTCGGCGACCAGGGGACGCTCGAGCTCGTCGCACTTGTTGAGGAAGGTGACCCGGAACGCGAAGCCGATATCGCCGAAGATATCAGCGTTCTCGGCCCAGGTGATCACCGTGCGCGGGCTCATCACCGTCGACAGATCGCCATTGGCGAAGGCGTTACGGGTGAGATCGGCAAGGCGGACCATCTTGTTGACGATGTCGCGGCCTTCCTGCGTGCGATAGTGCTTGGCCTTGGCCAGCACGATCTCCACTTCCTCGTCATGGGCGAGATAGTTCAGCGTGGTGACGATCGACCAGCGGTCCATCTGGCCCTGGTTGATCTGCTGGGTGCCGTGATAGAGGCCCGAGGTGTCGCCGAGGCCGACCGTGTTGGCGGTCGAAAACATGCGGAAGGCCGGGTGCGGCTTGATCACCTTGTTCTGGTCGAGCAGCGTCAGGCGTCCGGAGACTTCCAGCACGCGCTGGATCACGAACATCACGTCGGGACGGCCGGCGTCGTATTCGTCGAACACCAGCGCGATGTTGTGCTGGAGCGCCCAGGGCAAAATGCCGTCGCGGAATTCGGTGACCTGCTTGCCGTCGCGGACCACGATGGAGTCCTTGCCGACGAGGTCGATACGGCTGATGTGGCTGTCGAGGTTGACGCGCACGCAGGGCCAGTTCAGGCGGGCAGCGACCTGCTCGATATGGGTGGATTTGCCGGTGCCGTGATAGCCGGTCACCATCACGCGGCGGTTGCGGGCGAAACCGGCGAGAATGGCAAGCGTGGTGGCACGGTCGAAGCGGTAATCAGAATCGACTTCGGGCACATGAGGATCGACTTCGGAATAGGCCGGGACTTCAAGATCGCTGTCGATCCCGAACACCTGGCGCACCGACACCTTCATGTCGGGCAGACCGGAAATTTCCTCAACTTTGGACAGAGCGGCGGTCGTCATCAATCCTCCGAGGCCCCGGGCGATCCCGAGACCAGTTATTTGCACGTTGGCTGCGGCTGGGTGCGGTTGCGAACTTATCAGAGACAACGTGCCGGCAGAAGCCCGCGCCCCAATCAAAGTTCCATTGTCTTTTCATTTAGATAGGCAAGGAACGCGATTTTTGGAGGGCTGCCTTGCGAATCACGCTCGAATTTCGGGCGGGAGGTGTGGCCTGCCCACGCGAATGGCACTTTTACCGCGTGCACCTACTTATGTAGGGTCCGAACCCCGGTGCTCCAGCCCCCCCACGAAAGACGACGTGACGTCCTTTCTCGATCCCCTCATATCCTTCGTTTCAGCCCATGTGTGGCTGGCCTATCTGACCCTGTTCCTGGCGGCGCTGCTCGAAGCAGTTCCGGTGGTGGGGTCGGTGATCCCCGGCTCGACCATCATTCTGGCACTGAGCGCGCTGGTTCCAGGCGGGGAATTGAAGCTGCAATGGGTGCTGCTGGCGGCGGCAATCGGCGCCGTGCTCGGCGACGGCTCGGCCTACTGGATCGGGCACCGGCGGCAGCGCGAGATCCTCAACAACTGGCCGCTGACCAACTATCCGCGGGTGGTCGCCGAGAGCGAAAGCTTCTTTCACCGCTTCGGCACCTGGGCCGTGTTCTTCGCCCGTTTCGTGCCGCCAATCCGCGCCTTCGTGCCCGTCACCGCCGGCGCGTTGGGGATGCCCCCTGCGAAGTTTTATGCCGTGAATATCCCGGCGATCCTGGTCTGGGCTCCCGCGCATGTGCTGCCGGGCGTGCTGGCGGTATCGGCCTTTCACCAATATTTCGGCGTGCCGCACCATGGGCATCCGTTCAAGCACATCTGGATCTTGATGGTGGTGGCCGTGGCGATCATCGGCGGCCTTGGCATCTGGTACTACCGCCGCCGGCAGAACGGCCTCGTCGCGACGTCCAAGCCGCGGGCTTAGTGCGCCGGCGTCGTCCCTGCCTCGTGCGCAATTGCGCACGGGGCGCAGGGACCCATACCGCGTGATCTATCGATTGCGACCGGCGGGAGTACCGAACGACCAGTCGTCGCCAAACCGCTCCCTGGGGTTATGGGTCCCCTGCGAACGCAGGGACGACAGCGGAGGACGACGCGCTCGCTGAGAGATTCTAACTAGCCCTTCTTCCCGGCGCCGGTCCGACATAGCGCGCCCGCGGACGGATCAGCTTGCCGAACTGTAGTTGCTCGCTGGCGTGCGCGATCCAGCCGACGCTGCGGGCCATCGCGAACAGCGCGAGCTCGCTGCCTAAGGGCAGGCGCAGCGCGTGCACGAGGACGGCCAGTGCATAGTCGATGTTGACGAGCTCGCCGGTCGCCTCGACGATCCGCTCCGGCACTTCGCGCGTGAATTTGCGCGGCGCGCCGGAGCGCGCCAGCGCGTTCAGCAGCGACTGCGCGCGGGGATCGCCGCGCTTGTAGACGCCGTGGCCGAAGCCGGCAAAGCGCTCACCCAGGGCGACGCGCTCGCGAACCATCGGGGCGACATCGCGATCGACCAGCGCCTTGACGAGCTGCGAGGCCAGCACGCCGGCGCCGCCATGCTTCGGCCCTTTCAACGCGGCGAGGCCGGCGATGACGGAGTCATAGAGGTTGAGGCCGGTCGATGCCGCACAGCGCGCGGTGAAGGTCGAGGCGTTCAATTCGTGATCGGCGAGCAGCACCAGCGCGCGGCGGATGAGGTCGGGCGCGTGCTTGTTATCGGGCGCCCAGGACTTCGCGATCTGCTGGTGCAGCGGCTCGGATGACGGCTCGGCGTTGAGCATGGTCGCGACCAGGAGGCGGACGATGCGCCCGCCGACCATCGCGCGGCCGTCGGGCGCGCGGGTGAAGGCACGCGCGTCCGCGCTGGTCGCGAGCGCCAGCACTGCGATGGCACGGTCGATCGGCGCGGCGCGGCGCGCGGCCTCTGCGATCGCGCGCATCTCGTCGGAGATCTGGGGCTGATTGTCCGGCGTGAAGGGATCGACGTCGGAGACGTCCCACAGCAGCGTCGCCGTGTGCTCCAGCGTGTCGTTCTCAGCGAGATCGACGCAATTGACGCCGCGGTAGATCGCGCCCTCCTCGGTAATGGTCGAGATCTCCGTGTCCATGACCGGCAGGTCGGCGTCGAAGCTGCGCAGGCCGCGCGGCTCCGGCGACGGCACCCGGCGCTCCTTGAGGGCGCGGACGTCCTCCGCCCGATAGCGGTTCTTGCGCGAATCCGGCGTCGGCTCGGAGCGGATCAGGCCGCGGCTGACATAGGCGTAGAGCGTGGCCGGCGAGATCGCGAGCTCGGCGGCGGCTTCCCGGGCCGACAGATAGAGTTCCTCGGAATTAATCATATTGATTTATGTAATCAAGATTGATCAATCTGTCGAGAGGCCTGATTTTCTCCTGGTGCAGTGCAAAGGAGATTGGGTCATGAACATCCACCTCACCAAAAGCCAGATCGGGCTGGACGGCGTTCCCGCGGCCGAGACCGTGCTGAGCCATGTCGATGGCGAGCGCGGCGAACTGATCATCGCCGGCGAGCACGTCGGCACCCTCGCAAGCCAGTCGAGCTTCGAGGGCGTTACCGCCCGGCTCTGGAATGGCGCGAGCAAGACCACGCTGAGCGAAGCCAATGTGCGGGCGAGCCTGGGCGCGGCGCGCGAGCGTGCGTTCGCGCGTTTGCCGGAGCTGTTGCCGGCGACGCGCGGCATGGGCATCGTCGACGGGTTCCGCGCGGCGGTCGCGGGCCTGCGCGCGGAGAACGGGCTGGAACATGAGGCGACGATCGTCGGCGCGTTTCCGGTGATCGCAGGCGCGCTGGTCCGTCGTGCCAAGGGATTGGAGCCGGTCGCGCCCGATCCGAATGCGAGCCATGCCGCCGATACGCTGCGGATGCTGCGCGGCGCCTCACCGGAGCCGCGTGAGGTCGCGGCGCTGGACGCCTATCTCGTCACCGCCAGCGATCACGGCATGAATGCGTCAACCTTCACCGCGCGCGTGGTGGCTTCGACGCAAGCTGACCTGTTCGCGGCCGTCACCGCCGGCTATTGCGCCCTCACCGGTCCATTGCATGGCGGCGCGCCCGAGCCGGTGCTGGAAATGCTCGACGCGATCGGCTCGCGCGAGCGCATCCAGCCCTGGGTGGATGCGGCGCTGGCGCGCGGCGAGCGGATGATGGGCTTTGGCCACCGCGTCTATCGCGTGCGCGATCCGCGTGCCGATGTGCTCAAGACCGCAGTCGAGGCGCTGGCGTCCAACGGCGCCGACCTGCCCTTTGCCGGCGAGGTCGAGGCCTATATCCGCAGCGCGCTGCGCAAGAAGAATCCGGACCGGCCGCTGGAGACGAACGTGGAGTTCTTCACGGCGATTCTGCTCGATGCTCTCGCCATTCCACGCCAGGCCTTCACGCCGATCTTCGCCGTGGCGCGTGCAGCGGGATGGACCGCCCATGCGCGCGAGCAACAGCGGACGGGGCGGTTGATCCGGCCGAGTTCGTCATATGTGGGGGAAATGCCGAAGGCTTCCGGCGAATAGAGCAGAAGGGCACGACAGCCGGGCCGTTCGCTCCGCTGTCGTGCCTCGCTCGGACGCACGATGACACGGCAGAGCCGTCGCGCGAGATCGTAATTGCGGGAACGCGCGCACGGTCCGGGCGACGAACTTGGAACATCTTTGGGTCTGGGGACTTAACCGTGAGCCCCCTCGGATCAAGATTCCAATGCTGGACCTGTTTGGACAAGCGGACGAGGCCAGGATCGGCGAGATCGCCGCAGGCTATGCCGCCAACCGGACCGAGGCCGGCACGGATTCTGAAAGACGATTCCGTGACTTGCTGCAGGCTCTGCCGGCCGCGATCTACACAACCGACGCGGAAGGCTGTATCACCTTCTTCAATCGCGCCTGCATCGATTTTGCCGGACGCATGCCGAAGATCGGCGAGATGTGGTGCGTGACCTGGAAGCTCTATCTGCCCGACGGCACGGCGCTTCCCCACGATGAATGCCCGATGGCAATCGCGCTCAAGCAGAACCGGCCAGTGCGCGACGTCGAGGCCGTGGCCGAGCGGCCGGACGGCTCCCGGATCTGCTTCATGCCATATCCGACGCCGCTGCGCGACGAACGGGGGCGTTTGGTTGGTGCGGTGAACATGCTGGTCGACATCACGGCTCGCAAGCAGGCAGAGCAGAGGATGATGCTCCTCACCTCCGAGGTCGATCATCGTTCCAACAATCTGCTCGCAGTGGCTCAGGCGATGCTGCGGCTGACGAAGGCGGATACCGCAGAAGAGTTCCAGACCGTGTTTGCAGGCCGGCTCAGCGCGCTTGCCAACGTGCAGAGGCTGTTCTCGGCTTCGCGCTGGACCGGCGCGAATCTGAAGACCATCGTCGAAGAGGAACTCCGGCCTTACGCAAGCGGGGACGGCGAGCGGATCAGGATCGCGGGAGACGACGTCCGCCTGCCGCCCACGTTGGCCCAGTCGATCGCAGTCGCGCTGCATGAGCTGGCCACCAACGCCGCCAAATATGGCGCGCTGTCGAGGCCTTCGGGCAGGTTGGAGATCAGCTGGGAGACCAATGGTGCAGAGGCTCTCGTGCTGCACTGGTCGGAGAGCGGCGGTCCTCGGGTCAACGAGGCGCCGACGCGCAAGGGCTTTGGAATCGGCGCGGTCGACGGCATCATCCGGACCTTGCGCGGAACCATTACCCGGCAGTGGAGGCCGGAAGGACTGGTTTGCGAACTGTCCTTCCCGGAAGGCGTAGCCTAGGCCTCGCGGACCACCGTCTTCAGATAATTGTAGGCCTTGATGATCTCGATCAGGCGGTCTTCGGTCGACCGGTCGCCGCCGTTGGCGTCGGGGTGGTGCTGCTTGACCAGCGCCTTGTACTTGCTCTTGACGTCGGCGAGCGTGGAATCGGGGCCGAGGCCCATGACCTGGAGCGCCTTGCGCTCGGCGTTCATCACCTTGCGCGTCTCGGCCTTGGGCTCGGCCTGCGGACCCTTCCGCCAGCCGGCGCGGCCGTTGATCTCACTGAACATGCTGAACGGATCGGACGCCATGTCGATCTCGGCTTCCGCGCCCTTCTTGCCGCCATTGGCGCCCATCTTCCAGGTCGGGCGGTGACCGGTCAGCGCATCCTTCTGGTAGCGCGCGACGGCATCGGCATTCATGCCGGAGAAGAAATTGTAGTTCTGGTTGTACTCGCGCACGTGGTTCAAGCAGAAGTGCCAGTACTCGCGCTGGTTCTCGCGGCCCTTCGGCGCACGGTGCGCACCCTTGTTCTGACACCCGGCCCATTCGCAATTGACCACGGCGTCGCGCGGCTTCACTTCCGGCTGCTTGCCTTTCGGCTTGACCCGGATGGAGTCGAAGAACTTTGATGAATCGATCGGCATGACTGACTTTGACTACGCAATGCAAAAACCTTCAAGTCTTGACATTGCAATTAGCTGGGAACCCGCAGCCGAAGTTTCACTCCGGCGTCTTCGAGGTACGGCCGCCGCAGGCGGCCTATGCAATTGACGGAGTGCGGCCGCACGCTTTAATGGCACTCATGGTTATGGTTATGAAAGACACTATCAGCAACAAGTTGCGGGAAGCTTTCACGCCGGAAAGCCTGCAGGTTGTCGACGAGTCACATTTGCATGAGGGCCACGCCGGCCATCGACCGAGCGGTGAGACACACTTTCGCGTTTATATTGTGTCTCAGGCCTTCAAAGGGAAGAGCCGGGTCGATCGCCACCGCATGATAAATTCGGCGCTGGCCGCGGAACTTGCCGGCAGCGTGCACGCGCTCGCGATTCACGCTCAGGCACCGGGGGAAGGCGGGACCTAGCTCGCCAATTCGGCTGTAATGCCCCGCGAAGGCGGGGCATCCAGTAAACACTGCTGGCGAGATTCAATCGATAGGCTGCGGCGTACTGGATCGTCCGCCCCAGTGCGCAACTGCGCACAAGGCGGATGATGACACCGTGCGTCAAAACGACGTTCCCGCCCGCCTTGGCTTGGCCTCTTCCATCTCCGCGTCACGCGGCACCGGTGAAATACGGAGCGCGGTGATGCGGTTGCGTTCGCGGCGGAGGACGCGGAAACGGAAGCCGTGGAACGTGAAACTCTGGCCGCGGTCGGGGATCGAGCGCGCCTCGTGAATGACGAGACCGGCGACCGTCGTTGCCTCTTCGTCGGGCAGGTGCCAGTCCATGGCGCGGTTGAGATCGCGGATCGGCACCGAGCCGTCTACCACGACCGAGCCGTCCGGCTGGGCGCGCACGCCGGCGACCACGACGTCGTGCTCGTCGGAGATGTCGCCGACGATCTCTTCCAAAATATCTTCCAGCGTCACGAGACCTTCAACCTCGCCGTACTCGTCGACAACGAGGGCGAAATGGGTTTTTCGGCGCCGGAACGCCTTGAGCTGCTCGGAGACCGGGCGCATTTCCGGCACGAACCAGGGCGGCAGCGCGATGGTGGAGACGTCGATGCGCGAGGTATCACCGTCGGATGCGCGGATCGCGCGCAACAAATCCTTGGCGTGAAGCACGCCGATGATGTTTTCCGGCTTCTCGCGCCACAGCGGAATGCGGGTGTACTCGGTCGCCAGCACCTCGCGCACCAGTTCCTCCGGCGGCAAGTCGGCATTGATCATCATCATCTCGGTGCGATGGATCATGACGTCGGAGACCTGCAGCTCGCGCAGATCGAGCAGGCCGCCGAGCATGTCGCGGTCCTGCTTCTCGACCTTGCCCTCGTGGTGCAACAGGTCGACCGCGCCGCGCAGGCGCTCGGTCGGCGACAGGATCGCCTGGTGCTCGCCGGCCAGACCAAACAAGCGCATCAGCAGACGGACGATGACCTCGACGATCCGCAGCAACGGTCCCAGCACATACATCGTCAGCCGCATCGGGCGGGCGACCGCAAGGGCCATGCGGTCGGGCGCGTTGATCGCGATGGTCTTCGGTAGCACCTCCGCGAAGATCACGACCAGCGCCGTCATCACGCCGGTGGCATAGAGCACGCCGACATCGCCGAACCAGGCCGTGAAGATGCTGGTGGCGAGCGCGGACGCGCTGATGTTGGCGATGTTGTTGCCGAGCAGCAGCGCGCCGATCAGGCGCTCGCGCATGTCGAGCAGCTGCGAGACGACATCGGCGTCGTGGTTACCCTGCTTGGAGAGCCGCAGCATGCTGGCGCGCGAGGCGCCGGTCAGCGCGGTCTCGCTCGCGGCGAAGAAGCCCGAGACGAGCAGGCAGAGAATGACGATGGTGAATCCGAGCCAGTCCATGCACCACTCAAAAACCGGTTAGCCGCGCGTCATGCCTTTTGCGCAAGCTTCTCTTTGAGGAAATCGCGCACCGGCGCCGGCTCGACGTCCTTCGCGATCACGGCGCGCCCGACCGCCTCCAGCAGGATGAAGGTGAGCTTGCCGCGCTTGACCTTCTTGTCCTGCGCCATCAGCGCCATCAGCGCGTCGGCGTCGGCAAGCCCTTCCTGCGCGAAACCGGCGATGTCCTGCAGGCGCGTCGGCAGGCCGGCGTCGATGAGGTGACGCTCGACGCGCGCGGCGTCGGCCTCGCCGATCATGCCAAGCTTCGCCGAGAACTGCGCCGCCAGCGTCATGCCGATCGAAACACCCTCGCCATGGAAGAGGCGATCGGAGAAACCGGTCGCGGCTTCCAGCGCGTGACCAAAGGTATGGCCGAGATTGAGCAGCGCGCGCTCGCCGGTCTCGCGCTCATCGCGCGAGACGACGCCGGCCTTGGCGCGGCACGAGGTCGCGATCGCATGCTCGCGCGCCGAGCCGCCCTTGAAAAGGTCGGAGTGGTTCTTCTCCAGCCAGGTGAAGAAGGCTTCGTCGCCGAGCACGCCGTATTTGGCGACCTCGGCATAGCCGGCGCGGAACTGCCGCGGCGACAGCGTGTCGAGCACGGCGGTGTCGGCAATGACGAGCACGGGCTGGTGGAAGGCGCCGAGCAGATTCTTGCCCTGCGGCGAGTTGATGCCGGTCTTGCCGCCGACGGAGGAATCGACCTGCGCCAGCAGCGAGGTCGGCACCTGCACGAAATCGACGCCGCGGCGCAGGATCGCGGCCGCAAAGCCGGCGAGATCGCCGACCACGCCGCCGCCGAGCGCGATGACGAGATCGTTTCGCTCGACCTTCGCGGCGATCAGGGCCTCGCTGACCTTTTCGAGGCCGGCATAGGTTTTGGAGATCTCGCCTTCCTCGACCACGATGTGCGAGGTCGGAATGCCGGCAGAAGCGAGCGACGCTTCGGTCGGCTCGAGCCAGTATTTTGCGACGGTGCGATCGGTGACGATTGCCGTACGCACGCCGGGCCGCAAGCGCGCGACCCGTTCGCCGAGCGAAGCCAGCACGCCGCGGCCGATGACGATGTCATAGGCGCGATCGCCGAGTGCGACGTCGACGTTGACAGGATCTGAATGTTTCAACGGCGCAGTCATCGTACGGCACTCGCAACGTCGGCAGGTGATTGGGCGGCTTGTTCGCCGCAGAGATGGGCGCGCAGCGTCTCGATGCATTCCTCGACGATCCTGTCGTGCGGCACGTCGCGCGAGGCGATGGTGAGGTCGGCATGGCGATAGATCGGCTCGCGCTCGGTGAGCAGGCGCGTCACGGTTCCTTCGGGGTCGGCGGTCTGGAGCAGCGGGCGGTCGGCGCGGCGGCGCACCCGGCGCATGATGACGTCAGGGTCGGCCTTGAGCCAGATCGAGACCGCCTTGGCCGCAATGCGATTGCGCGTCTCCTCGCGCATGAAGGCACCGCCGCCGGTCGCCAGCACGATCGGCTCGCCGTCGAGCAGGCGCGCGATCACCCGCGCCTCGCCATCCCGGAAATACGGCTCGCCATGGCGCTCGAAAATCTCCGGTATGGTCATGCCGGCATGAGCGACCTCGATCTCGGTGTCGGCGTCAACGAAGGGCAGCTTGAGCCGGGCCGCCATGCGGCGGCCAATGGTGGATTTGCCCACCCCCATCATGCCGACGAGCACGATCGAGCGCGTCCCGAGCGCCGACAGGATGTCGGCCTCAGGGACAGCTTGTATCGGCAACGCGGCGTCGGGCATGGGTCTCGCTCGATCTGCCGCCGGAGGCGGCATGCTTTGGCCACCTATACGACCCCCTCGGGGCCCTCGCCAGAGGACTCTTGCCACGAAACGGCGAACATGTTGGATGATTTCATTGGTTAATTTGGACGCCTGAGACCTTCCCGAGACCTTGCCCGATGCCCAGCCTGTTCCGCTTCCTGACGGTCGTCGCCGTGCTCGCCGGCATCGTCTATGGCGTGGTCTTCGCGCTGGCGAACTTCGTGAGCCCGAAGTCGCGGGAAATGACGGTGACGATCCCGCCGGATAAGTTTCTCAAGAAATAGGAGCTAGCCTCCAGGGCATGCGCGTACAGCCCTCAGACAGCAAGCTCACCGGCCTGTTCCTCGACATGCTCGCGGCGGAACAGGGCGCCGGCCCCAATACGCTCGACGCCTACCGCCGCGACCTCACCGATTTCTCGGAATTTTTGGGCCGGGTCGGGCGCAGCTTTGCCGACGCCGAGACGCAGATCCTGCGCGATTACCTCGCCGATCTCGACAGCCGCGGCTTCAAGTCCACCAGCGTCGCGCGGCGGCTGTCGGCGATGCGACATCTCTACCGCTTTCTCCTGAACGAGCGCATCCGCACCGAGGATCCCGCGGCGATCCTGTCCGGCCCCAAGCGCGGCCGCGGCCTGCCGAAAGTGCTGTCGATCGCGGATGTCGACCGCATGCTCAGCCGCGCCAAGGAATTGAGCGAGGCGGAGGACGCTTCGCCCTCGAAACGGCTGCGCGCGTTGCGGCTCTATTGCCTGCTCGAGGTGCTCTACGCCACCGGCCTGCGCGTCTCCGAGCTGGTGGCGCTGCCGCGCTCCGCGGCCAAACGCGACGCCCGCATGATCGTGGTGCGCGGCAAGGGCAACAAGGAACGCCTGGTGCCGCTCAACGAGGCTTCACGGCAGGCGATGGCCGACTATCTCGCGGCAACGGAAGCGGCAAAAGCCGACAAGAAGAACAGCGTGGCCGCCTCGAAATGGCTATTCCCATCGTTCGGCGAGAGCGGGCATCTGACGCGGCAGCACTTCGCCCGCGACCTGAAAGAGCTTGCTGTCGCCTCGGGGCTGCAGGCCCGGCTGGTCTCCCCGCACGTGCTGCGCCACGCCTTTGCCAGCCACCTCCTGCACAACGGCGCAGATTTGCGCATCGTGCAGACCCTGCTCGGCCACACCGACATCTCCACGACCCAGATCTATACCCATGTGGTCGAGGAGCGCCTGAAGAGCCTGGTGCGCGACCTGCACCCGCTGGCGGAGAAATAGTTCTCTTGTAGCCCGGATGGAGCGCAGCGAAATCCGGGGCCGCCCGCCTCGCGGAAAGACCTTCCCGGATTGCGCTTCGCTCCATCCGGGCTACAGGCAACCCATGAAACCGCCTTGACTTCGGCCACATCTCCGCAGAAAGAGCCGTGGCCTCACGCATGATTTGGCGGGCTGCTTTAGAGCGCACAAGCCAACTCATTGAAGAAGCTACATTTCTTTCCGCCGATCCAAACCTGCTTCGACGCCCCGCCCCGTCCTCGCTATATTGAGTTGATGCCAGATCACATGCGCAGCTATCTCGACTTCGAAAAGCCGGTCGCCGAGCTCGACTCCAAGGTTGACGAGCTGCGGACGCTTGCGGCCTCGGGCACCGATATCTCCGAGGAAATCGGGAAGATCGAGGACAAGGCGGCGCAGGCGCTGGCCGACCTCTATCTGAACCTGACGCCGTGGCAGAAGACGCTGGTCGCGCGGCATCCGCAGCGGCCGCATTTCAACGACTTCATCAAGGGCCTGATCACCGAATTCACTCCGCTCGCCGGCGACCGCAAGTTCGGCGAGGACGAGGCGCTGGTTGCCGGCTTCGGCCGCTTCCGCGGTGAGGCCATCTGCGTGATGGGCCAGGAAAAGGGCGATTCCACCGAGAGTCGCATCCGGCACAATTTCGGCATGGCGCGGCCCGAGGGCTATCGCAAATGCGTGCGGCTGATGGAGATGGCCGAGCGGTTCGGCCTGCCCGTGCTGTCGCTCGCCGATTCCGCCGGCGCCTATCCCGGCATCGGCGCCGAGGAGCGCGGCCAGGCCGAGGCGATCGCACGCTCGACCGATGCCTGCATGGCGCTGACCGTGCCCAACGTCGCCATCATCACCGGCGAAGGCATGTCCGGCGGCGCCATCGCCATCACCACCGCCAACAAGGTCTTGATGCTGGAGCACGCGATCTACAGCGTGATCTCGCCCGAGGCCGCCTCCTCGATCCTGTGGCGCGACGGCTCCAAGGCGCAGGAAGCCGCCAACAACATGAAGATCACCGCGCAGGACATGCTGCGCTTCGGGGTGATCGACAGCATCTTGAAGGAGCCGGTCGGCGGCGCCCACCGCGACCCCACCGCCATGATCGCCACCACGGGCGATGCCATCGCCAAGGCCTTTGACGAGCTCCGCGGCCTGGACGGCGACACCATCCGCAAGCAGCGGCGGCAGAAATTCCTCGATATCGGCCGGAAACTGGGCTGATTCGGCCGTTTTCGGTGCCGTAGGGTGGGCAAAGCGAAGTGTGCCCACCATTCCAAACAGTATGGGGAGCGAGATGGTGGGCACGGCGCTTTGCGCCTTTGCCCACCCTACGAGACCTTTCGGGCGGCCCCCGACCGCCCCGGTAACTCCCCGTTAACCCTTTTTTTGCCCAAATCAGCGATCTCTGTGCGGATTGGGCCGGAAGGCCCAAGTACGGCCCAAAGTCGCGTCCATTTAGTCTTCGTTGACCATGCCACTGGGCCAACGGGCTCGTGATCCCCGCTCGGGTTGCGACCACATGACCCAGAGGTTAGAATTTTAATCAATGGCTTCAGGGCACAAGCGCTGGAGCGTGGTTCGAAAACACCCGTCACGACGGGTCCGGATCTCCGGTCGGATCATGCTTCGAGATTGGGGTTCGCGCTCTCTGCCCGGCACGGTGTGGGGTCCATCTTGATTTCTCGTTCGCTTGCTCGCGCGCTTTTGGCTTCGGTTGCGCTGCTGACGGCCAGTGTTCTGCTGGCCGGCTGCGACACCGACCAGGTTTCGCTCGCGACCAACGCCAAGGCCAACCAGCCGGTGCCGCCAAAGCTTCTCGCCGCGATGGTCGAGAAGGACATGGACCTGCAATCGCCGATCCTGGTGCGCCTGTTCAAGCAGGAGGCCGAGCTCGAGGTCTGGAAGCAGGCCCGCAACGGCCAGTTCGCGCTGCTCAAGACTTATCCGATCTGCCGCTGGTCGGGCGATCTCGGCCCCAAGGTGCGCGAAGGCGACCGCCAGGCGCCGGAGGGATTCTACTCGATCAATCCCGGCCAGATGAATCCGCAGTCGGCCTACTATCTCTCGTTCAACACGGGCTATCCGAACGCGTTCGACAAGGCTCTGGGGCGCACCGGCTCGCAGCTGATGGTGCATGGCGATTGTTCGTCGCGCGGCTGCTACGCGATGACGGACGAGCAGATCGCGGAGATTTATTCGCTTGGCCGCGAGTCGTTCTTCGGCGGCCAGAAGGCGTTCCAGCTGCAGGCCTATCCGTTCAAGATGACGCCGGTGAACATGGCCAAGCACCGGAACAACCCGAACATGCCGTTCTGGAAGATGATCAAGGAAGGCTATGATCATTTCGAGGTGACGCGGCAGGAGCCGAAGGTCGATTTCTGCGAGCGCAAATACGTGTTCGACGCAACGAAGACGCCTGACGCGAAGCGCGATCCGGTGTTCGACGCGTCCGCGAAGTGCCCGGCCTATGTGATCCCCGAGAACATCGCCAGCGCGGTGCGCGACAAGGATGCGCGCGACCAGGCCGAGTACAACAAGCTCGTCGCCAAGGGCACGCCGATCGCGCGCATGAACACCGGCATCGACGGCGGCATGAACAAGATTTTTGCCTCGAAGATTCCGGAGGGATCGACCGGACTGTCGGAGAATGCCGAAGGCTCGACCCTGGAGATGCTGGCGATGGCGAAGGCGCCGGGCACGATCCCCGGACACGTCAATCCGCCCAAGCCCAATCTCGATGCGGTCGCCGCCGCTCCCGTGAACCAGGAGCCGGTCGTCGCCGTCAGCGCGCCCGCCGCCGCCACCCGCGTCGCAGCAGCCGCGCCGGCCAGCGAGAAATCCCAAGAGAAATCGTCAGGCGGCTTCTTCTCCAACCTCGGCCGCAAGATGGGCCTCGGCACCGCCGACACGACGGCGACCACGCCTCCCCCGCAAGCGACCGCGTCCGTGGCCCCGACCACCGCGCCAGCAACGCCGCCCACCGCGACGTCGAGGCTGAAGGCCGCAGTGACGAGGTTCGTGCCCGGCCGCGACACGTCCAAGGACGCGCCGAAGCCGACTGTGGCCACCGCCGCCAAGCCGGCCGAACCGGTGAAGCCGGACACGCGCCTCGCCGCGACGCGTCCCGCGCTGAAGCCGTCGGTGTCCGACGGCGCGAGTGAAGCGACGCAGATCATGGGCGCCGCGCCGGTGGTGTCGTCGAACTCGTTCGACAGCCGCTTTGGGGCGGTGAAGTAAGGGGCGGCGCTCCGCTTAATCTCTTCGATCCATCTCAGCCTGACGCCGTCATTCCCCTTGATGAGGTACGGTGAGAGCGCTGCGCCTCACTCAAAGACGGGCAGCGCAACCTACGGCGCCAGGTACCGCATCAATTCCGGATTTCCGCGCACATCATTAGCCTGCCCTTGCAGAGCGACCCTGCCGCGGTCCAGTACATAGGCGTAATCGGCGACGCGCAGCGCGAGGTCGAGGTGCTGCTCGACGATGATGACGGCGATGCTCTTCGCGAGCTCGATCAGGCGCTCGGTGATCTCCTCGATCACGCCGATCCAGACGCCTTCGGTCGGCTCGTCCAGCAACAACAGCTTTGGATCGCCCAGCATCGCGCGGCCGATGGCGAGCATCTTGCGCTCGCCGCCGGAGAGGGTGCCGGCGGGCTGGTCTAGGCGCTGGCCGAGTTTCGGGAAGATGGTCAGCACATGGTCGACCGCGTCGGCCTTCTTGCTGGCGAGCGAGCCGACCGCGAGATTGTCGCGAACCGACAGGCGCGCGAATACCGAATGCTCCTGCGGCACGTAGCCGATGCCGGCGCGCACGCGCTCCTGGGTCGCGCGGCGGCTGATGTCGCGGCCGTCGAAGGCAACCTCGCCCTTCCAGGCCGGCAGCTCGCCGACGATGGTCTTCATCAGCGTGGTCTTGCCGGCACCGTTGCGGCCGAGCACGGCGACGCCGCCGCGCCAGGGAATGCCGAGGGTGACGTCGAACAGGACCTGGCTGCGGCCATAGCCCGCGTCGAGATGCTTGATGTCCAAAAATTCAGGCACGGCGCAGATAGATCTCCTGAACGGATTTATTGGCCTGGATCTCCGACACGGTGCCTGATGCCAGCACCTTGCCCTGGTCGAGCACGGTCAATCGATCGCAGATGTCGCGGATGAAATCGAGGTCGTGCTCGACGATGACGAGCGAGCAATGTTTCTTGATCGGCTGAAGCAGCTCACCGGTGACGCGGCGCTCCTCCAGGCTCATGCCGCCGGTCGGCTCGTCCAACAGCAGCAGCTTCGGCTTGCCCGCGAGCGCCATCGCGATCTCCAGCCATTGCTGCTGGCCGTGCGACAGCGCCGCCGCCGCGTCGAAGGCACGATCGGCGAGGCGGAACTGCGTCAGCATGGTCATGACCTGATCGTGCAGCGCACCCCGCGTGCGCGAGAAGACAAGATCGAACAGCGAGGACTGCGCCTGCAGCGCGAGCAGGATGTTGTCGTAGAGCGTCAGCGTCGGCAGCACGCTGGTGATCTGGAATTTCAGGCTCATGCCGGCCCGGGCCCGTTCGGTCGGCGTGAACGCGGTGATGTCGGTGTTGATGAAACTCACTTTGCCTTGGGTCGGCACTTCGGCCCCCGCAATGCACTTCATCAGCGTGCTCTTGCCAGAGCCGTTCGGTCCGATCAGGCCGTGAAACTCGTTCTCGCCGACGGTCAGCGCGGCGCCGTCGAGCGCGGTGAGCTTGCCAAAGATCTTCTTGATATCGGCGGCTTCAAGGAGCGGCATTGCGCTTCTCCTTCTCAGTCTGCTTCTCGGTCTCCTTGGGCTTGGCACCAAAGCTGCCGACCCGTTCGCGCTCGCCGAGCACAAAACTGATCAGGCCAAGTGGCCGGAACAGGATCACGAGCAGCAGCAGCAGACCGAGGATGATCGGCCAGATCTCGCGATAATTGTCGGAGAGCCAGAAGCTGACGCCCTCGACGATCACGGTGCCGATGACGGCGCCGATCAACGTGCCGGAGCCGCCGAACAGCACATAGAGCACCACCTGCGTCGAGACGACGACGCCGACCATGTTGGGCCAGACGAAACCTTCGTGGAAGGCATAAAGGCTGCCGGCAAGACCTGCGATGGCGCCGCCGATCGCGAAGATGATCGCCTTCAGGTGCTGTACCTTGTAGCCGAAGAAGGCGATGCGCTGCTCGTTCTCGCGCAGGCCCGCGAGCGCCAGCCCGAATTGCGAGCGCACCAGGAAACGGCAGAGCAGGTAGACCACGACGAGGATGCCGAGCACGAGATAGTAGAACGCCGGGCCTTCAGAAAATTCGTAGCCGCCGAGCGACATCGGCGCGATCGAGGGGATGCCGTTCTGGCCGCCGAGATAGTACCAGCCGCGTGCGAGGCGATCGGCGGCGTAGGAGCCGGTCAGCGTGCCCAGCGACACGAAGATGACGCTGGAGGGATGCCGTCCGAGCAGCAGGAAGCCGCCGAGCAGCAGCGCGAAGGTAAGGCCGATGATCGTGCCGGCAGGCAGCACGAGGAGGATGTTGGTGATGTCGAGGTCGCGCGCGAGCAGCGCGACGCCATAACCGGCCGAGCCGAAGAACAGGGCCTGGCCGAAGCTCATGATGCCGGCATAGCCCCAGACCAGATCGAACGACAACGCGAACAGCGCGAGGATGATCACGCGGGTCGCAAACACCGTGAGGTAGTCCTGCAGCACCAGCGGCGCGAGCAGCGCCGCGACGAGCACGACGCCCTCCACGATCGGCAGGACCTTTCGTCCTGCCTTGACCTGTTCCTTGGCCTGTCCCGCGGCCACGCGTTCAGCCATCGCACCGTCCGCTTCGTCGCCGGCGATGGCTTCTCTTACCACACTCATCGACTTCGGCATTCCGCCTCAGCATTCCTTGGGATCGACGAGCCCGTCGCTGCGTCCGACGATCTCGTAGTTCCCACCCTTGGCGACGGCGGTGTACATCTTCATCTTGCAGTGCCGCTTGCCCGGCACCATCTCGGCCGGTCCACCCGGGCCTTCGGCGATCTTGGCGTGATCGAGCGCGGCGGCAACCGAGTCGCGATCGACCTTGCCGGCTTCCTTCACGGCCGCTTCCCACAGCTTGAGGCCGCGATAGGTGCCGGTCGCCGCACTGCCGGCCGCGAACAGGAAGTTGCCGGGAAAGTCCTTCTCATACGCCGCCTGGATTTTGGCGTCGAACGGGTTCTCCTTGGTCAGCACCTTGAAATAGTCGAGACAGCTTGCGAGCCCCTCGATCTCGGCGGCCTGGTTGATGTTGAGCGTGTTCTCGTCATAGTAGACGCAGGCCAGGCGCCCGCCATTCTTGAGGAAGCCCGCTTCATAGAGCTGCTTGAAGAACGGGCCGACGCCCGGCGGAATGACGGTGTTGAAGACGACGTCGACCTTGTTGGAGATGATCCGATTGACGGTCGATGAGAAATCGATCTGGTCGAGCGGGTAATATTCCTCGAACACGACCTCGCCGCCGTTCGCCTCAATGACCTTGCGGGCGTAGACGTTGAGCGTGTGCGGCCAGACATAGTTGGCGCTCGGCAGCGCGAACTTCTTGCCGCCGTTCTTGATCAGCCAGGGGATGAACTCGTCACACTGCTGCGCCGGCGTCGGCCCGGTGCAGAACAGGTAGGGCGTGCACTCCTTGCCTTCGTAGAGCTGCGGATAGATGTAGAGCGTCTTGCCGCGCGCCACGATCGGGTCCTTGATCGCGTTGCGCATCGACGAGGTGATGCCGCCCAGCACCATGTCGACCTTGTCGCGCTGGATCAGTTTTCGGACGTTGCCGACGGCGACGGATTCGTTCGAGGCGGTGTCCTCGATGTAGAGCTCGAGCGGACGGCCGAGCAGCCCGCCGGCCGTATTGATCTCCTTGATCACCATCTTGGCGACATTGGCGTCGGCATTGCCGGCATAGGCGATCGGGCCGGTGAGATCGGTCGCGATGCCGACCTTGATCGGGCCTTCCGCCGCGTTCGCCCAGGGCGCCGGGATCACCCAGCTGCCGACGCCGGTCGCGACCGCGCCGGTGGTAAAGGCAAGATTGGAGAGGAAGCGGCGACGCGAAAGCTGAGTACGATCGAACATGACTAAACCCCTTTTCCAGCGATGAGGCCCTGTGGCCGAAATTTGATGAAGACAATGGCGAGCACGAAGACGAGGACGTCGGCGACGACGGGCGCCATCACCCACGGCAGCGCGGCGCTGAGCGTGCCGATGACGCCGGCGCCCGCCACCGGTCCGATGAAGGAGCCGACACCGCCGACCATCACCGCGACAAAACCCTGGATCAGGAAGCGCAGGCCGAGATCGGCGTACAGGCTGAACACCGGCACGATCAGCGCACCGGCAAGGCCGGCGAGCGCGGAGCCAAACGCAAACGTGGCGCCGTACATCAGGGGCGTGGAAATGCCTGAGGCCCGCGCCAGCGAGGGATTTTCCAGGGTGGCGCGCATGCGCAGGCCAAAACTCGTGCGCGACAGCAGGAGGTAACAGCCCGCCATCACCAAAAGCGTGATGACGATGATGGTGAAGCGCCAGGCCGAGATGTGCATGGCGCCGATATCAATCGAGCCGCCGATCGGCTCGGGCACGGTGAGATAGAAGCCGCCGATCAGGCCACGCACCGATTCGCGGATGATCAGGCCGAGCGCATAGGTACCGAGCATCGCCACGATCGGCGCGGCGTAGAAGCGGCGGATGATCAGCGCCTCCAGCACGAAGCCGAGCGCACCGACCACGAAGGGCGCCGCGACCATGCCGCCCCAGATCGGCAGGCCCTTGGCGTAGGCGAGATAGGTGATGTAGGCCCCGAGCAGGACGAACTCTCCTTGGGCGAAGTTGAAGATGCCCATCATGCTGGCGATGATTCCGAGCCCCAGCACGATCAGGACGATGATCGCGCCGAAGCTCAGGATCTCGAACGCCGCGACGAACGCGTTAGCCATGCGATAGATTCTTGCTTTGACGCGTTTTCTCGACGCGAACCGGTATCCACTTCGCTTGAAGACGCTCTGCTCCGTCCGTCTGCATTAGTTCCTCTCTCACATCTTCTTCCAGTCGCCGATCTGCTCGAAGGCATGGGCGGCGCGGTAGATGGTGGATTCCTCGAACATGCGGCCGACCAGCATCAGGCCAACGGGCAGGCCGTCGACCATGCCGCAGGGCAGCGACATCGCGGGATGATGGGTGATGTCGAACGGCGCGGTGTTGGAGATCATCTCGAGCGCGCGGGCGACGTAGTCTTCGCGGCTGGCGGTGGGCTCCGGCAGCTTCGTCGCCTTCATCGGCGTGGTCGGCAGCAGCAGCAGGTCGTATTCGCCGAACGCCTTGTCATAGGCCGCGGTCAGGCGACGCGAGATGTTGAGGGCCTTGCCGTAATAGCGGGGACCGAAGCTGTTGTTGATGTAGGTCCCGAGCATCAGAAACAGTTTTGTCGTCTCCGACAGCGAATCCGCCTGCCGGCGCCAGCCGCGATGGAAGTCCATCAGCGAGGTCGAGTAGAGGTCAGAGCGGCTGAGGCCATAGCCATCGCCATACATCATGGTCTGGGTCATGCCCTCCGTGCCGATCGGCGTCCAGATCGCGGGACCGACAAGATGCATCGGGATCGAGACGATCTCGACCGTGGCGCCAAGGTCCTTGAAGCGCTTGGCGGCCTCGCGGACGCTTTCGTTGACGGCGGCCTCCGCGTTCGCCTGCTCGAAGCCTTCCTTGAGGATGCCGATCTTCATGCCCTTGACGCCCTGGCCGAGCGCCTTGGTGTACTCCTCGACCTGCGGCGCCTTGATGCGGGGATCGTAGCCGTCGTCGCCGGCGAGCACTTCCAGCAGCAATGCGTTGTCGGCGACCGTCGCCGTCATCGGACCGGTGTGGTCGACGAAGACCTCGATCGGCATGATGCCGGTGTAGGGGACGAGGCCCCAGGTCGGCTTCATGCCGTAGGTGCCGCAGAACGAGGACGGCATGCGGATCGAGCCGCCCTGGTCGCCGCCGATCGCCATGTCAACCTCGCCGAGCGCGACGACGACGCCGGAACCGGAGGACGAGCCGCCGGCCGAATAGCCCATCTTGTGCGGATTGTGCACGGCACCGACCGCACCGGTGTGGCTGCCGCCGGACATGCAGAAGGATTCGCAATGCACCTTGCCGGCGATCTCGGCGCCGGCATCGAGCATGCGCGTGACGATGGTGGCGTCGAAATCGGGGACATAGCCTTCCAGCGTCGCCGAACCGTTCATCATGGGCACACCGGCCAGCATGATGTTGTCCTTCAGCGCGACGGTCTTGCCCTTGAGCTTGCCGCTCGCCGCACCCTTCACGGTCGACTTGCGATACCAGGCGTTGCGCGGGTTCTCCTCGGGCGAGGGCCGGTAGCCCGGCGTGCGGGGATATTTGACCTCCGGCACTTCGTCCGGCATCGCGCCGACGAGATTATAGGCCTCGATCGAGCCCTGCATCAGGCCGCGGAACGAGGCGACATCGGCATCGGTCAGCGAAAGGCCGCACTGCTTGGCGACGTCAAGAAGTTGGGCAGGTGTGGGAAGGACAACTGTCACGGCGCTCTCCTGAAGTTTCTTGGTACGGTCCCTGCGCGCGGCCGCGATTGGCGCGACGCGCGCAGCGGCCCTGCTGAAACATTCAAAGCGGAAATATTTTCCTTTTCAAGTATTATTTTGAAATGGGGCTGTCCGGATTGCCGCAGCAAGCTCAGACCGGCTTGATCAGCTTGAAGTCGAGGCCGTCGGCCTCGGCGAGATACATCTGCATGCGGGCGTGGCCGTTGCGAACGACGACCGGGCCGCGCGCGCCGCCATAAACGATGTTGCGGCCCGCCGCGAGCATGGGCGCCATCGACAGCGAACCTGCCTTTTTCGCCACGGCTTCGAGGAAACGCAGGCCTTCGTAGCTGGACTGGCCAAGCGAGCCGATCGGCGGGGCATTCGGCCCGAACATCGCGCGATAGCGGATCTGGAAGTCGTCATTGGCCCGCGAGCCGATACCGGAGAAATAGCCGGATGCGCAGAACATGTTCTCGCTGTTGTCGGCGCCGATGCCGAGCAGCACGGTCTCGTCCATGGCCCCCGCCAGCCGCAGCGTCGTGGCGCCGAGGCCGCATTCGCCGAAGGCACGATTGAAGGTGACGCTGTCGGTGCCGATCAGCGAGATCAGCACGACATCGGGCCGCGCGGCGCGGATGCGCGCCAGGTGCGGCTCGTGATTGTCCTCGCCGAGGGGGACGAACTCCTCGCCAACGACGTGGCCTCCGGTTTCCCTGATGTAGTTCTTCACGGCGCGGTGCGATTGCCAGGGCCAGACGTAATCGCTGCCGATCAGATACCAGCGCGACGCCTGCTTGACGTCGGCAAGCCAGTGGATCGACGGCCGGCTCTGCCAGCGCGGCGTCTCGCCGATCGCCATCACGCCGGGCGTACGCTCGCCGCCTTCGTAGACCGGCGTATAGATGTAGGGGATGCGATGACGCGTGGTGACATCGCGCAAGCCGACGCGGACCGCGCTGGTGTGCAGCCCGACGATGAGATCGACCTCGTCGAATGCGATCGCCTGCTCGGCGCGGTTCAGCACCTCGTCGAGCGGCCCGCCCGCGTCGTAGATCGACAGCTCGATCTCGCGGCCGAGGATGCCGCCGCGCTTGTTGATCTCGGCAACGGCGAGTTGCGCGCTGTTGGTCGCGCAGGGGCCCCACACACCCGGCGATCCCGTGCAGCAGATGAAGCCGCCGATGCGCAGCTTGTTCGCGCCACGCCGCCTGAGGAAAGCATGATCGCCCGGCGACAGCGAGCTATCGGCGCCCGACGACGACAGATTCCTCAGCAGCAAGGACGGCGGCATCGCCGGACTGCCGTGAGCCGGGAAGTTTACCGTCGCGTGCACGCCAACTCCTGTCTGGCACCAGACCTGAAAGCACAATGAGCAGGCGGCCGCGGCATCCGCCCTTTTGTTAGGCAAACATCCTATTTTGAAAATATTGAATATTCAACAATTGAAGTGCATATAGAAGCAGCATTGATTGCAAGACATTCACTCATTTGGGTCAAGACGAAGTCTTAGCCGTGGCAAAACCGAACTCCCCGATCACCGAACACCTCGCCTACCTGCTCGCGCAAGCCAACCGGGAGATCAACCGGCAGCTGGAACTGCGCCTGAGCAAGGAAGGCGTTCCCGTCGAGCAGTGGCGCATCCTTAAGGTGCTGTCGGACGGCGATGGCCACTCGATGGGCGAACTCGCGGACGCGGTGCTGCTCAATCATCCGACGCTGACCAAGATGATCGACCGCATGGTCTCCGACACGCTGGTCTATCGCGTGCAGGACCCGAACGACCGCCGCAAGGTTCTGATGTTCATCTCCGACCGCGGCAAGGTGCTGTGCAAGAAGCTCAACTCGCTCGCAGTCGACCAGGAGGAGCACATCCTGGAGAGCTATGGCGACAAGTCGACGAGCGAATTGAAGCGGCTGCTGGAGAGCTTGATCGACAGCTCGAATTGAGCCCTGGCTTGGCGCGCTCTCGCAACCCTTCATCTCGTGAGGGCGTGGCGCAAATCGCCACACACACTCAGCCGTCATCGCCCGCGAAAGCGGGCGATCCAGTATTCCAGAGACGTTAGTGATTCAACCGAGAGGCCGCCGGCGTACTAGGTCGCCCGGTCGAGCCGGGCGACGACAGTGGAGTGTGAGGCACGAGTATAGCGCCTCACACCCGCGCGACAGCGAAGCTAGCGACTACGCGTACCGCCCGTGGCAGTGCTTGTACTTCTTGCCTGAACCGCAGGGGCAATCCTCGTTGCGGCCGACCTTGCCCCAGCTGGCGGGGTTCTTCGGATCGCGCAGCGCGGCATCGGAAGCCTGCGCTCCGAGCGTGACGCTGGCGAGCGCCATTTCGTCTTCGCCGGTGTTGGGGTCGAACTTGTGCGCTTCCATCGGCGGCAGGACAGGAGCTTCCTGCTCCGGCGGGACGATCTCGACGCGCATCAGCTGCGCCGTGACGGCCTCGCGCAGATGCGCGCTCATCTCCTGGAAGAGATTGAAGGCCTCGGTCTTGTACTCCTGCAACGGATCGCGCTGGCCGTAGCCACGCAGGCCGATGACCTGGCGCAGATGGTCGAGCATGATCAGATGCTCGCGCCAGAGATGGTCGAGCGTCTGGAGCAGAATGGTCTTCTCGACGTAACGCATCACGTCGGGACCCCATTGCCCGACCTTGGCCGCCATGTGCTCGTCGGCTTTGGTCTCGATGCGGGTGAGCAGCTCCTCGTCGGCGATGCCCTCTTCCTTGGCCCAGTCGTCGACCGGCAGGTCGAGATCGAGCACGCGCTTCAGCTCTTCCTTCAGGCCGGCGACATCCCACTGCTCGGCATAGGCATGCTCGGGCACGTGCTTGGCGACGAGGTCGTCGATGAAGGCGTGGCGCATGTCGGTAACGGTCTCGGCGACGCTGTCGTCCTTCATCAGGTCGACGCGCTGGTCGAAGATCACCTTACGCTGGTCGTTCTGGACGTTGTCGAACTTGAGCAGATTCTTGCGGATATCGAAGTTGCGCGCCTCGACCTTCTGCTGCGCCTTCTCGAGCGCCTTGTTGATCCAGGGATGGATGATCGCCTCGCCTTCCTTGAGGCCGAGACGCTGCAGCATGCTGTCGAGGCGATCCGAACCGAAGATGCGCATCAGATCGTCTTCCAGCGACAGGAAGAACTTCGAGCGGCCGGGGTCGCCCTGACGGCCGGAACGGCCGCGCAGCTGGTTGTCGATGCGGCGGGATTCGTGACGCTCGGATCCCATGATGTAGAGGCCGCCGGGCTTCTTCACGGTCTTGGCGGGCTTCGAGCCCTTCGCCGGCTCGATCTCGACCTCTTCCTCGGCCTTCAGCACGATGTCGCGGAAGTGCTCGATGTCGGCCTTGATCTGCTCGATCTTCTTCGCCTTCTCGGCCTCGTCCTCGATGCCGGCGGTCTCCTGCTGGACCCGCATCTCGAGCGAGCCGCCGAGCTTGATGTCGGTGCCGCGGCCGGCCATGTTGGTCGCGATCGTGATCGCGCCGGGCACGCCGGCTTCCGCGACGATATAGGCTTCCTGCTCGTGGAAGCGCGCGTTCAGCACCGCGAACAGTTTTGCCGGCTTGCCGGCGCGGGCCGCGGCGTACAGCTTCTGCATCGAATTTTCGTTGCCGAAATCGATCTGCCGGTAGCCGTGCTTCTTGAGGTATTCGGCGATCACTTCCGATTTTTCGATCGAGGCGGTGCCGACCAGCACCGGCTGCAGCCGCGCATTGGCGCGCTCGATCTCGGCCAGGATCGCGGCGTATTTCTCGTTCTGGGTACGATAGACCTCGTCGTCCTCGTCGAGGCGGCCGACCGGCACGTTGGTCGGGATCTCCACGACTTCGAGCTTGTAGATGTCGAAGAGTTCGTCGGCTTCGGTCAGCGCCGTGCCGGTCATGCCGGCGAGCTTTTCGTACATCCGGAAATAGTTCTGGAAGGTGATCGAGGCCAGCGTCTGGTTTTCCGGCTGAACCTGGACATGCTCCTTGGCTTCAAGCGCCTGATGCAGGCCTTCCGAATAACGTCGGCCGGCCATCATGCGTCCCGTGAACTCGTCGATGATGACGACCTCATCGTCGCGGACGATGTAGTCCTTGTCGCGCGTGAACAGCGTGTGGGCGCGCAGCGCCTGGTTGATGTGGTGCACGACGGAAACGTTCTCGACGTCGTAGAGCGACTCGCCCTTGAGCTGGCCGGCGTCGCGCAGCAACGTCTCGATCTTCTCCATGCCGCCTTCGGTCAGCGTCACCGTACGCTGCTTCTCGTCGACCTCGTAATCGGTCTTGTCGAGCTTGGGCAGGAAGCCGTCGATGGTGTTGTAGAAATCGGAACGGTCGTCGAGCGGGCCGGAGATGATCAGCGGCGTGCGCGCTTCGTCGATCAGGATCGAGTCGACTTCGTCGACGATGGCGTAGAAGTGCGGGCGCTGGACCATGTCCTCGAGCCGGTACTTCATGTTGTCGCGCAGATAGTCGAAGCCGTATTCGTTGTTGGTGCCGTAGGTGATGTCGCAGGCATAGGCCGCCTTGCGTTCGGAATCGTCGAGGCCGTGCACGATCACGCCGGTGGTCAGGCCGAGGAAGCCGTAGATCTGGCCCATCCAGCCGGAGTCGCGGCGGGCGAGGTAGTCGTTGACGGTGACGACGTGAATGCCCTTGCCGGCGAGCGCGTTGAGATAGACCGCGAGCGTTGCGACCAGTGTCTTGCCTTCGCCGGTCTTCATCTCGGCGATGTCGCCCTCGTGCAGCACGATGCCGCCGATCAGCTGCACGTCGAAATGACGCTGGCCGAGCGTGCGCTTGGCGGCTTCGCGCACGGTGGCGAAGGCCGGCACCAGCAGATCGTCGAGCGTTTTGCCCTCGGCGAGCTGTTTCTTGAACTCGACGGTGCGGGCCTTCAGTGCCTCGTCGGAGAGTTTCGAAACCTCCGGCTCCAGCGCGTTGATCGCGTTGACGCGGGACTGGTATCCCTTCACCCGCCGGTCGTTGGCGGAGCCGAAAAACTTGCGGGCGAGCGCGCCGATCATGCCTAGTTCCTGTGTTCGCGATTCAACCGCGTTGCAGCCAAGAAGTTGTCACCCCCCTGCCTATCAACTCACCGTGACGCCTGATGGCGACAGAGCCCGGACTGCGGGGGGGCATCCGCCATATGGGTGGGAATTGGGCAAGTCTGGGTTCAACGGCCAAAAACGCAGCAAAATAAACGCCATCGCCATGGTCGCGACCGGGCAGAGATATGGCCCGGTCAGGGCCTTGTCAACGGCGGGCGCATTGCGGCTAATTCATCATTTTGACAGACTTTTCGCGTTGCCAAGCCCCCCTGAATTGGGCGAGTGTCCGCCCCGCTAGAGCAGCCCCCTGCTTCAACAAAAGGATTTTCCATGACCACCTCGTTCCCGGTAACCAAAACCGGCCTGCGCTTCGGCCTCGCCACCGCCCTCGTGGGCTGCCTTGCGTTGGCGCTGATCGCGGGTCCCGGCCGGGCTGCCGACGATCCGGTGCTGGCGAAGGTCAATGGCGCGGAAATCAAGAAGAGCGACGTTGCCATGGCCGAGGAGGAACTCGGGGCGAGCCTCGCCCAGATGGACCCGGCGACCAAGGACGAGAACGTGCTGTCCTTCCTGATCGACATGAAGATCGTCAGCAAGGCTGCCGAGGACAAGAAGGTCGCCGACGGCGACGAGTTCAAGAAGCGCCTGGCGTTCGCCCGGAACCGCCTGCTGATGGACAGCCTGCTCGCCAACGAGGGCAAGGCCGCCACCACCCCCGACGCCATGAAGAAGGTCTATGAGGAGGCCTCCAAGCAGATCACCGGCGAGCAGGAGGTGCGCGCCCGCCACATTCTGGTCGAGACCGAGGACGAGGCCAAGGCGGTGAAGGCCGAGCTCGACAAGGGCGCCGATTTCGCCGAGCTCGCCAAGAAGAAGTCCAAGGATCCGGGCTCCGCCGATGGCGGCGACCTCGGCTTCTTCACCAAGGAGCAGATGGTGCCGGAGTTCTCGGCCGTGGCCTTCACGCTGGAGCCGGGCAAGATCTCCGATCCCGTGAAGTCGCAGTTCGGCTGGCACATCATCAAGGTCGAGGAAAAGCGCAACCGCAAGGCGCCGGACTTCGAGCAGGTCAAGGCCCAGATCGAGCAGTACGTCACCCGCAAGGCCCAGGCCGACTACGTCGCCAAGCTCCGCGCGGAAGCCAAGGTCGAGCGGACGGACCAGCCGGCAGCGGATGCCAAGCCGGATGCCAAGCCGGCCGACCCTGCCAAGCCGTCCGACAGCAAGATGGCGCCCCCCGCGAAGAAGTAAGAATTCGCTGTCACTTCGCGGACGCCAATAGTATCTAACGTCGCAATGGCCGGGCAAATGCCCGGCCATCTGCATATCCAGACCTCACCAAGGCGCCCCGATGTCCTCCTCCGTCTCCCCGCTCGCCCCCAAAACTGTCCCCGACATGCCCGTGATCGCGGGCGTCCGCCTTGCGACGGCCGAAGCCGGCATCCGCTACAAGAACCGCACCGACGTGCTGCTGGCGGTAATGGACAAGGGCACCGCGGTCGCGGGCGTCTTCACCAGGTCGAAATGCCCCTCCGCGCCGGTGGAATGGTGCCGCGCCAAGCTGAAGGGCGGCAAGGCGCGCGCGCTGGTGGTGAATTCCGGCAACGCCAATGCATTCACCGGCAAGACCGGGCGCAGCTCCACCGCGCTGACCGCGAAGATCGCGGCCAAGGCGGTCGGATGCAGCGAGGGCGAGATCTTCCTGGCCTCGACCGGCGTGATCGGCGAGCCGCTGGACGCGACCAAGTTCGACGGTGTGCTCGGCCGGCTGGCCGAGACTGCCGAGCCCGGCGACTATCTCGCCGCGGCCAAGGCGATCATGACCACCGATACCTTCCCCAAGGTCGCGACCGCAACCGTCAAGCTCGGCAAGGCCAAGGTCACCATCAACGGCATGGCCAAGGGCGCCGGCATGATCGCGCCCGACATGGCGACGATGCTGTCCTTCATCTTCACCGACGCGCCGATCGCACCCGCCGCCCTGCAAGCCCTGCTCAAGAGCGGCGTCGAGGACACCTTTAACGCGGTGACGATCGACGGCGACACCTCGACCTCGGACACGCTGCTGGCCTTCGCCACCGGCGCCGCCGCCGAGCACGGCGCGCCGAAAATCAGCCGGGCCAGCGATCCGCGCCTGAAGGCCTTCGTGAAAGCCTTCAACCAGGTGCTCGCCAATCTCTCCGAGCAGGTCGCCCGCGACGGCGAGGGCGCGCGCAAGCTGGTCGAGATCACCGTGGAGGGCGCCAAGACCAAGGCGTCGGCGCGCAAGATCGCGATGTCGATTGCGAACTCGCCGCTGGTCAAGACCGCGATCGCCGGCGAGGACGCCAATTGGGGCCGCGTGGTGATGGCGGTCGGCAAGGCCGGCGAGCCGGCCGATCGCGACAAGCTCTCGATCTCCTTCAACGGCATCCGCGTCGCCAAGAGCGGCGCGCGCGATCCGTCCTATGACGAGGCGCAGGTGTCGGAAGCGATGAAGGCCCCGGAAATCGCCATCAAGGTCTCGCTCGGCCTCGGCAAGGGCCGCGACCGCGTGCTGACCTGCGACCTGACGAAGGAGTATGTCGCGATCAACGGGGATTACAGGTCTTAAACCGAACGCCGATGGCCGATCTCAAACTGACATTGGTGGTGGCCTGCGCGCTCGTCGACGCCGACAAGCGCGTCCTGATCGCGCAGCGCCCGGAGGGCAAGACGCTTGCGGGCCTCTGGGAATTCCCCGGCGGCAAGTGTGAGCCCGGCGAGCGGCCGGAGCAGAGCCTGATCCGCGAGCTGCATGAAGAGCTCGGCATCACCGTCGCCGAACCGTGCCTGGCGCCGTTGACCTTTGCGAGCTACGGCTACGAGACCTTTCACCTGCTGATGCCGCTTTACATCTGCCGGCGCTGGGAGGGGCTGGTCACCCCGCGCGAAGGCCAGACCCTGGCCTGGGTCCGCGCCAACAAGCTGCGCGACTACCCGATGCCGCCCGCGGACATTCCGCTGATCCCGCATCTGATTGATTTGCTGATGTGAGTACGGACCTCATCCCGAGGAGCGCGGCACGCGCGTCTCGAAGGATGGCCACACGGCAAGAGCGGGGCCGGCATGGTTCTCGCGGCGATGCGAAGCATCGTCCGCTAAGCGCGCCTTACGCGCCTCCTCACCATGAGGATCACTCCTTCCCCGCCTTCTTCACCGCCTCCGCCAGGCTCGCTTTCGCCGACCCGGGCTTGAGCGGCTGCTGCTGGCTTGCATGCGGGGCCCAGCCGGAGAGCCAGATGATGTCGAATGTCGCGCGGATGCGGCCGTCGGCATCCGCAAAGCGTTCGGCGTAGATCTCGGCCATCCGCAGCAGCGTCGCGCGGGGCGTCGGCGTGCGTCGCCGCTCGATCAGCACATTGGCCGCGCCCATGCGGCGGAGATCCTGCATCAACGCAAACGCATTGGCGTAGCGCACCACGACACGGTCGACATCGGTGACCGGAAGCGCAAAGCCCGCCCGCTGCAACAGCGCGCCGACGTCGCGCAGATCGGCGAACGGGGCCACGCGCGGCGACACGCCGCCCTCGCATTCCGCCTCCGCCGCGGCAAAGGCCTGGCGCAACTCGGTCAGGCTGTCGCCGCCGATCATCGCGGCGAGCAGCAATCCGTCCGGCTTCAGCGCACGCCGCACCTGCGCAAGCACCCCCGGCAGGTCGTTGACGAATTGCAGCGCCAGCGCCGAGACGACGAGGTCGAGACTTTCCGGGGCAAAGGGCAGTTTTTCCACGCCCGCTTCGTCGAGCGCGATCCGCTGGAGTGATGGCAGCCCCGTGAGCCCCTCTCCGGGTGTCCAGAGATCGGCCGCAGCATGAAACTCCCGCATCACGGCGGCCAGCCGGTCGGTCATGTCCTCTGCAACACGATCGAGCAGGAATGTCACCTCGCCCTGCGCATGTGCGCGCCGCTGCCGCGCATGCAGCAATGCGCGATCGAACAGAGCGGGCGGGGGTTGCGGGGTCTGGGCCATGCCGCTGGTTACGCCGATCCAAGTCGTTCTGGCAATCGCTCTCGTGTCCCGGGCGCGGTGCGGCACGCAGTGACGCTGCGCAGAGCCGGGACACGAGACCGAGTCACTTGAGCCCTCGCAAGCGGAACGCTAGCCTCTCCTCATGGAAGCCGACGCCGCCCCCACCCGCTCCATCGCCGCGCCGCTGCGTGCCGCGTGGACGGCCGGCCGCCACGTTCTGTCGCGCGCCGCACGGCTCGCGCTCGACATTGCGCTGCCGACATTGTGCGTGTCCTGCCGGGAGCCGGTCGATGGCGAAGGCGTCTGCGCGGCCTGCTGGGCGCGGCTGTCGTTCATCGAACGGCCCTACTGCCCGCGCCTCGGCATTCCCTTCGTCTATGATCCCGGCCCCGAGATGCTGTCGATGGAGGCGATCGCGAGCCCGCCGGCCTACCAGCGTGCACGCGCGGCGGTGCGCTATGACGACGTCGCGCGCACGCTGGTGCATGCGCTGAAATACCAGGACCGTACCGATCTGGCGCCGGCCATGGGCCGCTGGATGGCGCGGGCAGGCGGCGAGCTACTGACCGAGGCCGACATGCTGGTGCCCGTTCCCCTGCATTGGCGCCGGGCGTGGCGGCGCCGCTACAACCAGTCCGGGGCGCTGGCGCGCATCATCGCGCGGCAGAGCGGTGTCAGGGTGCGCGGCGAAGTGCTGCGCCGGGTGCGTGCGACTGAGCAGCAGATTGGCCTGTCGCGGACCCAGCGCGCCACCAATGTGCAGGGCGCATTCCAGGTATCCCTCGACCGCCAGGCGGAAATCCAGGGCCGCCGCATCGTCCTGATCGACGATGTCCTGACCTCGGGGGCGACGCTGGACGCCTGCGCGCGGGCCCTGCTCCGCGCCAAGGCGGCCCAGGTGGACGTGCTGGTGTTCGCCCGGGTTGTCGAGAGCGGCCCCCGTCCCATATAATTCAATGACTTCATGACATGAGAGCGCCACACGACATGACCGACGCTGTCGAAATCTACACCAGGCCGGGCTGTGGCTATTGTTCCGCTGCCAAATCGCTGCTGACCCGCAAGAAGGCAACCTTCACGGAGTTCGACATCGCCAGGAACCCGTCCTGGCGCGAAGAGATGTACGACCGCGCCGGCGGGGGCTCGACTTTCCCGCAGATCTGGATCGGCGGAACCCATGTCGGCGGTTGCGACGAGCTCTATGCGCTCGACCGCGAGGGCAAGCTCGACGGCCTGCTCGAAAGCGTAAAGGCGGTGTCATGAGCGAGGATCGCACCTTCACCGCCGCGATGATCCAGATGCGCACCGGCCTGATGCCCGAGCCGAGCCTCGCGCAGGCCACCAGGCTGATCCGGCAGGCTGCGGCCGATGGCGCCGATTACGTGCAGACGCCCGAAGTCAGCAACATGATGCAGCTCAATCGCAAGGCGCTGTTCGAGCACCTCCAGAGCGAAGAGGACGACACCTCGCTAAGGGCCTATTGCGCGCTCGCGGCCGAACTGAAGATCCACATCCATGTCGGATCGCTGGCGCTGCGCTTCTCGCCGGAGAAAGCAGTCAATCGGTCCTTCCTGATTGGCCCCGAGGGCAATGTGCTCGCGAGCTACGACAAGATCCACATGTTCGACATCGAGTTGCCGGACGGCGAGAGCTATCGCGAATCCGCCAATTACCAGCCGGGCGAGACCGCCGTGATCTCCGACCTGCCCTGGGGCCGCGTCGGGCTGACGATCTGCTACGACGTGCGCTTCCCGGCGCTCTACCGCGCGCTGGCCGAGAGCGGCGCGTATTTCATCACGGTGCCCTCGGCCTTCACCCGCAAGACCGGTGAGGCGCACTGGCATATCCTGCTGCGCTCGCGCGCGATCGAGACCGGCTGCTTCATCTTCGCAGCGGCACAGGCCGGCCTGCACGAGAACAAGCGCGAGACCTATGGTCACTCGCTGATCATCGACCCCTGGGGCGAGATCCTCGCCGAGGGCGACGTCGAGCCCGGCATCATCATGGCCAAGATCGACCCGGCCAAGGTCGAGACCGCCCGCCGCGCGATCCCCTCGCTTCAGCACGGCCGCCGCTTCGGCGTCGCCGATCCCAAGGCCGGGCCGGACCATCTTCACCTCGTGCGGGGATCGGCATGATCCGCTACGCGCTCCACTGCGACCGAAGCCACGCATTCGAAAGCTGGTTCCAGAGCTCGTCGGCTTATGATTCGCAGGTGAAGCGCAAGCTCGTGACTTGCCCGATCTGCGGCTCGGCCAAGGTCGAGAAGGCGATCATGGCCCCGCGGATCATCGGCAAGAAGGGCCGCGGACGGGCGACGCCGCCGCCGGAGCCGGCTTCAACGCCTGCGCCCGAGGCCGCGCCGTCGGGACCGACCTCGCTGATGATGGCGCAGGAGCGCGAGTTGCGCGCCAAGCTCAAGGAGCTGCGCGATCACATCGTCAAGAACGCCGACAATGTCGGCGAGCGTTTTGCGAACGAAGCCCGCGCGATGCATTACGGCGACAAGGAGCACCGTCCGATCTATGGCGAGGCTTCGCCCGACGAGGCAAAGTCGTTGATCGACGAAGGCATCGAGGTGTCGCCGCTGCCGACGCTGCCGGAAGATAGGAACTAGGCCCCCACCAGCACCGCAACGCCAACGACGATCAACGCGATACCAAAAATCTCGCGCGGCGCGATCGGCTGATTGAACGAGTAATACGCCACGCCTTGCGCGAACAGCACCTCGATCAAAGCGAGCGTGCGGACATTGGCGGCGGCCGTCAGCGCGAAGGCCAGGAACCAGAATTGCGAGGCGAACGCGCCCATGAAGCCGGCGAGCAGCGACGGCTTCCACAATCCCAGGATCGACTGGAGCACCTTTGGCGCGCGCCAGAGCAGATAGATCGTCAGCACCAGCGTCTGCACGAACAGACCGAGCACCAGCGTGAACGACGCCGCCGTCACGAAGGAGACATCAGGCACGTTGATGATCGCGCCGCGAAAACCGACCGCTGACAACGCGAACGCCGCAGCCGCGACGAGACCGGTGATGGTCGGCTTCAGCTCGGCAAAGCTCTTCTCGCCGCCGGGCCGCAGGGCCGTGATGACAACGCCGACAGTCGCGATCACGATCGCCAGCACCTTGAGCCAGGTGAGATGATCGCCGAGGAAGACGAAGCCGAAAATCGCGGTCTGGATCGCCTCGGTCTTGAGGTAGGCCGTCGTCACCACGAAGGAGCGATCGTTCATCGCGAGCAGCATCAGCCCGGTCGCAACGATCTGGCTGAGCGCCCCGAGCAGCAGCCAGGGCCAGAACACGGTCGGCGGCATGCCGAGGTGATCACCGGTCGCGACCAGCACCACGCCCAGAAACAGCAGCGAGAACGGGAAGCCGAACAGGAAGCGGATATTGGTCGCGCCCCAGGTCCCCAGCGGCTTCGTCAGCGACCGCTGCATCGCATTGCGCGCGACCTGGCCTAACGCAGCAATGACGGTGAAGGGAATCCAGAGGCTGGCGATGGTAAGCATGCGGGTGGAGCGGTAGGAGGGGAAGCCGTGGCCAACCTGCCGCTAGCGGCGAAGCAGGTCAATCACGCCCACGTCATGGGTGCGATGCTCGCGCAACAAATTCGGTGTCGTCCCTGCGAACGCAGGGACCCATACCGCGGAATCTGTCGGTTGCGCCGCGGTGGTAGACGCGCGGGTCGGCAGTCTTCGCCAAACTGCTCCCTGGGGGTATGGGTCCCTGCGTTCGCAGGGACGACACCGTTTGTGGAGAAACAGCTCGCACCCTACTCAGTCCTCACACCATCCCTTCCGCTACGACCATGTAGTTCACGTCCATATCCGACGAGAGGGTCCATTTGTCGGCGAAGGGTGAGTAGACGACGCCGGTCTGCTCGGTGATGACGAGACGGTTGTCCAAAAGATACTTCGTCAGCTCGTCGGGGGTGACGAACTTGTTCCATTCATGGGTGCCGCGCGGCAGCCAGCGCAGGACGTATTCGGCGCCGACGATGGCGAGCGCAAAGCTCTTCCAGTTCCGGTTCAGCGTCGAGACCACCATCAGCCCGTTCGGCTTCAGCAGCGCCGCGCAGCGCTTGAGGAAAACGCCGACATCGACGACGTGCTCGACCACTTCCATCGCCAGCACGATGTCGAAGCGCTCGCGCGGGTCGATCTCCTCGACCGTGGTGCAGCGGTAATCGATCGACAGATGGCTCTTGTCGGCATGCAGTTTCGCGGCGGCGATGTTGCTGACCGAGGGATCGACGCCGATGACCTGGGCACCGAGGCGCGACAGCGGCTCGCACAACAGGCCGGCGCCGCAGCCGATGTCGAGCACGCGCAGGCCGCCGAGGCAGTTGAGGCTGCGCACATTGCGCTCGAACTTGCGGCAGGCGGCGTCGCGGATATAGCCGAGCCGCAACGGGTTGATCCGATGCAGCGGGGCCATCTTGCCATTGGGGTCCCACCACTCGGCCGAAAGTTTCGAGAATTTCGCGATCTCGGCGGCGTCGACGGTCGAGCCCGGCTGGGCGGTGGCGGTTGCGGAAGTATTTTGCTGCATGCTCATGGTTAGGCGCGGTCCTACCGCGTGGTGATCGAACTACGGAAGGCGAGCGGCGTGTCGACGGTCGTGATCTTTTCGATCCCCTCGCCAACGCCGCGAATCGTCACGTCGCCGTAGTTGAGAATACGTCCAAGAATCGACTGGTCGACGTCGACACTCTCGACCTTGTCCAGCGCCATTTCAAAGGTCCGGCGCTTGATGAACCCCGTCTTGTGCACAACCCGCAAGTTGGTGACGTCGGTCTCGGTCGTGAAGCGATGGAACCAGCCCCTGATGGTCCAGTAAAGGGCGGCCAAAGCCACGACGCCGGCGGCTATGAGGCACAGCACCCTGAGGCCATCGGCCGTGGCCTGCGGCATCAGGACGAGAAAGGCGAGAGCCACGATCCAGGCCACGATGGCCGGAAAATAGAAGATCCAGTGCGCATTGGTCGAATACAGCACCCGCTCGCCCGGTTGCAGGATCTCGTCGATATAACGCGCCATGATCTCGGTTAACCCATACCCCCAAGCCAGACCTTAGGTCGGACCTTACCCTGCCCCCGCAGGAACCCGCTTGCCCCCGGCCCCGCCGCTATGTATACGCGCGGTCGGTGTCCGCCGGCACCCGTCCGGTGCGGGTCACCATACTGATCCTTATGAGGGAATGCACGCGTCGTCATGAGCCGCCTCGTGATGAAATTCGGCGGCACGTCCGTCGCCAATATCGAACGTATCCGCAACGTCGCACGCCATGTGAAGCGTGAGGTCGACGCCGGCCATGAAGTGGCCGTGGTCGTCTCGGCGATGTCCGGTAAAACCAACGAGCTGGTGGCCTGGTGCACCGAGGCCTCGCCGATGCACGACGCGCGCGAATACGACGCCGTTGTCGCCTCCGGCGAACAGGTGACGTCGGGCCTGCTCGCCATCGTGCTTCAGGGCATGGGCATCCAGGCCCGCTCCTGGCAGGGCTGGCAGATCCCGATCAAGACCAGCGACGCCCATGCCTCGGCCCGAATCGAGGACATCGACGGCAGCGAGATCATCAAGCGCTTCCGGGAGCGCAAGGAGGTCGCGGTCATCGCCGGCTTCCAGGGCATCAACCCCGAGACCAATCGCATCACCACGCTCGGCCGCGGCGGCTCCGATACCTCGGCCGTGGCGATCGCCGCCGCCGTCAAGGCCGACCGCTGCGACATCTACACCGACGTCGACGGCGTCTACACCACCGACCCGCGAATCGTGCCGAAGGCCCGCCGCCTCGACAAGATCGCGTTCGAAGACATGCTGGAACTGGCCTCCCAGGGCGCAAAAGTGCTCCAGGTCCGCTCGGTGGAACTCGGCATGGTCCACAACATGCCGATCTTCGTCCGCTCGAGCTTCGACAAGCCCGAGGATATCGACCCGCATGCCAACCAGCCGCCCGGCACGCTGATCTGCAGCGAGGAGGAGATCATGGAAAGCCACGTCGTCACCGGCATCGCCTTTTCGAAGGACGAGGCCCAGATCTCGGTACGCCAGATCGAGGACAAGCCCGGCGTGGCAGCGTCGATCTTCGGCCCGCTGGCGGATGCCAACATCAACGTCGACATGATCGTGCAGAACGTCTCCGAGGACGGCAAGACCACCGATCTCACCTTCACGGTGCCGGCGGCCGACTACACCCGTGCCAAGGACACGATCACGGCCGCCAAGGGCAAGATCGGCTATGCCCGGCTCGATACCGCCACCGACGTCGCCAAGATATCGGTAATCGGCAGCGGCATGCGCAGCCACGCCGGCGTCGCCGCCCAGGCGTTCTCGGCCCTCGCCGGACGGAATATCAACATCCGGGCCATCACAACCTCCGAGATCAAATTCTCGGTTTTGATCGACACCGCCTATACCGAGCTTGCGGTGCGCACCCTGCACACGCTCTATGGTCTCGATCAGGCCTAGACGAATTTTCTCTTAGCGGTCGCAGCAAACGCGAAGGTGTACACACCTTCGCGTTTGGCAGGCGTTTTGCTTGGCAAAACAAGCCTCAATTCGCTATACGGCGAACAGGGTGGGCTGCCGCAGACTGTGTCCCAGTTCAGGCGGCGCTGATTCGGTGCAAGCGCTAAATCTTGAGTAGATTTGTGTTTGTGCCTGCGCCGGACGAACAATTTGGTTGTTTTTCTGGAATTTTGGGCCAGCCGCCGGCCGATACCGCCGGGCCAGGCAGACGGAGGAGATTGACGGTTCATGCGGAGCGCGTCGGGAGGTCCCCGCGTCTTGTTGAGACGGCTCCGCGAAACCATGGCGGAGCAGGTCTCGGCCCAGGAGCGGCTGGACAAGATCGTGGTGCTGATCGCCGCCAATATGGTGGCCGAGGTGTGCTCGGTCTATGTGCTGCGCATCGACAACACGCTCGAGCTCTACGCCACCGAAGGCCTCAACCGCGAGGCGGTGCATCACACCGTGCTGAGCGCCCATGAGGGCCTGGTCGGCCTCGTCGCCAGCGAGGCGACCCCGCTCAACCTCAGCGACGCGCAAAGCCACCCGGCCTTCTCGTTCCGCCCGGAGACCGGCGAAGAAATCTACCATTCCTTCCTCGGCGTGCCGATCCTGCGTGCCGGTAACACGCTCGGCGTGCTGGTGGTGCAGAACCGCGCCAAGCGCAATTATGTCGAGGAGGAGCTCGAGGCGCTCCAGACCACCGCGATGGTGCTGGCGGAGCTGATCGCCTCCGGCGAATTGTCTGCGCTGGCCCAGCCGGGCCAGGAGCCTGCCGCGCGCCATTCGGCGCAGAAGGTCGGCGCCATCCTCTCGGAGGGCATTGCGCTCGGCCATGTCGTGCTGCACGAGCCGCGCGTCGTCATCAAGGACTACATCGCCGAGGATCTGCCGAAGGAGATCAAGCGGCTCGACACCGCGCTCGCCAAGCTGCGCGCCGATCTCGACCGCATGCTGGAGCGTGGCGACGTTGCCGAGGGCGGCGAGCACCGCGAGGTGCTGGAAGCCTATCGCATGTTCGCCAACGACCAGGGCTGGTCGCACAAGCTGCATGAGGCGGTCGCCACCGGCCTCACGGCGGAAGCCGCCGTCGAACGCGTGCAGTCCGACACCCGCGCGCGCATGCTGCGCTCGACCGACCCTTATCTGCGCGACCGGCTGCACGATCTCGAGGATCTCGGCTACCGCCTGATGCGGCAGCTGGTCGGCCAGGATCATGCGCCGTCGCGTGAGCAATTGCCGGACAACGCCATCGTCATCGCGCGCGCAATGGGCCCGGCGGCGCTGCTCGACTACGACCGCAAGCGCCTGCGCGGCATCGTGCTGGAGGAAGGCACCGCCAACTCCCACGTCTCGATCGTGGCCCGCGCGCTCGGCATCCCCGCGGTCGGCGAAGTCCCGAACGCGCCCGGCATCGCCGATCCCGGCGACGCCATCATCGTCGACGGCACCTCGGGCTCGATCTATGTGCGCCCGTCGCAGGAGGTCGAAGCTGCCTTTGCCGAACGCGTGCGCTTCCGCGCCCGCCGCCAGGCGCAATACCTTGCGCTGCGCGACCGTCCCTGCGTCACCAAGGACGGCCAGAAGGTCGAGCTGATGATCAACGCAGGTCTTGCGATCGACCTGCCGCATATCGAAGACACCGGCAGCGCCGGCATCGGCCTGTTCCGCACCGAGCTGCAATTCATGGTGGGGCAGAGCCTGCCGCGCACCAGCGACCAGCTCGCGCTCTATCGCACGGTGCTGGATGCTGCCGGCACCAAGCCCGTCACCTTCCGCACCCTCGACATCGGCGGCGACAAGGCACTGCCCTATATGGAAGCGGTGATCGAGGAGAATCCCGCACTCGGGTGGCGCGCGATCCGGCTTGGCCTCGATCGCCCCGGCCTGCTGCGCGGCCAGATCCGCGCGCTGCTGCGCGCCGGCGGCGGCCGCGCGCTGCGCATCATGTTCCCGATGATCTCGGAGGTCGCGGAGTTCGACTCGGCGAAAGCGCTGGTCGAGCGCGAGCTGACCTACCTGCGCCAGCACGGCCACACGCTGCCGGAGCGCATCGACATCGGCACCATGGTCGAGGTGCCCGCCCTGCTCTACCAGCTCGACGAGCTCCTGAAGAAGGTCGACTTCATCTCGGTCGGCTCCAACGATCTGTTCCAGTTCCTGTTCGCGGTCGACCGCGGCAATGCCAAGGTTTCCGAGCGCTTCGACACCATGTCGGCGCCGATCCTGCGCGTGCTGCGCGAGATCGCACAGAAGTCCAACGCGGCAAAGAAGTCGCTGTCGCTCTGCGGCGAGATGGCCTCCAAGCCGATCGGCGCACTGGCGCTGATCGCGATGGGCTATCGCTCGCTGTCGCTTTCGGCGACGGCGCTCGGTCCGGTCAAGGCGATGGTGATCGATCTCGACGCCAAGAAGGCCGAAGCGATGCTCGGCCCGCTGCTGGACGCGCCCTCCGGCAGCGTCTCGATCCGGCAGAAGCTGACGGAATTTGCCGAGGCCGAAGGCCTGGCGTTGTAGCGGGCCTGTCGCCCCCTCCCGCCGCCTCGCCCTCTTCCGCCATTTGAGACTGAACCGATGTCGTCACTCCCCGAAGCCAAACTGGACGTCCTGCTCGCGCATCACGCCTCGCTCGAGGCCGAATCGCTCGGCCAGCTCGCCTCCGAACGCTATGTGCAGATCACCCGCGAGCTCGCCGAGCTCACCCCGCTGATCGAGGCGGTGAAGGCGTATCGTTCTGCGGTCAAAGAACTCGTCGACACCGAGGCGCTGATCGCCGATCCCGCGACGGATGCCGAGATGCGCGGCATGGCGGAAGCCGAGCGCGACGAGCTGGCGCCTAAGATCGAAGAGCTGGTCCAGAAGATTCGTGTCGCGCTGCTGCCCAAGGACGCCATGGACGACCGCAACGTGGTGCTGGAAATCCGCGCCGGCACCGGCGGCGATGAGGCCTCGCTGTTCGCCGGCGATCTGTTCCGGATGTACGAGCGCTTCGCCAGCTTGCAGGGCTGGAAGGTCGAGGTGATCTCGGCCAGCGAAGGCACCGTCGGCGGCTACAAGGAAATCATCGCGGAGGTCCAGGGCCGCGGCGCGTTCTCGAAATTGAAATTCGAATCCGGCGTGCATCGGGTGCAGCGCGTGCCCGACACCGAGACGCAGGGACGCATCCACACCTCCGCGGCGACGGTCGCCGTGATGCCGGAGGTCGAGGAGGTCGACGTCGATATCAAGAACGACGATCTGCGGATCGAGACCATGCGTGCGCAAGGCGCCGGCGGCCAGCACGTCAACAAGACCGAATCGGCGATCCGTATCACCCACATCCCGACCGGTATCGTGGTGATGATGCAAGACAGCCGCTCGCAGCACAAGAACCGCGCCTCCGCCATGAACATCCTGCGCTCGCGCATCTACGACGCCGAGCGCCAGCGCGTCGATGCCGCCCGCTCGGCCGAGCGCAAGGAGAAGGTCGGCTCCGGCGACCGCAGCGAGCGCATCCGCACCTATAATTTCCCGCAAGGCCGCGTCACCGATCATCGCATCAACCTGACGCTCTACAAGCTGCCGCAGGTGATCGCCGGCGAAGCGCTCGGCGAACTGACCGACGCGCTGACCACCGAGCATCAGGCCGCACAGCTCGCCGCGCAAGGCGCAGCCGCCTGAACCGCGCCTCAGCGCGCTTTGGCCCGGAACGATCGCAGGATCCTGGCCAGGGCGGGTGCGGCGGCACCCAGCTCGTCCAGGTGAATGCGCGAGAGCGATCGCAGCTTCTGCTCGCCCTTTGCCGTCAGCCTGACCAGGACGCGTCTTGCGTCCTGCGGATCGGCTTCCCGGCCGATCAGCTTCAGCTTCGCCATGCGATCCACCAGCTCCACCGCGGTATGGTGCCGGATCAGGAGGAAGCGCGCGATGTCGCCGACGCTTGCGCCGTCGGGGGCGGCCAGCCCCTTGATCGCCAGCAGCGCCTGATGCTGCTGCGGCGTCAACCCGGCACTCTGGGCCGCGGCTTCGCTGAACGCCAGGAAGGTCCGGAGCTGATAGCGGAACTGTGCAAGCGCCGCATAGTCGGCCTCGCGCATCGCGCCGCCCTTTGAGGGCGCCGCGGACGCAGGACGCGTCGTCTTCCGCTTAGATTGAGTCATTCCTGCCTGCGACGTCAAGCCCGCCGCTGAAGCGGACGGTCGCTGCCGAGACTAGCAAGGAAGGACAGGCGGAACCAACCGAGCAGCGCCGCGGATGCACAAATATCGGGGCCTATTCGAAACTGGAGAGCAGGATCTTCACCAGGATGACCTGAAACGCGATCGGGATGCGAACGCTCTTCCGCCTGATCGAACGCTGCAGCGCGCTGGCGATCTCGGCGCTGGTCAAGGCCCCGGCCGACGCATTGGCAATCAACTCCGCCCACATCTGCGACAGCGAGCCGCCGGGCGGGATCACCGGCTTGATGGTCACGCCGCAGCCTTGTGCCCAATCCACGATCTCCCGCATCGTGTGAGGTCCGCAGTTGCGCGCGGTCGCAAGGCGCTCGGCCGTCAGCGCGAGCAGCAACTCGCGCGATGGCAACCAATTCCCCTTCGGCGGCTGTTCGCCGGTGAGCTCCACCGCAAGCTCCTTCAGAACATTCTGTGCACGCACGCTCAGCTTCTGCATCGGGCCGGGCGCGCGCTTGGCCTGGACGGCGCCGACGACGGGTCCGCGCCGGCCGGCTGACCGGCTGCGCGGCTCGGACACGCGGGAGGCATCGCCCGACTGCGGCGCCGCGCGCTGGTCGCTGCCCTCCCCCGCGGGCCACGCGGCCTCCGGCCGCTCCGCCTCCTGCGGCCAGGATCGTCGCTTCCGGGCACCCGCCACTGTCGTCTGCCGCGCCATTTCTCTCGCCGAACCCGCCAGCCTCGTACTCACAAAGACTAATATATATCGTGATCCGATATGTTTTCACGTGATAATTTTCGTCGTTCGACCAAAGACGAAATTGACAGAAAGGCTTCGCAAGCAATGCTTAGGGCCAAGAGCTACACGCGGATGTGACGTGCCCGGCGCAGCAGGCCAGCGAGGTCGGCTGGCCGGACAGGTCGTGCTTGCGCCTGCAAACAAGAACGATGTTCGGAGGAAACGACCATGACTGACGATCTCATCCGCCGCGGCCTCTCGCGCCGTGGCCTGCTCCAGACCACAGCTAGCCTCATCGGCGCCTCGATGCTGCCCGCGATGCCGGCCTTTGCCGAGGACAAGCCGGCGATCGGCTCGTATCCCGCCGGAGTTTCGGGTTCCACCGCCTTCATCGGAATCTCGGTCCCGCGCACCGGCACCTACGCCGTGCAGGGCGAGGACGAGCTCAAGGGCTACCAGCTCGCGATCGAGCACATCAACAGCGGCCACGACCTGATCAAGAAGATTTCGCCGAAGACCAGCAAGGGCGTGCTCGGCAAGGAGCTGAAGTTCGGCGTCGCGGATTCCGCAGCCAAGCCGAACGAGGCGGTGCAGGCGCAGCAGCGCTTCATCAGCGAGAACAAGGCGATCATGATCACCGGCGGCACGTCGAGCGCCGTCGCGGTCGCGCTCAACAAGCTCGCGCAGCGCGAACACGTGCTGTTCGTGTGCGGCATTTCCGGCTCGAACGACACCACCGGCAAGGACTGCGTGCGCTACGGCGTCCGTCAGAACTTCTTCGGCCAGACCGCGGCAGCCGCGATCGGCCCGGTGATGGTGCGGGAGTTCGGCAAGAACAAGAAGGCCGCCTACCTGACGCCCGATTACACCTACGGCCACACCGTCACCAAGTCGATGCAGGACTTCCTCGCGACTGCGGGCTGGACGACGGTGACCAACCAGGTCGCACCGCTCGGCGCGCCCGACTACTCCTCATATCTGCTGAACGTCGCGAATTCCGGCGCCGACGTGCTCATCAACGTCAACTGGGGCCACGACGCGGTACTGTCGACCCAGCAGGCCAAGCAGTTCGGCGTGCTCGACAAGATGAAGCTGGTCGTTCCCTACCAGGTGCCCTTCATCGCGCGCGAGACCGGCGGCCTGATGCAGGGCGTCTACGCCGCCACCGACTATTGGTGGACGATCGAGGACAAGTTCCCGCTCGCCAAGATGTTCAACGAGGCCTTCGAGAAGAAGTACGGTTACAAGCCCGAATGGGGCGCCGAGAACGCCTATGTCAGCTTCGCGCACTGGGCCCACATGTGCGAGCTGGCCGGTAGCTTCAATCCGCCCGACGTGATCAAGGCCTACGAGAAGGGCGAGACGATCCCCTCCCTGGTCGGCGACGTACACTACCGCCCCGAAGATCACCAATGCGTCCGCCCGGTGATCATCGTGAAGGGCAAGCAGCAGAAGGACATGAAGAACAAGGAAGACTGGTACGACGTCGTCGAGATCGTCCCAGGTGAAGGCCTGATGCAGAAGCCGGACGCGTTCGGCTGCCATCCCGGCGATTACAGCTGAGCCCGCGCTAACCCCTGTGACGCCGCGGGCTCACTCTGGTCCTGCGGCGTCACCTTTTTCTGACGCGCACCATGGCGCGCCACAACGGCGATTGTCGCATGATCAGTTGGCCCAACCTCGTTTCGCAGCTTTTCAACGGGCTCGCGCTCGGCGCCCTGCTCGCGCTGATCAGCTCCGGCCTGACCATCATCTACGGCACGCTCGGCGTGCTCAACCTCGCGCATGGCGCGATGTTCATGATCGGCGGCTATGCCGGCTTCGTCGCCTACCAGTACACGGAGTCCTTCATCATCGCCGTCATCGCCGGCTCGCTGTTCGTGATGCTGCTCGGCGTCGCGATGGAACGCGTCATCATCCGCCATTTCTATCATCGCCCGCACGAGGATCAGCTGCTCGTGACCTTCGGGCTCGGCATCTGTTTCGTCGAGCTCGTGCGCCTGATCTTCTCGAGCCAGTCGCAGCTGGTGCCGCCGCCGGCCCTGTTCCTGGGCATCACCAATCTCGGCTTCATGTTCTATCCGACCTACCGCCTCGCCGTCGTCGGCATCGTCGCGGTCGCCCTCGGCGCACTGTTCATCGTCCTCTACCGGACCCGGCTCGGCATGATCGTGCGCGCCGGCATCGAGGATTCGGTGATGGTCGATTCGCTCGGCATCAACGTCTACCGCGTCTTCATGGTCGTGTTCGGCATCGGCGCGATGGCCGCCGGATTTGCCGGCATCGTCAACGCGCCGGTGGTGTCGCTGACACCTGGCATCGGCGACGACATCCTGGTCCAGACCTTCGTCGTGGTGGTGATCGGCGGCGTCGGCTCGTTTCCGGGCGCGATCCTCGGCGGCCTGATCGCCGGCGAGATCATCAGCGTCACCTCCATGTTCAACCCCGGCTACGCCTATGTGATGCTGTTTGCAGCGATGACGCTCGTGCTCGTGGTGCGACCGCATGGCCTGCTCGGCGTCCAGGGCCGCGAGTAAGCGATTTCCTGATGCTCAAGCAACGCCCGTTCCTGATCGAGACCCTGACCGCGATCGGTTTGATCGCAGCTCCGTTCGTGCTGCCTCATCTCGGCTTCGCCCCGAACACCGTGAACCGGATCCTGGTCTGGGGCCTGTTCGGTCTCGGCTTCGACATCCTGTTCGGATTCACCGGCCTGCTGTCGTTCGGCCAGTCCGCCTTCTACGGCACCGGCGGCTTTGTCGCGGCCTACCTCCTGACCCGCGCGGGCTTCGGCAACGTGCTGGGCGCGCTGATCATCGGCATGATCGCAGCAGCCGCGACCGGCTATTTGATCGGCCTGATCGCGCTGCGCCGCACCGGCATCTATTTCGCCATGATCACCGTGGCGATCGCGGAGGTGTTCTTCTTCGTCGAGTTCAATCCGCTCTCGGATTTCACCGGAGGCGAGAACGGCCTGCCGGGCGTACCGACGCCGAGCTTCAATCTCGGCTTCACCACCATCCACTTCACCAATGGCTGGTCGCTCTATCAGTTCATCGCGCTGTGCTACTTCATCGGCGTCATCATCGCGCTCAGGATCGTCCGCTCGCCTGTCGGCGCCATCTTCAGCGCGATCCGCGACAATCCGCTGCGCGCCACCGCCGTCGGCCACAACATCCACGGCTACAAGTTGACCGCCTTCGTGATCGCAGCCGCCTACGCCGGTTTCGCCGGCGGCCTGCTCGGCGTGCTCCAGGCATTCATGCCGCCCGACGCTTTCACCTTTGACACCTCGGGCCAGCTCGTGATGCAGACCGCCATTGGCGGCCGCGGCACGTTGTTCGGACCGCTGGTCGGCGCAACAGTTTGGCTCTTCCTTCAGGATTTCCTTCAGTCCGCGCTGGGCCTCGGAGCGGCCTGGAAGCTCGTGCTGGGCGTCGTGTTCGTGGTGCTGGTCTGCTTCCTGCGCGGCGGAATTGTGGGCGGCCTCGTCGATCTCTACGGCCTCGTGTCCGGCAAGCGAGCGCGGAAGGCTGCGGAGACGGAGGAGGAGGCCGAGATCGAGACGCCACAGCAAGCTCCGCCGGCGCCGATGCAGGTCAGGGAGGTCGAGCATCCCGCCTATTCCGGACCGATTCTGAAAGCCACGGGCCTGACCAAGCGCTATGGCGGTCTCGTCGCCAATAGCAACATCGATTTCGGCGTCAATCAGGGCGAGCTGCGCGGCATCATCGGCCCCAACGGCGCCGGCAAATCGACCTTCTTCAAGATGCTGACCTGCGAGATCGCGCCGACCTCCGGCCAGATCGTGTTCGAGGGCCGCGACATCACGGGACTGAAGGTCACCGAGGTCTGCCAGCTCGGGCTTACCAAGAGCTACCAGGTCAACCAGCTCTTCACGGGCCTCACGGTGCGGCAGAACCTGACGATCGCCGCACTCGCCGAGCTGCGCGGCAAATTCCGGCTCGACCTGTTCCGCAAGCTCTCGGGCGTCAAGGGCCTGACGGAGCAGGTGGCGCATACGCTTGCCCTGGTCAATTTGACCCGCCGCGCCGACACGCCGGTATCCGAGCTCGCCTATGGCGAGAAGCGCCGGCTGGAGATCGGGCTTGCGCTCGCCACCTCGCCGCGCCTGCTGCTGCTCGACGAGCCGCTCGCGGGCATGAGCCCGCGCGAACGGGTCGAGACCGTCAAGCTGCTCAAATCGATCGCGCGCGGGCGCACCATGATCATCATCGACCACGACATGGATTCGCTGTTCGAGCTGGTCGAGCGCGTGACGGTGCTCCAGGAGGGCAAGGTGCTGCTGGACGGCACACCGGAGGAAATCAGGACCAACGCCGCGGTGCAGGAAGCCTATCTCGGCGGCGTTCACGGAGAGATCGCCGCATGAGCCTGATCGAGGTCAACGGCCTGAACAGCTACTACGGGGACTCCCACATCCTGTTCGACGTCGCCATGCGCGTCGAGCGGCACGAGGTGGTGGCGCTGCTCGGGAGGAACGGCGCCGGCAAGAGCACGACGCTCAAGAGCCTGATGGGCGTCGTGACGCCCCGCAGCGGCAGCGTGAAGTTCGACGGCATCGATATCGCCGGACGCAAGAGCCACCGAATCGCGCAGGCCGGCATGCAGCTCGTGCACGAGGAGCGCCGGATCTTCGGCAGCTTGTCGGTGGAGGAGAACATCGTCCTCGCCGGGATCACCGCACCGAAGCGCTGGCCGCTCGAGCGCATCTACGAGATGTTTCCTCGGCTGAAGGAGCGGCGCAACAACCGCGGCACCGAGCTCTCCGGCGGCGAACAGCAGATGCTCGCGATCGCCCGGGCGCTGGTGCGCGATCCCAAGATCGTGCTGCTGGACGAGCCGTTCGAGGGGCTCGCGCCCGTCATCGTCCACGATCTCGTCAAGGCCTGCCGCGAGCTCGCAGCCGCCGGCCAGACCATCGTGCTGGTCGAGCAGAATCTGGCAGCGACGCTGGCGCTGGCGACGCGGATCTACATCATCAACAACGGCCACATCGTGCACGAGGGGCCGGCGCAGGAACTCAAGGCCCGGCCGGAACTGCTGCAGCGATACCTTGGCGTCTAGCTCGAGTCCCCCTAAACTCCGGGATATCTGCTTTCGAGGGGGTAGCATGCGGCCTCGCCCCCGGAATGTCGCCTTGCGCCCAAAGCGGACACAGGGTCGCCTTTAGCCGAGGTGAGGTCTTGCCAAGCCGAACCGAACCTGAGGGAGGAGACGCTATGAGCGCGATCTGGCCGGAGATTCCCTTCGAGGCATGGCGCGAAACCTGTTCCGCGCTTCATCTGTATTGCCAGATTGTCGGCAAGTATCGGCTCGCGAGAACGCCATGGGTCAACCATTCCTGGCACGCGACCTTCTACGTGAATGCACGCGGGCTCACGACTTCGCTGATTCCAGACGCATCAGGTATCGAGATCGTCTTCGATCTCTCCCGTCACGTCCTGATCGGAGAAGCAGCTGATGGGCGCAGGGCGGAAATGCCGCTCGGGCGAATGTCCGTCGCCGAATTTCACGCCCGATTCTGTGATTTGGTAGAACATCTCGGCGGAACACCAGAATTTGACGGTCGGCCCAGTGAGGTCCCGGATCCGATCCCGTTCACGGAGGACCGCCAGATCAGGCCCTATGACGCAGACGCCGTGACGCGGTTCTTCCGCGCCCTCGTCGCGATCAGCGGAGTGTTTTATCGGTTTCGGACGGGGTTCATCGGGAAAGTCAGTCCGGTCCATCTCTTCTGGGGCAGCTTCGATCTCGCGGTGACGCGCTTCTCTGGGCGTTCCGCTCCGCTTCACCCGGGTGGCGTCCCGGGTTTGCCGGACGTCGTGACACGCGAGGCCTATAGCGATGAAGTCTCGTCCGCCGGCTTTTGGCCGGGCGGAGGTGGTACGGACTTTGCGGCCTTCTATTCCTATGCCTACCCCACGCCGAATGGCTTTGCTGACGGACAGGTCATGCCGGCGGGCGCATACTTCGATCGGAAGCTCGGCGAATATCTCCTGCCCTATGACCTTGTGCGAAAATCCAGCGAGCCAGAGGCCGCGCTCATGGCGTTTCTGCAAACCACCTATCAGGCAGCAGCTGATGTCGGACGCTGGGATCGTGCCGCGCTCGAATGTCCGATTGGCTCTCCCCTTCGACCCCGCCCGCTGAACAGGAACTGATGAAGGTTCGATGAAAGATCGCTGGCTCGCAGTTTCGGTGGAGCGAAGCTGCGCCAGTCGATTTCGAGTTTGTCTCGATGATGGGTTTCGCAACAGCTCTACCCGTCCTACGGTCTTGCTGCAGCGCTATCTCGATCAACTGCCAAGTGCCGCAATCATCCGCTTGGCGTGATCGGCGAGCACGGCCATGTCTTCCTTGCGCGTCTGCGCCGGCAGTAGCTCGATTCCGGCCCTGACCGGCATGACGTGCATGTGCAGGTGGAAGACCACCTGCCCGCTCGCCGGTTCGCTGAACTGCTGCAGGATGATACCCTCGGCGTCGAACGCCTTCATCGCCGCAATCGCGATGCGCTTGCCGGTTCGGGCGACCGCGGCGAGATCGTCATCCGCGATGTCGAGGATGCCACGCGCCGGCGCCCGGGGAATGACCAGCGTGTGTCCGGGCGAGCGCGGCATGATGTCGAGGAAGGCGAGGCTGCGGTCGTCCCTGAAAACCTCGAAGCAGGGAATCTCGCCGCGCAGGATCTTTGCGAAGACGTTCTGATCGTCGTAAGCCGTCATGAACCCCTCGCTCGCTGCGAGGTGCGATCAGACGCGCTCCTTTCCGTTGACGCAAGCAATGCCGCCGATCTATCCACGACACCAGGCAGGATGGCTCCATTGGCGACAGGTTTCGATTCCGGACACAGCATCGAGAGTGCGCGGCGCGCGCTTGCGGCGCGGCTGCAATCGGCCGGCATCGAAGAGCCCGCCCTCGACGCGCGCCTGCTCGTCGGAGCCGCGCTGAGGCTTGATTTGACCGGCATCGTCACGCAGGCGGCGCGCCAGCTCACGCCCGAAGAGGCCGCGCGGCTCGAAGCCTATGCGCAGCGCCGTCTCGCGCATGAGCCGGTCGCCCGCATTCTCGGCGCGCGCGAATTCTGGGGCCTGCCGTTCCAACTGTCCGAAGCGACGCTGGTGCCGCGGCCGGACACCGAGACCGTGGTCGAACTGGCACTGGAGATCTTTCGGGAGGCCACGATATCGGGGCCGCGCCCGCGAATCGCGGATATCGGCACCGGATCCGGCGCGATCCTGCTCGCGCTGCTGCACGAAATTCCCGATGCCTTCGGTGTCGGAACCGATCTCAGCCTCTCCGCGCTCGACACCGCGCGGAGCAATGCCGCAGCACTGGGCCTCGCCGACCGTTCCGGCTTCGTCGCCTGCTCCTATGCGGCGGCGCTGCGCGGCCCGTTCGATCTCATCGTGTCGAATCCGCCCTATATTCCCTCAGGGGAAATTCCGAAACTGAGCCTCGACGTGCGCGAGCACGATCCGCATCTGGCGCTCGACGGCGGCAATGACGGCTATGACGCCTACCGCGCCCTGATCCCGCAGGCGGCCGAGCGGCTCGCCCCCGGCGGGGCGTTGATCGTCGAGGCGGGGCAAGGGCAGGCCCGCGATATTGAAACCTTGATGACGGCTGCCGCGTTGTCTGTGGACAGGCCGCCCAAGGCCGATTTGGCGGGCATCCCGCGGGCGGTTTCGGCCCGAAAAATGCCCCCATAAAAGCCGGATTGGGTTGCAAAAAACCTCTTGGAATATCCCTTGGGAACGACTACGTTCCGGTCAACACATCGGTGCCGGCCCCGTAGACCTACGGGCAAAAGCCGGGCTCTCGGGCGAGAGCTTTACTGATTTAAAGGTTCCAAGCCGCAGGTCCTGTTGAGCGCGATGGCCATTGGAGCTGCGCTGCTCTCCGACCGCAAAGTGAACGAAAGCCTGATATTGCGCTTGAAGACTTACGCAACAAAGCTGGGCTTGTTTCGGCAGGCGATATGAATGGGTTCGCTGGCAATGGATGCTGGCGGGTGGGGAACGCGTCTTTGTTGAACGCGACGGTCGACGGACATCGGCAGGGTTCAAGCCGCTCCTGCGCGCGGTGCGCATGAGAGATGTGAACCGCTGTCATCAGGTCACTCCGAGCAATCAGTAATGCGTGCAACCTTTAGGGCTGGAATTAAAGGCAGGACATGAGAAACGGTCAGAACAAGCAGCGGATGCGCAACCGCAATAACAATAATAACAACAACAACAACAACCGGCGCGGCCAGAACCCGATGACCCGGGTTTACGAATCGAACGGACCCGACATCAAGATCCGCGGCACGGCTTCGCACATCGCCGAAAAATATCTTCAGCTCGCGCGCGATGCGCGCTCTTCCGGCGACCCGGTCGCCGCCGAGAACTACTACCAGCACGCCGAGCATTATTTCCGCCTGATCGCGGCGGCCCAGGAACAGTTCCGCCAGAACCAGCAACCGCGCGGCGACGAGCCCGTCAGCAACAGCGGCGACGACAGCGAGGACGACGGCGAGAATTTCTCGAATTTCGGCCAGGAGCCGGGCTTCGTCCCGCAGCCGCCGCAGCAGCAACAGCCCTTCATGCGCGACCGCGACGGCCAGCGCGATCACCAGCGTGATCATCAGCCGCGTGACGGCCAGCAGCCCTATCAGCGCGAGAACCAGCAGCCGCGCGAACATCGCGAACGCGACCATCGTGCGCAGCCGCAATATCAGCCGCTGCCGCTGCCGCTGCCGCTGAACCAGCCGCAGCCCGTCGTTGCCGACACCGGCAGCGTCGATCGCCTGCCCTCCTTCATCACCGGCGCACAGCCGCAAGTGAATAGTGCCGCGAATGGCGGTCAGGGTGGCCTGGAAGGCGGCGGTGGCGGCGAACGCTTTCCGCGGCGACGCCGCCGGCCGCACGGCCCGCGCCCCGAGCGCGAGGCGGCTCCGGCCGGCTCCAGCGACGAAGTCGCCTCCGGCGAGTAAGCTTCTTCTGATCTGCAATCGTCCCGGCCTCGCGCCGGGACGATTTGTTTTCAAGTGCGCGTCACCGTCGAGGACGGCACCAGCACCGGCTTCAACGAGGGAATCAGCCGTGCGCGCTCGCGCTTGGCGGGGATCGCGCGATAGACCTGCTTGGTCGCCTCGACAATGTGCACGCCGGCAAAGGGCAACGACAGCGCCGCGCCCGCACGCTCCCACACCTGCGCCGATTTCAGCACCCAGCCGCCGGCATAGGGCGGCATGAACAGCGCCTCGCCCCAGGCGGTCGGCGTGAACCAGGTCTGGCGCAACAGGTCGGTGATCTGCGAGCGCGAATAGGGCCGGCCGTGACCGAACGGCGTGCTGTCGGTGCGGGTCCATACCCCGCGCCGGTTCGGGATCACCGCGATCACGCGGCCGGAGGGCGACAGCACCCGCCACACCTCGCGCAAGAGCGCGGCCGGATCATCCGACATCTCCAGCGCATGAATTAGCAGGATCCGGTCGACCGCGGCGTCAGGAAGCGGCAGCGAGAATTCATCGACCAGCGAGGCCAGCGCCGGCCGGCCCGTCGGCCATTTCAAGACGCCCTGCGCCGACGGCATGAAGGCGATGCAGCGCTCCGCGTCCTCGCGGAACAGGCCGAGATAAGGGGTGGGATAGCCGATGCCGAGCACACGCTGGCCCGCGGCGGTCGGCCAGCGCTCCCTGATGCCGCGATTGATCATTTGCCGCGCCACAATCCCGAGGCGACGGGAGTAGAACTCGCGGAGGTCGACGACATCAATGGTCATGACGGCAATGTAACATGCACGAGGCGGCTCCCGCGCCCGGAATATTGCATTGCCTGCGCAACGTTAACGCCATATTTGTCTGCGGGGCTGAGCGCGATGGAGATGACATGGCCGCCGAAATTCGTACTTTCACCTGTTTAAACGACAATTTCGGTTATCTGATCCACGATGTGGAAACCAAGGCGACGGCGTCGATCGACGCGCCGGAGGCCGGCCCCATCCTGAAGGCGCTCGAGCGCGAGGGCTGGCAGCTCACCGACATCCTGATCACCCATCATCATGGCGATCATGTCGGCGGGGTCGCAGAACTCAAGCAGAAATACAATTGCCGCGTCGTCGCGCCGCATGACAAGACGACAAAGATCGCCAACGTCGACCTGCGCGTCGCCAATGCCGACATCGTCAAGGTCGGCAGCTTGCTGGGGCGCGTGCTGGAGACGCCCGGCCACACGCTCGACCACATCTCCTACGTGTTCGACAACGAGAAGACGCTGTTCGCGGCCGACACGCTGTTCTCGATCGGCTGCGGCCGCGTGTTCGAAGGCGACTACCCGATGATGTGGGACTCGCTCCTGAAGCTGCGGGCGCTGCCTGACGACTTCAAGCTCTATTGCGGGCACGAATACACCGCGTCCAACGTCAAGTTCGCGCTCACCATCGACCCCGACAATGCGGCGCTCCAGGCACGCGCGGCGGAAGTGGCGAAGCTGCGGGCCGAGAACAAGCCGACCATTCCTTCACTACTTGGTGACGAGAAGCGAGCAAACGTGTTCCTGCGTGCTGATGAACCGTCGGTCGCAACCAGGCTACACATGAAGGGCGCGGACGCTGCCGCGGTGTTTGGCGAACTGCGCGAGCGCAAGAACAAATCCTGAAGAAGAAATCCTGACGGGGATCGATGCCGACCGCAGCCGAGATCATCGCACGCCTCGAACTCCGACCGCATCCCGAAGGCGGTCACTACCGCGAGACGTTTCGCGACCAGACCACGGACCCTAACGGCCGGTCGCGCTCGACCCTCATTTATTTCCTGCTCGCGCGCGGCGAACGCTCGCATTGGCATCGCATCGACGCCGTGGAGATCTGGCACTACTACGCCGGCAGCCCACTGACGCTGCGCATCGCGCATGAAGGCTGCTCGCAACACGAGGTACGGCTCGGCACGGACCTTGTGAGCGGCGAACGGCCGCAGGGAATCGTGCCGGCGAATGCCTGGCAGATGGCGGAGAGCATGGGAGAGTGGACGCTGGTCGGTTGCACAGTGGCGCCCGCATTCGAGTTCGCAAAATTCGAGCTCGCGCCGAAGGGCTGGGAGCCGTAAGGCGCACTGTCATTCCCTGGCGCCGCATGGCGGCGAACCCGGCAACAACTGTCACCGCTTCCGCAGCACCATATCCTTCGCCGCGATCAGGCCGCCGCCGGCGATCAGGATCGCGGCGATGGCGATGTTGGCGCTGGCTTTTGCAAAACCGGCGGCGATGAGGAATCCGGTCGAGAGCAGCGGCGTCGCATAGGATGCGGCGCCGAGCACGCGGATGTCGCCGCGCTTCATGCCGATGTCCCAGGCGTAGAACGCGGCGCCGACAGGGCCGATGCCGAGGGCGGCCACGGAGAGCCATTGCAGCGTCGTCTCCGGCCACACCGTGGTTTCAAGCAGACCATGCATCAGCGCGGCGAGCACCGCGGTGGCGAGGCAGAAGCCCGCGACCGCATCGGTCGGCACCGCTTTCAATCGCCGCGACAGCACCGAATAGGTCGCCCAGACGAACGCCGCGATGAACGCCGCGATCAATCCCGGCAGCTGGCCCGGTGCGAAGCCGGAGGTGCTCCCGGCGAACAGCAGCACGGTGCCGACGAGGCCGAGCACGGCACCAATGATGTGATGCACCGCAAGCCGCTCGCCCGGCAGGAACGACGAGAACAGCACGATCAGGAGCGGCCACATGTAGTTCAAAAGACCGGCTTCCGCCGGCGGCGCAAAGCGCAGCGCCAGGAAATACAGTGCGTGATAGCCGAACAGGCCACCGACGCCGACGACCCATACGACCAGCGGCTGACGCAAGCTCCTCGCCGCATCGCCGCGGCCGACCCAGGTGAGGAGGCCGACGAGACCGCCGATCGCGAACGTCATGGCGGCGAGCTGGAACGCCGGAATCTTTCCGGTCGCCACCGTCATCACGGAAAGCAGCGACCACATCAGGATCGCGGTCAATCCGATCAGTGTGGCTGTGCGCGGGGTCATCAATCGAAAGGCCCTGAGGACGATGATGCCCGGCACGAGGCCGGGCATTTCGTCTTCACTATCGCCTTGTCGCGCCTGAATCTACAGGCTTGACGCCCTATCAGGCGTGATACTGGCCGCCATTGATGGTCAGCGTCGAGCCGGTGATGAAGCCGGCCTCGTCGGCGGCGAGGAACACCACGGCGCGCGCGATCTCCTCGGGTTCACCGAGACGATTGACCGGGATCTGCGGGATCACGTTCTTTTCCAGCACGTCCTTCGGCACCGCCTGCACCATCTCGGTGTTGATGTAGCCCGGTGCGATCGCGTTGACGGTGATGCCGCCCTTGGCGTTCTCGATCGCGAGCGCCTTGGTGAAGCCGATGTCGCCGGCCTTTGCTGCGGAATAGTTGACCTGGCCGAATTGCCCCTTCTGGCCGTTGATCGACGAGATCGAGATGACGCGGCCGAACTTGCGCGCACGCATGCCCTCGATGACCTGGCGCGTCATGTTGAACAGCGAGCCGAGATTGGTGTTGATCACGGCGTTCCACTGCTCGAGCGTCATCTTGTGGAAGGCGGTGTCGCGGGTGATGCCGGCGTTGTTGACGAGCACGTCGACGGGGCCGAGCTCGGCCTCGACCTTCTTCACGCCTTCGGCGCAGGCATCGAAATTGCTGACGTCCCATTTGTAGACGGCGATGCCGGTCTCGGCCTTGAACTTCTCCGCCGCCGCATCGTTGCCGGCATAGCTCGCCGCGACCTTGTAGCCGGCCGCTTTTAGCGCCTTGCTGATCGCAGCTCCGATGCCCCGCGTACCACCCGTCACCAGTGCAACACGTGCCATATCGTATTCCTTCCCTTGGACTCTGCGGACGTTTCTGAGCGATCGTTTTAGATGCGGATTATGCGGTTGGTTTGACGGACATCAAGAACAAAACGCCCGGCGTCGAGCCGGGCGTTTGTATTTAGTCGAGGCTGGCGCTGTTGCGAAGAATATTTGATTTGCAACCGCCGCCTTTTTAGTCGCGTGCGATGCACTCATCTATGTGTGCAGCGCACGCGCAAGTGACACGTAAGTTAGATGTCAGCTTCAGTCGCGCGCCAGGCACATCGCGATACCCATGCCGCCGCCGATGCACAGCGTGGCGAGGCCCTTCTTCGAATCGCGCTTCTGCATTTCGTGCAGCAGCGTCACCAGCACGCGTGCGCCGGAAGCACCGACCGGATGGCCGATCGCGATCGCACCGCCGTTGACGTTGACCTTCGAGGTATCCCAGCCGAGATCCTTGTTGACGGCGCAGGCCTGCGCCGCGAAGGCCTCGTTGGCCTCGATCAGGTCGAGATCGCCGACGCTCCAGCCGGCCTTCTTCAGCGCGGCGCGCGAGGCCGGGATCGGGCCCGAGCCCATGATCTTCGGATCGACGCCGGCCTGCGCCCAGGACACGATGCGCGCGATCGGCTTCTTGCCTTCCTTGGCGGCCTGCTTCGCCGTCATCAGCACAACAGCAGCGGCGCCGTCGTTGATGCCGGAGGCCGAACCCGCGGTGACCGTGCCTTCCTTCTCGAAGGCGGGCTTGAGCTTCGCCATCCCGTCGAGCGTTGCGCCATGACGCGGATATTCGTCGGCGCTGACGACGATGTCGCCCTTGCGGGTCTTGATGGTGACGGGAACGATCTCGTCGTTGAACTTGCCGGCCTTCTGCGCCGCCTCGGCCTTCTGCTGCGAGTGGACCGCGAACTCGTCCTGCTGGGCGCGGGTAATCTGCCACTGGCGCGCGACGTTCTCGGCCGTATTCCCCATGTGATAGCCGTTGAAGGCATCCCACAGGCCGTCCTTGATCATGGTGTCGACGAACTCGACCGGGCCCATCTTGACGCCGCCGCGCAGATACTGGGCGTGCGGAGCCATGCTCATGGATTCCTGGCCGCCGGCGACCACGATTTCGGAATCGCCGTTGAGCAGCGCCTGGTAGCCCAACGCGACGGTGCGCAGGCCCGAGCCACAAAGCTGGTTGACGCCCCAGGCCGGGCTCTCCACCGGAATGCCGGCGGCAATCGAGGCCTGGCGGGCCGGGTTCTGACCCTGAGCCGCGGTCAGGATCTGACCCATGATGACTTCGGAGACCCGGCCAGGCTCGATGCCACCACGCTCCAGCGCGGCCTTGATGGCGATGGCGCCGAGGTCATGGGCGGGAAGGGTCGCGAACGCTCCGTTGAAGCTTCCGACCGGGGTGCGGGCGGCGCTGACGATGACGACATCGTCTGACATGGGCATCTCCTGGTGTTGAAAGGGGGCAGGCGGGGCTGGGGAAACGGCTCGCCAGTCTCGAATGGCATCCTGTTAACGTCGTTGAGGCATGTCAATCGGCCGGCGACCGAATTCATGCCGCAACGCATTCAAAATAGCGTTCTTGGCGCTTTCGCAAGCACGTTTTTGCTGCCCGATTAACCGTGGCGCACAAAACGGTAGCGTGACCCCTTTGAAAATGCTTATTTTGTTGCGTTGCGTACTCTTCCCGCCCTGCGGCATTATCCGCCGGGTTCCCGTTCTCCGCGCTTGCAAGTGAGAGCCCATGGCGAAATCAGACCAACCCACCACCATCAAGAAATACGCGAACCGCCGGCTCTATAACACCGGAACGAGCACCTACGTGACGCTCGAAGACCTCGCCGCCATGGTCAAGGACGGAGAGGATTTCCTGGTCTACGACGCCAAGACCGGCGACGACATCACCCGCTCCGTGCTCGCCCAGATCATCTTCGAGCAGGAGAACAAGGCCGGCCAGAACCTGCTGCCGACCACCTTCCTGCGCCAGCTCATCCGCTTCTACGGCGACAGCATGCAGATGGTGGTGCCGAAATATCTGGAGCAGTCGATCGCGACGCTGACCCAGGAGCAGGAGAAGTTCCGCAAGCAGATCGCCAACTCGCTCTCCGGCACTCCTTTTGCTCCGTTGGAAGAACAGGTCCGCCGCAACATGGAGCTGTTCCAGCAGACCTTCTCGATGTTCAAGCCGTTTGCCCCCAACGCGGGCCGTCCGGCGACCAGCCCCGAACCGGAGGCCGACGCAAGCGCTGCGGCGCCGACGGACACCAGCAACATCGACGACCTGCGTCAGCAGATGAAGGACATGCAGGAACGCCTCGAGCGGATGTCGAAGAAGGACGAGTAGGGATTTCGTTCGCGCCGGCGCGTCCACCTGCGGCGGGCGCGCGGGCCGCCGGTTCGTAACGGCGCGACTTGCGCGCTGTCGTCCCGGCCAGGCCGGAGCCGCCATGTCCGACCGCAGCACCCACTGGGACAACGTCTACGCCACCAAGGGCGAGGCCGAGGTAAGCTGGTTTCAGGACAGCCCGGCGATCTCGCTCGAGATGATCCGCTCGGCCTGTCCTGACCATGGCGCCGCCATCATCGACATCGGCGGCGGTGCTTCGCGGCTGGTGGACGCTCTCCTGCAGGACGGATACCGCGACCTCGCCGTGCTGGATCTCTCCGCCAACGCGCTTGAAGCGGCGAAGAGACGAATCGGCCGCGCCGCTTCAGCAGTCGACTGGATCGTTGCCGACGCCACGACATGGCAGCCGGGGCGCAGCTACAACCTCTGGCACGATCGCGCAGCATTTCACTTCCTGACCGATCCGCGCGACAGGGCCGCTTACGTCGAGCGCCTGCGCTCGGCGATTACGCCCGGCGGCCACGTCATCATCGCGACATTTGCGCTTGATGGCCCGGAGAAATGCAGCGGCCTGCCGGTGCAGCGGCACGACAGCGCGAGTCTTGCAGCGGAGCTTGGGCCGGAGTTCGAGCTGATCGAGACGCGGAGCGAGACGCATCACACGCCGTGGAAGTCGACGCAGGCGTTTCAGTTCAGCCGGTTTAAGCGACGCGGCTAGGACGAAGGAAAGTGCGGCGCCCTACGCCGCCAGCTTCACCGCATGCGCAAAGTCCCAATAGAGCTTGCGCGCTTTGGTGTAGAGCGGGCCCGGCTTCAGTTCGCGATCGTCGATGCGGATGACGGGGGCGACCTTGGCGAAATTGCCGGTCGAGAAGATCTCGTCGGCGGCGAGAAAGTCGGCATAGCGCAGCGTCTTCTCGACCACGGTAACGCCGTCGCCGCGCAGCAGGCTGATGACGCGCTGGCGCGTGATGCCGTTCAGGAACGTGCCGTTCGGGACCGGCATGTAGACCACGCCGTCCTTGGCCATGAACACGTTGGAATTGCCGAACTCCGCGACATTGCCGAGCATGTCGAGCATCAGCGCGTTCTGGAAGCCGCGCCCGGCGGCTTCCGCGAGCGCGCGCGAATTGTTCGGATAGAGACAGGCGGCCTTGGCCTCGACCGGCGCACATTCGGCCGTGGGCCTGCGGAACGGCGACAGCGTGATGGCGTTGCCGACGGGTTTCGGCATCGGCGCCTCGTAGATGCACAGGCACCAATTGGTCGTCTCGGGGTCGAACAGCACGCCGCCGCCCGAACCGTTCTGCGCCCAGTACATCGGGCGGACGTACAGCTCGGCATTCGCGGCGAAGCGCGCGATGCCTTCGTGTGCGAGCGAAAGCCAGGTGCCGGTGTCGACCACCGGCTTCAGGCCAAAATTGATCGCGGATTGGTTGGCGCGGGCGACGTGACGGTCGAGGTCGGGCGCGACGCCCTCGAACGCGCGCGCGCCGTCGAACACGACCGAGCCGAGCCAGGCGGCATGCGTGCGCGGGCCCATGATCGGCACGTTGCCGTCGTGCCATTTGCCCTCGAAGAAGGTCCAGCTCGGCGAATATTCGATCGGTTTCTTGATCTCGGCCATGACCGGCCTCCCTTGGAAATATCCGGGCACTATTGTCCCAATGTCTAAATGATTCCCTGCTGGGATATGGTGCGTTACCCTCTCCGACGAGGGGAGAAGGATCCATGCCGCTCGATCCGCTTGCAAGGCGTTTGTTGACCATGATGGCTGCGGCCGCCCCGCAGGGGCGGAGCCGGCCGAGCGTGGAGGCGCGGCGGCAGTCGCTGGCCAAGCTGATGCAGTTTGCGCGCACTGATGCGCCGGATGTGACCACCGCCGACGGCACGCTTCCGGGTCCCGGTGGAGAGCTGCCCTATCGCCTTTATTCGCCTGCTTCTGCCGGCGACCGCGCGCCGGGCTTCGTGTTCTTTCATGGCGGCGGGCTCGTGGCCGGCAGCATTGCGACGCATGACCGCATCGCGGCGGCGCTGGCGCATGTAACCGGCTGTCGCCTCGTCTCGGTCGATTACCGGCTCGCGCCTGAGCACAAATTTCCTGCTGCCGTCATTGATGCGATCGCGGCCACGGAGTGGGTCGCGCGGCAAGCTTCGTCGCTGGGCATCGACGCCGAACGGCTGGTGGTCGGCGGTGATTCCGCCGGCGCCACGCTCGCTGCGATCGTGTGCCAGGAAGCGATGCAGACCGCCGGCCTCTCGATCGTCGCGCAATGCCTGATCTGCCCGGTGCTGGATTTCGAGGAGACCTCGCCTTCACGCGAGGCATTCGCCGAAGGCCATCTGATCGATCGCGCCACCATCGAAGCCGATCTCGCCGATTACCTGCCTGATGGCATCGACACCGCCGACCCCCGCATCTCGCCCTTGCGCGCGACGCGGCTTGCAGGCCTGCCGACCGCGATCATCCACACCGCCGAATTCGATCCGATGCGCGACGAGGGCAATGCCTATGCGCGCAAGCTGCTCGCCGCGGGTGTCGCGGTCGAGCATGTCTGCCATGACGGCATGGTCCACAATTTCCACGCCATGGGCGCGATCCTGCCGCAGGCGCAGCTCGTGCTGTCGCAGATCGGCGAACAGGTTCGGCGGGCGGTGGAGAAATGAGGCGCTTTCTTACCCTCTCCCCCTGTGGGAGAGGGTGGATCGCCGCGTAGCGGCGCTTCGCGCCACCTTCTCCCGCAAGGGGAGAAGGGAAGAAAGCATCACGCGCGCGCGCCGAGCACGGCCCGCGCCGCCACGACATATTCCAGCCAATGCGCATCCGCATAGCGTTCGGCCTGCCGTGCGCAGCTGACGTCAGGGGCATGGGCGGCGGCAATCGTGCGCGCGAATCGCTCTTCGGCGACCGTCACGTCGCCAGGCTCGGCCGACGGTACGCTAGCCGCCGCCGCGGTCGGAGCGACAGCGAGGCCCGCCAGACCAGTGAGCAGGATGCGGCGTGACGTGTTCATGGCTGTGTCCTTCCAATGTCCGGCCCGCACTCCGGCCGGCGCGTGTGTCAGTGCGATCACGGCAGGGTAGCCGCGCACATCCGTGCCGTCCATCGCTTACGGATACCGCTTGACCACCCGAGCGATCACGTTCCATCCAACAACGGTTCCGTCATCAAATCGCCACGCGTCGGATTGTCACGTGTCCCATCACAACCCATCGCATCGCCAGGCTTCGCGTGCTGTCGCGATGGGACTGCTTTGTCTGACGATCTCGGCAGGCACTGCCTTCGCTGCCGACGATGAGGACGACGCGCCGGCAAAGCCGGATGTCCCCAACATCTACCTCGATCTTCGCACGATCTATGCGACCATCCCCGCCGTCACGCTCGGGCTCGGCTTCGGCAACACATCATTGTCGGCCGCATTCGAAGCGCTGGCGGTGCGCAGAGGCACGACGCTGCCGAGCGGCTTGCCGGCGGCGTCCGCAAGCGCGTGATGAGCGCGCAGGTCTTTGCCGACAAGGTTCAGTTCGGCCTCACCATGAGCATCGGCATGGCGGCAGCCACCGTCAGCATGTCCTGCATCGACGCGCTGATGGGCGCGGCCGATCATGCGCTCTACCAGGCCAAGGCCGAGGGCCGCAATCGCTTCATCGCCTGGGCGCCTCCGCCGCCTGTAAGCAAGGCGGCGGAGTGATCGTCGAAGCAGCGTCTACTCTGGCACCGGCACGTCAAACGTGTTGAGCGTGACCGAGACCATGCAGTAGACGCCGACGAGATAGGACAGCTCGGCCGCGCCGTGCTCGCCGAACTCCTTCACCGCGGCGCGCCAGGTCAATTCCGGCAGCACGCCGCCGCTGACCAACGCGGACGCCACGTCGTAGGCGACGGCCTCCTGCTTGGTGAGATCGACCGGCCGCTGGCCCGCGACGATGGTCGCGAGCTTCTCGTCGGAGAGGCCGCGCTGCTCGGCAACGAGCACATGAGCATAGAGCTCGTAGCCGGAGCGGAAATGCGAGCCGGTGACGAGGATCGCGACCTCGCGCACCGGCGCCGGCAGCAGCGGGTTCGACGCGATTGCCTTGACCAGCTCCCACACCGGCTTGCCGAAGCGCGGCTCGCGGATCCAGGGATTCCACGGCCCCAGCAGCGCGCCGTTGTCGCGCATGTTCACGAAGCCCTTGAAGTGGTCCTTGATGCCAGCTCGCATGTCGTCATAGAGCGGCTTCTGTTCGTCGGTCAGATCTTTCGGATCGAGAATGGGAAGGCGCACGGCATGATCTCCTCGTTGAGAAGAGGCGAAGCTCACCCGCGTGTGCGTGCAAGGCAAGTGAAGTTGCCGTGACGATCGTGCCATTTTGGAAGTGGCAGGAAAACGTCGGCTAGGATGCCTCGGGGCTTGGTACGATCTGCGGATTTGCGACGTCGTCGACATCGAGCGTCAGTGGCTCGCCCGTCGTGAGGAACGACGACAGGGCCGCCTCGATCGGCGCAGGATCGAGGCCGCGCCCCTTCAGCCATTCGGGCTCGTAATAGGTCTGCCGGTAGCGCTCGCCGGAATCACAGATCAGCGTCACCAGCGACCCTGATACGTTCGCCTGTCGCATCTCCGAGGCGAGGCGGCACAGTGCCAGGAAGTTGGTGCCGGTGGAGCCTCCGACTGGGCGGCGCAGCCGGCGCGACAGCACGTTCATCGCCGCGATCGTTGCCGCATCCGGGATCTTCATCATGCGGTCGACCACGCCGGGGACGAAGGAGGGTTCGCAGCGCGGCCGGCCGACGCCCTCGATCAGCGATGGGCGTTCGCAAACGTGAGAGCGGTCCTGCGTGCTGAAGCAGTCGAAGAAGGCGGAATGCTCCACATCGGCGACGCACAGCCGTGTCGGATACTGGCGATAGCGCAAGTACCGTCCGATGGTGGCCGAGGTGCCGCCGGTGCCGGCACCCATGACGATCCAGTCGGGAATCGGACGCGGCTCGCCCGCCAATTGCGTGAAGATCGATTCGGCGATGTTGTTGTTGCCACGCCAGTCGGTGGCGCGCTCGGCGAATGTGAACTGGTCCATGTAGTGGCCGTTCAGCCGGGTAGCGAGCGCGGCGGCTTCCGCGTAGAGCGCGCGGCCGTCGTCGATCAGATGGCAGTTGCCGCCATAATGCTCGATCGCGGCGATCTTCTCCGCCGAGGTCGTGCGCGGCATCACGGCGTAGAAGGGCACGCCGATCATCTGCGCGAAATAGGCTTCCGACACCGCCGTCGATCCCGACGAGGCCTCGACCACAGGCGTGCCTTCGCGGATGTGCCCGTTGCAGAGCGCGTAGAGGAACAGCGAGCGCGCAAGGCGGTGCTTCAGGCTGCCGGTCGGATGCGTGGACTCATCCTTGAGATAGATGTCGATGCCTGATAGCGCCGGCACGATCAGCCGGATCAGATGCGTGTCGGCCGTGCGGCACTGGTCGGCCGCGATCGCGGCGACGGCCTCGTCCACCCAACCGCGCCGATAGGCCGGCCCGGCCGGATCGAGTTGGCGGAAGGGAAATGTCTGCATCGCCTGAATCTCCCATGATGCGGATCGCGCATCAATAGCAGCTGCTCAAAACTCCAGCGGCGCGTTGTCGACGACCTCCTTCATCACGAAGAAGGTGCGGGTCTGGCGCACGCCGGGCAGCGCGATCAGCTGTTCGCCGTGGATGCGGTTGAAATCCTCCATGTCGCCGACGCGGATCTTGAGGAAATAGTCGAAGTCGCCGGCGACGAGGTGGCAGTCGAGCACGCATTTCAACCTGGTAATCGCCTGCTCGAAGGTGGCAAAACTCTCCGGGGTCGAGCGGTCGAGCACGACGCCGACCATCACCAGCGTGCCCTTCGCCACCTTCTTCGGCGCGACCATGGCGCGGACCGCGGCGATGAAGCCGTCCTCGAACAGGCGCTGGGTACGGCGATGGCAGGTGGCGGGGCTGATGGCGACGGTTTCGGCCAGCTCGGCGTTGCTCAGCCGGCCGTTATTTTGCAGCAATCTCAACATTTTAAGGTCGGTGCGATCGAGTCGGGCAGCCATGGAAGAAGCTTTCGATATTTGGCTTCGATTCGGAAGAAAGTAGATCTATTCGACGCCACAGCGCAAGCTTTGTGGAAGTTGTTGCGCAATATTTGAAAGCACATTTGTCCACGGCAGTGCTAGGCGCTAGAGCCAATTCAACGCCAATCGGGATGACCCAATGATGCTGGACAAATTCGCGCGCTATCCGCTGACCTTCGGCCCGACGCCCATCGAGAAGCTGGAACGGCTGTCAAAGCATCTCGGCGGCAATGTCGAGATCTATGCCAAGCGCGAGGACTGCAATTCCGGCCTCGCCTATGGCGGCAACAAGCTGCGCAAGCTCGAATATATCATCCCGGACGCGATCGCCTCGAACGCGGACACGCTGGTCTCGATCGGTGGCGTGCAGTCCAACCACACCCGCATGATCGCGGCGGTCGCCGCCAAGATCGGCATGAAGTGCCGCCTGGTGCAGGAAGCCTGGGTCCCGCACGAGGACGCCGTCTATGACCGCGTCGGCAACATCATGCTGTCGCGCATCATGGGCGCCGACGTGCGCCTGGTGGATGACGGCTTCGACATCGGCATCCGCAAGAGCTGGGAGCAGGCGATCGAGGAGGTGAAGGCGGCGGGCGGCAAGCCCTACGCGATTCCCGCCGGTGCCTCCGTGCACAAATTCGGCGGCCTCGGCTATGTCGGCTTCGCCGAGGAAGTGCGCAAGCAGGAAGCCGAGCTCGGCTTCAAGTTCGACTACATCGTGGTCTGCACCGTCACCGGCTCGACCCATGCCGGCATGCTGGTCGGCTTCGCCGCCGACGGCCGCGCGCGGAAGGTGATCGGCATCGACGCCTCGTTCACGCCGGCGCAAACGAAAGCGCAGGTGCTCTCGATCGCGCAGAACACCGCCAAGCTCGTCGAGCTCGGCAAGGATATCGTCGAAGACGACGTCGTGCTGATCGAGGACTACGCCTATCCCGCCTATGGCGTGCCGTCGGAAGAGACCAAGGAAGCGATCCGCCTCACGGCACGGTTAGAGGCGATGATCACCGACCCCGTCTATGAGGGCAAATCGATGCAAGGCCTGATCGACCTGACCCAAAAGGGCCATTTCGAGAAGGGCGCAAAGATTCTCTACGCCCATCTCGGCGGCGCGCCGGCGCTCAACGGCTACGGTTACGCATTCCGGAACGGCTGAGGTCTGTAGCCCGGATGGAGCGAAGCGTAATCCGGGACTTGTACAATACGGAAAGACTTCCCCGGATTGCGCTTCGCTCCATCCGGGCTACGGGTCAAGATGACCTACCGCGTCCTGACGATCTGGAGCAGCTCGTCGCCGTAATGCTCGAGCTTCTTGTCGCCGATGCCGGGCACGTTGCGGAGCTCGTCGAGCGTCGTCGGCCACGCCCGGACGATGCCGTCGATGGTGGCATCGTGCAGCACGACATAGGCTGGCACGCCGCGTTCGCGCGCGATGTCCGAACGCCAGGACCTCAGCCGCGCCCGCAATTCGGGATCGACATCGCCCTGCGGCGCGTTGGCCGCAGGCGCGAGGTCACCACGGCGCGATTTTGTCCGGCTCGCGCGAACACGCGTGCCCGGTGCTTCCTCGCGCAGCCAGACTTCGGTCTCGCCGCGTAGCACACCGCGCGCGCTCTCCGTCAGCTTCAGCGCGCCGAACGCCTCGCTGTCGCTGTACAAATGCCCCATCGCCACCAGCTGCCGCAGCACCGTGCGCCACTGCTTCTCGTTCAGCTCGCGCCCGATGCCGAACACGGACAATTTGTCGTGGCCGAACTGCGTCACCTTTTCGGTGAGACGACCAATCAGGACGTCGATCAGCTGCATCGCACCGAAACGCTGCCCGGTGCGATAGGCGCAGGACAGCAGCTTCTGTGCCAGCACCTTGCCGTCGCGCATCTTGGGCGGCGTCAGGCAGTTGTCGCAATTACCGCAATTGTTCGCCGTCTCCGCCTCGCCGAAATAGGCGAGCAGCCGCTTGCGCCGGCACTGCGCGGTCTCGGCGAGGCCGACCAGTGCGTCGAGCTTGCCGATCGACACCCGCTTGAAATCGTCAGAACCGCTGGACTCGTCGATCATGCGGCGCTGCTGCACGATGTCGGAGAGACCGTAGGCCATCCAGGCCGCCGACGGCTTGCCGTCGCGGCCGGCGCGCCCCGTCTCCTGATAATAGGCCTCGATGCTCTTCGGCAGATCGAGATGGGCGACGAAGCGGACGTCGGGCTTGTCGATGCCCATGCCGAAGGCGATGGTCGCGACGATGACGATGCCGTCCTCGTTGAGGAACCGGTCCTGGTTGCGCGAGCGTATGCTGCTGTCGAGCCCGGCGTGATAAGGCAGCGCCGCAATGCCGGCGTCGTCGAGCGCGGCGGCAACCTCCTCGACGCGATTGCGCGACAAGCAATAGACCACGCCGGCGTCGCCCGCATGCCGCTCCCGGATGAATTCTTTCAGCTGCGACACTGCGTTGCGCTTGTCGACGATCTCGTAGCGGATATTCGGGCGGTCGAAGCTGGAGACGAATTGCGGGCTGTCGGCGAGCCGGAGGCGCTCGACGATCTCCTTGCGGGTCAGCTCGTCGGCGGTCGCGGTCAGCGCGATGCGTGGAACGTTCGGAAAACGTTCCGCGATGATGGAGAGGCCGACATATTCGGGGCGGAAGTCATGACCCCATTGCGAGACGCAATGCGCCTCGTCGATCGCGAACAGCGCGACCTTCGCCTGCGCCAGCAGCGACAGGCAGCGCGGCGTCACAAGGCGTTCCGGCGCGACATAGAGCAGGTCGAGATCGCCCGCGATCAGGCGGCGCTCGATGTCGGAAGCTTCCTGGAACGTCAGCGACGAGTTCAGCGCGGCGGCGTTGACCCCGGCCTCGAGCAGGCCGGCGACCTGGTCGCGCATCAGCGCGATCAGCGGCGACACCACGATACCGCAGCCTTCGCGCAGCAGTGACGGCAATTGATAGCACAGCGACTTGCCGCCGCCGGTCGGCATCAAGACCAGGCAATTGCCGCCATCCGTGACGTGCCGGATGATCTCGCCCTGTGCACCGCGGAACCCCGGCAGGCCGAACACCGAATGCAGCACCGACAGCGCGTCGCGGCCGTTGGCCGGCGCAGGCAGCGGGGCGGTGGAAGGTGCGGACATGGGTGCGTCGGTGCAAGGCCGTAGGATTCGTCACAAGGCCAGTCGCATGACCGCGCGGGCATGGCAAGACTGTTTGGATGGCAGGCAGGACTCTTCCCCTCTCCCCTTGCGGGAGAGGGTGGATCGCCGCGTAGCGGCGAGACGGGTGAGGGGTATCTATCCACGGATTCGGTAAAGCTTGCTCTGTGGAGACATACCCCTCATCCGGCGCCATAGCCGAAGCTTTGCTTCGGCGTTCCTAGGAACGGCGGCCGAAGGCCGCCTATGCCACCTTCTCCCGCAAGGGGAGAAGGAAGAAGAAAGCTACGCTCCGATTCGTCGCAGCGCTTCCGCGACCGTCACGATCGGCATGTCGCGCTTCCCGGCCGCCTCCAGCGCATGGCGCATCAGGTGCGGCGTGCAGCCGTAGGGGCTTGGCGCGTCGGCGACGTCGTGGCCGTAGAAGATCAGCCATCCGCCGCTTGCCACCGCCTCGTCGAAATAGCGATCGACGCCCGCAATATCGATCTCGCAATCGACCAGAGGCGAGGCGCGCAGGAACTGGAGGTCGATCACGTCGCGATTGACGCCGGGAAGGATGCCGCGCGCCGAGCGAAAGGCCTTGGCAAGCTGCGGCTTGCGCCAGACCGAGGCGATTCCATAGGGGTAGGCGAAGTTCTCCAGCACGATCGAGGAATCGATATCGTGGAAATGGCTGCGGTTACGCTCGATCTCGCGCGCCATGGCGGCCTCGTCGAGATCGGCCGAGCTCTGGTGCGAAAAGGTATGGCAGGCAATCTCGTGACCGGCCCGGTGAAGTCGCACGATCGCGTCGTTCGACAGGCCGTGCCAATGATCCGACGGACGATCAATCAGGCTGCCGGCGAGGTAATAGGTGCCGCGGCCACCATGCGTCTCCAGAAGCGCGGCGCCCTCGCCTGCGGCGCTATCGGGCGCGTCGTCAAACGTGAAGCTCACCATCGGCGCATGCGCAGGCAGCCGGTGCGGCGCGGCACGGAAGTGCCGGGCCAGCCGATTGCTCACGCGTCCCTGGAGTGCCGACCACACCGACTGCGTTTCCTGCGATTCCCTATTTCTCTACTGAAACATTCGTGCGCTGGTAGAGGCAAGCCTAACGCCCGGGTAATCCTAATGCGGAACCAACGCCCTTCGTCTAGCGTGCCAGGACCGAAATATCGGCTTCCACACCGAGATATTGCAGCCAGTTGCGGAAAAGCGCCGCCGCGGCGCTGCCGGCGGCGATATCGGCGCGCAGATTCAGCGCAGGCAGTTCGTTGGTGAGCGCGGGGTGGCGCTGTTGGGCCGCCTTCTTCTCGAAGCGGGCGAGCTTCTCTTCGGTCGCTGCGTCAAAATAACTCACGGGCAGGTGCGGATAAGCCTCGCGCTCGCGCGCGAGATAGCGGCCGATGTCGCGCAGATATTCGCGCTGAAGCGAGAGCGCATCGTATTCCGGGTGGCCCTGGAAGAACACGAAGCGGCTGGCATATTGCCTGACGAAGATATCGACGCCGGCCTCTGCCGAACGCGTCAGCACCTGATAGCCGGCCTGCGTGAGATCGCTCTCGGCGATCTCGTTCAGGCGCGAATGCGAGACCTTGAGGGGCGCAGGCGCAGCGCGCGTCAACGGATCGTTCGTCGCAGCTTCGCAGTCGAAGATGCCGTGACATTTGGCCGGGAGCCGCCGCCGCGCGATGCTGTCGAGATGCAGCACCGCCGCATGCGCAGCGAGGCACGACCAGATCGTCGAGCGCGTGTTGACCTTGGCCCAGTCGATCAGCTCGGTGAGGTCGCGCCAATACGGCTCCTGGTCGAGCTCGGGCGCGATCGGCTCGGCGCCGGTCACGATCAGCCCGTCGAACTTGTGGTGCCTGAGCTCGCTGAGCTCGGAATATTCGCTCTCGACATGCCACTTCGCCTCGGGCGACCGCTTCACCGAGGGCAGCGAAAAACAATGGAAACGGATGCGGCGCGGACCTGCAGCCGCCTGGAGCAGCTTCATGAACTGCCGCTCGGTCGCCTTCAGCGCCGGATCCGGCATGTTGTTGATCAGACCGATCGTGAGATCGGCGAAACCCTGGTCGCGCGCGAGATCGCCCTCGGCCGGCACCAGCGCCGGGCTCGAGATACCTTGATCCCTGTCGATCAAGATCGTCATCGGCGCCGTCGCCTACTCCGCGGCCTGGAGGCGTGCCGACGGGCAGGCCTTCTCGAGCGCCTGGTCGATGTCCTCGATGATATCTGCGGAATGCTCGATGCCGATCGAGAGGCGGATCGTCTCCGGCAGCACGCCGGCGACGCGCTGCTGCTCCGCCGACATCTGCCGGTGCGTGGTCGAGGCCGGATGGCACGCCAGCGACTTGGCATCGCCGATATTGACCAGACGCGTGATCAGCTTCAGCGCATCGTAGAAGGTCTTGCCGGCCTCCATGCCGCCCTTGATGCCGAAGGTGAACAGCGAGGAGGCGTTACCGTCGAGGTATTTCTGAACGAGCGGGTAATAGGGGCTGTCCGGAAAGCCGGTGTAGTTGACCCAGGCAACGCGCGAGTCCTTGCGCAGAAATTCGGCGACCTTGCGGGCGTTCTCGACATGACGCTCCATGCGCAGCGCGACGGTCTCGATGCCCTGGAGTAGCAGGAAGGCGTTGAACGGCGACAGCACCGAGCCCATGGTGCGCTGATAGACGCTGCGGGCGCGCTCGATATAGGCGGTCTTGCCGAAGCGCTCGGCATAGACAAGACCGTGATAGGAGGCGTCAGGCTTGTTGTAGGCCGGGAAGCGGTCGGCGTGCTTGGCCCAGGGGAAGTTCCCGGAATCGACGATGGCTCCGCCCAACGTGGTGCCGTGGCCGCCCAGAAACTTGGTCAGCGAATGCACGGCGATGTCGGCGCCGCAATCGAACGGCTTGAGCAGGATCGGGGTCGCGACGGTGTTGTCCACGATCAGCGGCACGCCATGCGCATGCGCGATCTTGGCGAGAGCCTCGATGTCGCAGACATTGCCGGCGGGATTGCCGATGGTCTCGGCGAACACGGCGCGCGTGTTCTCGTCGATCAGTTTTGCGATCGCATCCGGCTTGTCGCTCTCGGCGAAACGGCCGGTGATGCCCTGCCGCGGCAGGATGTGCGAGAGCAGCGTGTGCGTGGTACCGTAGAGCTGCGGCACTGAAACGATGTTGCCGCCGTGATCGGCGACGTTGACGAAGGCGAAATGCAGCGCAGCCTGCCCGGTCGCGACCGCGAGCGCGCCGACGCCACCTTCGAGCTGGGCGATACGCTTCTCCAGCACCGCGCTGGTCGGATTGGCGATGCGGCTGTAGCGAAACCCTTCGGCCTCGAGATTGAAGAGCGCGGCGCCGTGATCGGCGCTGTCGAAGGCATAGGCCGCGGTCTGGTAGATCGGCACGGCAACCGCGTGCGTGGTGGCTTCGGGCTCGTAGCCGGCGTGAATAGCGATCGTCTCGTTGCGCATCGTGCCACCTCCGCGTGGAGCGGGCCGCACTTATTGGCCTGTATGAGGCATGTGCGTTGTCCGCCGTTCCTCTGTTAGAGGCGGGTGGTAAAGCGGACAATAATTCGCCTAGAGATCGAGGAAGTAACCCTAACGATTGTTGGTGAATTGGCTAAAACTTGAATCGAGTTGGATTAATGAATTCGTACGCCTTAGCCTCGCCGCTGCGCCATAGCCGATGCAAAGCATCGGCGTTCCAAGGACGGCGGCCGAAGGCCGCCTATGCCACCCTCTCCCCTCGTCGTGGGAGAGGGTGGGATCTTCACCTTACTCCATCGTCTCCCAGAGCCGGTGAGCGAGCACACCGGCACGCTTCTCGATCGCGGCCGCCGCATCGAGCGCGAGGTCCTCGCGATAGCGGCCGGCGATGAGCTGCACGCCGATCGGCTTGCCGTCATGCAGGGTCACCGGCACCACCGCGCCGGGCAGGCCCAGCACGTTGATGGCGGAGATGAAGCGGATCTCGCCCCAGAAGATTTCCTTCACGCGATCGGCACTGACGGTGTCGTCGCGCGGACCCGGCGTCGGCTTCACCGTGGTCGGCGCCAGCACGACCGGATACTCCTCGAAGAACAATTGCCAGGCGCGGATATGGCCGTTGCGTGCGGCCGTCGCCTGCATCCAGGCTTTGAGATCGAGCACATTGGCCTTGGTCTTCATGCCGCCCCAGGCCTTGTGGAAGTCCTCGGACGTCACCTTCAGCATGCCAGCCTCCTGCATCACCACGGTCTCGTTGGTGATGATGTCGCACCAGGTCTGCCAGACCCCGTCGATGTCGGGGACATCGACCTCGGTCACGCGATAGCCGGAACGCTCCAGGTGATCGGCGGCCTGACGCAGCGCCGCGCGGACGGACGGATCGACGTCCATATCCTCCGGGATCCTGGCCAGTGCGACCTTGATCGGTCCCTTCGGCTTCGGCCCGGCCAGCGGCGCCGGCACCCACCAGGGATCGCGCGGATCGCGCTGGCTCATCACATCGAGCGCGAGGCGGACGTCGCCGACGTGACGGGCGAGCGGACCCTGCGCCGACATCAGATGCGCCAGCATCGGCCGCTCCGCGGTTGCGCTTCCGTTGAAGGCGGGGATGCGGCCCTGCGTCGGCTTGATGGTGGCGACGCCGTTGCAATGCGCCGGCCAGCGCAGCGAGCCGCCGATGTCGTTGCCATGGGCGATTGTGCCGATGCCGGCAGCAACCGCCGAACCCGCGCCGCCCGAGGAGCCGCCGCAGGTGATGTTCGGGTCCCAGGGATTGAGCGTCAATCCGTGCAGCGGATTGTCGGTGAAGCCGCGGAACGAAAATTCCGGCGTGTTGGTGAGACCGAGAACGATCGCGCCGGCCTTTTTCAGGTTACGCACCACGGGCGAATCCGACGGCGCGACGAGATCCTTGTTGGCGGGCACGCCGTTGAAATTGGGCCGGCCCTCGTAATCGACGTTTTCCTTGATGGTGATCGGCACGCCGTGCAGGAGGCCGAGCTCACCGCCCCTGCCGCGCTGCTTGTCGGCCGCATGCGCAGCGGCAAGCGCTTCTTCAGAGAGATCGACGACAACCGCGTTCAGCCGCGGATTGACGGCGCGCATCCGTTCGAGATGCGCTTCGACGGTCTCGACGGCGGAGATTGCGCCGTTGCGGATCGCGGCTGCGGTGTCGACCGCGGACCATTGCCAGACCGGACCTTTCGGACGGCGTGCCGCGGCCGCCTTGCGCGGTGCCGGCTTCTTGACTGTCTTCTTGGCCGCCTTTGCAACGGCCCCCTTGCGGGCGGTGCTCGTCTTGACCGAGGTCTTCGTTACTTTCCTTGCAACACTTTTCTTCTTGGTCGCCGTCTTCTTCGCCACGCCGCATCTCCAAAAAATTACGCCGCGGAGGTTATGGAGGTCACGCGAGCGTGTACAGGTGCGTTTCTGCATGGCGCGTTGCCGCGACGCTCTGCCACGGGCCGGCGTGAGAGACGCGCATGAACCTTTGGCCCCGCTCTCCTGACCCATATACTGGTTGAATGGGAGAACAAACCACCGCCAAGATTGTGCCATCAAGATTGTCCATGGCGATTAGGTTTTTGACGTAGCTATTCTGACAGCGACGCATCGGAGCATTTGCCATGCTCGTGGAATTCGACAGCGGATACGACCAGCAGCCATTTCGCGATCTGTGCGCCGACTACCCGGGCGCTGAAGCCTACGATCCCAACGATTTCCGGATTGAATGGGGGCCGATCTTTCATCGCGGCCGGCTCGACGGATCGGCGCGTGTGCTCGTCGTCGGTCAGGATCCCGCTCAGCACGAGACGATCGTGCGCAGAATTCTGGTCGGCACTGCGGGCCGCCGGACGCAAGGTTTCCTGGCGAAGCTCGGGATCACGCAGAGCTACGTGATGGTGAACACCTTCCTGTACAGCGTCTACGGGCAGAGCGGCGGCAACAAGCACAAGAACGAGCCCGGTATCGTCGACTATCGCAACAAATGGTTCAAGGCCGTGCTCGCGCCGGGCAATATCGAGGCCGTCGTCTCGCTTGGCGGCCTCGCCGACGAGGCCTGGAAGGCCTGGCTCAAGACGCCCGACGGCGCGGCCTACAAGACCCTCGCGTATCAGCACATCACGCACCCGACCTGGCCGGAAAGCTCGGCCCATGACAACGCGACGCGGGCCGCGAACACCAAGATCATGCTGACGAAGTGGAACGCCGCGCTCGCGGCTCTCGCACCTGAGATCCAGCATCCCGACGTGCCGACGACGCTTGTGCCATATGGCGATGCCTTCAAACCGACCGAGCTCTTCGACATCATCGCAAAGGATCTCCCGGCGGGACTGCCGGCGTGGATGCGCGGAGACACGCCATGGGCCGTGCGCCAGGGCGCCGACGCGACCACCAAGCGACGCACGATCACGATCACCATCCCCGACGGAGTGATCCCATGAGCCCGGCTGCCAACCCGAAGCGATGGGCCCTGAGCGGGCGGATCGTGACTATGACCACTGAGGGCGACGTCATCAAGAGCGGGACGATCTTCATAGAGGACAATCGCATCGCCGCGGTCGTACCCAAGGGGCAGCCGACCCCGGTCGGCTTCGAGGCCGTCGTTGCAGTGGCGACCGGCGGCACCATCTATCCCGGCCTGATCGAGCTGCATAATCACCTGAGTTACAACATCCTGCCGCTCTGGCGCGTGCCGCAGTCCTACGGCAATCGCGACCAATGGCAGAATGCCAAATCGTACAAGACGTCCGTAACCGGCCCCATGAGCGCGATCGCACTGGCCGACGACGGCTCGCTGCTGCCGGCCCTGGTTCGCTATGTCGAAGCCAAGTGCATGGTCGCGGGTACCACGACGAGCCAGGGGATCACGCTGTCGAACTGGAGCGGCACGATCCACAAATATTACAAGGGCGCGTTGCGCGCCGCCGAGATCGGCAGCCCGCCCGATCTGCCGCGGGCACACTCGAAGATTCCCGACATCGATGCCGAGGATTGGGCGAAATTCGACAACGAGCTGAAATCGTCATCGTGCTTCCTGCTGCATCTCAGCGAAGGCATCGACACCAAGGCGCATAGCCACTTCCTCGCCTTGCGCAATTCCGAGGGCGATTGGGCGATCGAACCGTCGCTGGCCGGCATTCATTGCACGGCACTCGATGCGACCGACTTCGGAACGATGGCGGAAAACCATGCCAAGGTGGTCTGGTCCCCCTTGAGCAATCTCCTGCTCTACGGAAAGACGACCAATGTCGTTGCCGCGCGCACGGCCGGCCTCATCATTGCGCTCGGCTCGGACTGGTCGCCGTCCGGCAGCAAAAACCTGCTCGGCGAGCTGAAGGCGGCCAAGGTCGTGTCCGCGCATTTCAATCTCGGCTTCAGCGACTACGACATCGTCTCGATGGCGACGCGCAATCCGGCCTCGATCCTCAAGTGGGATGCGAAGCTGGGAACGATCGCCAATGGCAAGTTCGCCGACCTTCTGGTCGTGAAGGGAGTCACCGGCGATCCCTACGCTCATCTGATCAAATCGCGCGAGCAGGACATCGTTCTGGTCACCATTGGCGGACGAGCCCGTTATGGGACGAAGACGGTCATGCAGAAGGCGGGCGGAAGCGGCGAGGCGCTCAGGATGGGCAGCAGCGCGCGGGTGATCGACTTCACCTCGCCCGACCAGGATCCCGGGATCGAGAGGATCACGCTGGCGGAGGCGACGAGCCGCCTCCGTGCCGCGCTCGGCAATCTCGGCACCTTGCAACCGCACAGCCTCGCCATAAGCGATGCGATCGCCCGCGGAGCGGTGTCGCGGACCGGATGGCGCCTCGCGCTGGACGAGCAGTTCGGCAACAATGTCCAACTGCGCCCGCGGCTCGAATTCAACGGTGTCAGGACCGGTCCGGATTTGGCGGCGGTCGCGGCAGCGGCCGAGCCGCTGCATCCGATCAAGCTGGATGGCCTCACGGTATCAGGCGATCCCGCGTTTCTGGACACGCTGAAGAACGAGCCGAATCTTCCAGCGGGAATCGCGACGGCGATCGCGGCTTTTTACTAGTCGTTCGTCACACCAGCGGCGGATTGAGGCGCGTAAAGCCTTCCTGGATGCGATAGGGGTAGTAGGGATAAGGCGGCATCACGGCGCTGACCTCGTCGAGACGCGTGATCTGCGCAGCGCTCAGCGACCAGCCAACCGCGCCGAGATTGTCGCGCAATTGCGCTTCGTCGCGGGCACCGATGATCACCGAGGATACGGTCGGACGCGACAGCAGCCAGGCAATCGCGATTTGCGGCACGGTGCGGCCGGTCTCCGCGGCGATTGTATCAAGCACGTCGACGATGGCATAGAGACGCTCATCATCCACGGGCGGGCCGAACTGCGCGGTGGCGTGCAGACGGCTGTTCGCAGGGAGCGGCTCGCCGCGCCGGATCTTGCCGGTGAGCCGGCCCCAGCCGAGCGGGCTCCAGACCAGCGCGCCGACGCCCTGGTCGCGAGCGAGCGGCATCAGTTCCCATTCATAGTCGCGGCCGAGCAGCGAATAATAGACCTGATGCGCGACATGGCGCGGCCAGCCGTGCCGTTCGGCAATTGAGAGCGACTTCATCAGCTGCCAGCCGGCGAAATTGGAAACACCGACATAGCGCAGCTTGCCGGCACGTACGAGCGTATCGAGCGTGGACAGCACCTCCTCGATCGGCGTGAACGCATCGAAGGCATGGAGCTGGAGCAGATCGAGGTAATCGGTGCCGAGCCGCCGCAGCGCTGCTTCGACCGAGGCGACCAGACGATATCGCGAAGAGCCGGCATCGAGCGGACCGTCGCCCATCGGCAGGCTCATCTTAGTGGAGATCAGCACCTTGTCGCGGCGTCCCCTGATCGCGGCGCCGAGGATTTCCTCTGACGCGCCGTTCGAATAGACATCGGCGCTGTCGAACAGATTGACGCCGGCCTCGAGGCAGATATCGACCAGCCTGCGCGCTTCGTCAGCGCCGCTGCGGCCCCAGGCCGAGAACAGCGGGCCTTCGCCGCCAAACGTGCCCGTGCCGAAGCTGAGGACGGGTACCCTGAGGCCGGAAGCGCCGAGATTGCGATATTCCATGATCATTCTCCTATTCCGCGGGGCACGCCGCGACTGCGGACTGCGTTCGATCGAGCTGAAGGCTCCATAGTGCAAGCACGAGACCGACGGCCGTGATGCCGGCCGCGACCAGCGGCAGCGCGGAGAGACCGAGCCCGCGGTCGATGGTGACGCCGCCCGCCCAGGCGCCGAGCGCGTTGCCGAGATTGAAGGCGGCGATGTTGAGGCTGGACGCGAGCGTACGGCCGCTGGGGCCGGCGGCTTCCAGCACGCGAAGCTGGAGCGGCGCGACGGTCGCAAAGGCCGCGATGCCGAGCAGCAGGATCAGGGCGATGGCTGCGATCTTGACCGACAGCATGGCGGCAAGGCCAAGCAGCACGATGGCGAGCGCAGCGAGCGTGCCGATCAGGGCACGCGCGAGGCCACGATCGGCGAGCTTGCCGCCGGCGACGTTGCCGATCGCGAGACCTGCACCGAACACCAGCAGGATCGGCGACACCGCGGCTTCCGAGAAACCGGCGAAGCGCGTCAGGATCGGCTGGATATAGGTAAAGACGACGAACAGGCCGGCAAAGCCGAACACGGTCATGGCAAGACCGAGCAGCACCTGCGGCCGGCCAAGCACCGCGATCTCCTCGGCCAACGATACTGGCTTGTCGCCATTGCCGACATGGCCGGGCACGAATGTGGCCACCACTGCGAAGGCGATCACGCCGATCACCGTCACCGCCCAGAATGCCGCGCGCCAGCCGAGCATCAGGCCGAACCAGGCGCCGAAGGGCACGCCCAGGAGCGTCGCGACCGTCAGGCCGATGAACATGGTCGCAATCGCCGACGCGCGCTTGTCCTCCGCGACGAGGCTGGTCGCCACCACCGAGCCGACGCCGAAGAAGGTGCCGTGGGCGAGCGAGGTCAGCACCCGCGCCGCCATCAGCCATTCGTAGTTCGGCGCCAGCGCGCAAGCCGCGTTGCCGAGCGTGAAGATCGCCATCAGCGCCAGCAGCACGGTTTTCCGCGGCATCCGCCGCGTCGCCAGCGTCAGCACAGGCGCGCCGACGAAAACGCCGAGCGCATAGCTGGAGATCAGCAGCCCCGCGACCGGCACGGAGACATGCATGTCCGCGGCGACCTGGAGCAGCAGGCCCATGATGATGAACTCGGTGGTGCCGATGCCGAAGGCACCGGCGGTGAGGGCGAGGACGGCGGGAGGCATGCGTGGCTCCAATGCGAGGGACGAGCCACGCAGATAGCCGCAGCGCAGCAAAACCATTAGGATGTCCGCAATCCAATCATTTGTGACATGAATTCAACATGGCCCGTTTCGACACCAACCGCTCCGCCGAGATGGAGGTTTTTGTCCGCGTCGTCGATCTCGGCGGATTCACCCAGGCCGCGCGAAAGCTGCGTCTGACGCCGTCGGGCGTCAGCAAGCTGATCTCGCGGCTGGAGACGCGCCTCGGCTCGCGGCTGATCAACCGCACCACGCGCAAGCTGACGCTGACGGAGGAGGGCCAGGCCTTCTACCAGCGCGCCGTGCGCATTCTCGGAGAGATGGAAGAGGCCGAGCGCGAGGCGGCCTCGGGCGCGGCGCCGCGCGGCCGCCTCACGGTCAACTGCAACATTCCCTTCGGCATGCTGCACGTCCTACCGCTGATTCCCCGCTTCCTGGAACGGCACCCCGAGGTCACACTCGACCTCGTGCTGACCGACACGCTGATCGACCTGATGCAGGAACGGGCCGATATTGCGATCCGCGTCGGGCCCCTGAAAGCTTCACGCCTGGTCGCGCGAAAGCTCGGCACCAGCCGCATGGTCGTCGTCGGCACCCCAAACTATCTGGCGCGCTTCGGCACGCCGAAGACGCCGGCGGATCTCACTGAGCACCGCGGCATCGGCTGGACCTTTCCGCGCATCCGCGGCGGCTGGCCATTCCGGCGCGGCGACCGCACCGAGGAAGCCATGCCGCCACCGGCCGCGCGCGCCAGCGACGGCGAGATCGCCCGCCGCCTCGCCCTCGGCGGCGTCGGCCTCGCCCGCCTCGCCCTCTTCCACATCGGCCCCGACATCGAATCGGGCCGTCTCGTTCCGGTCTTGCAGAACTACAATCCCGGCGACCGCGAAGACATCCACGCCGTCTATGTCGGCCACACCGCGCCCCTGCCCGCGCGCGTGCGCGCGTTCATCGATTTCCTGGCCGAGCATGTGCGGGTGAGCGACCCCGCGCTGAAGCGCGCGGGGGATGGGGGGTGGAGGGTGACCTAGGGACGTCGAAATCGCGGCGATACGCGCATTCGGTGCTGCCCATCGTGTCATGGGAGCGGACCAACTATCCGTTGGCCGTTGCGCGCTGCGATCGTCGGCAGCATGTCCATATGCTGCTCGCGCGGCTCGGGGATCCTGTGCAGATCGCGGAAGAATTCCTCGTGACGACGCGGCGTGGAGACGAGGATGTGTCTCGCGTCGGCCGGCCCCTCATTGGTGAATCCGTGAACAACTCCTCTCGGTACGAGAATCCGCGAACCGGGTCCAGCGACCTCGGTCTGGTCTCCCACGAGGTATTTCACCTGGCCCTCCAGGAGGACAAACAGCTTGTCCTCCTCCTCGGAGATGTGGGCGGGTGCGCCGAAGCCCGGCTTGATGGTCATGTCCAGCACCGTGAACGGGCTTTCCTGCGGATTGATAATTTTCGTCGTGAGACCGGCAAATTCGGTCGTTTCGAACTTCGTCGTGATGACGCTCTGCATTGGCCAAGGCTCCATTGACTTCGGAGCTCGATAGATTGCATGCGGGAGGGCTGCGGATTAGTCCCCTTCCGCAAGCCACAGCGGCTGTAGTTCTGGCCAATTGGCATCGGAGTTTCCCGAAGACCAGTTCTGCTGCCCGAACGATCCACCTCAAACTGTCGGCATGAACAACGACAACAACGGAAATCACCGCGCCGCAGCTGCAAGGTGTCGCTCGAACACACGGGTAAAATCCGCGACCTTGGCGCTTAGATCGGCCCGCGACGGATATGTGAGATGCAGGCGGATCGTCCCGGAGGACTGCTCTGGCAAAATCGGCACGACGAGCCCCGATGCGTATTCCACTCTGCAGAGGGCTTCCGGAAGCAGACCAATCCCCTGGTGATTCAGCACGAGCTCACGAGCAAGAGCGAAGGAGTCGACCGCGACATGAAAGGCGGGCCACGTCGCCCCGCCCGGCAAGGAGCGGGATAGAAGGCGCAGCAATTCCGGCCTCGATGGCCCGATCAAGGTCGACGCGTCGCGAATATCGACGGGGATCCCGTGACGGCTCACATAGTCTGCGCTCGCATAAAGACCAAACTTCATGTCGATTGCGCCCTTGATCAGGGCTTCCTGAGGATTGGCCGCTCCGATGCGGAGCGCAATATCAATATCCTGGGAGATGAGATCGAGCACGTCGTTAGTGAGCGACACCTCAAAGCGCACATTGGGGTGATCGTTTCTGAAATCCCCGATCGCGGCTGCCACGATCCTGACCGGAAAGTCGGCCGGCAGCGTGATGCGGATTTCGCCGGCATATGGGTCGTCAGCACCGCTTACCCCCCGGAGCGCGTTGACCAGCAGGGCAAGCGCGCCAGCCGAACGCTGGTAGAGTTCTCGTCCTGCGGCCGTGAGGGCAAAAGCGCGCGTGGACCTCTTGAAGAGCCGCGCGCCGAGCGCCGCCTCCAGGCTGCGGATGCGCAAGCTGACGGACGACCTCGGCGTGTTGGTTTCGCGGGCTGCCGCCGCAAATCCGCCGGCGCGCACGACAGCGACGAATGTCTGCAGGGAATTCAGGTCGATCGGCTGCGCGTCGGTGTGAGCGAGACTTGAATGTTCATTCTGATCATCCTTCTCGGCCTCTTCGAGAGCGCTGCTGTGTGCCTTCATGACGTCCTGTTTCCGGTGATGTTCCGGCGCGCGCGGGAACTTCATGAGGGAAGGGAGCGGCAACCGATAGCGAACCTATGGACGGCGACAATGACCGGAGCGCACCAGGATTTGCGACGCAATTGAACGTGACCGTCGGTTGATTGAGCAAGCCGCGATATCGTCAGCTCATCGTTCATGGTGGATGCTCTCAGGGGAGAGGGCGGGTTGAATCCCGCCCTTTCATCGTCAGATAGTCGGATGAAGGTCGCGAACCGGGCTCACCTCCTCGAGGAGCGAGGCGACCTTGAGCGTCGTCGATTCCGCCAACCAGGAGGAGACGATTTGCACGCCGATCGGAAGACCGTCATGGCTCGTTCCAAACCGCATTGATAGAGCGGGCATTCCCGTCAAGCTGAACGGTGATGTGGCGCTCATGACGTGAAAGGGTGAAACCGTCACACCATCGACCACGAGGGCGTTGAGACCATGCTTGGTCGCCGGGAACGGGGTCACCGGGCATAGCAGCGCATCGTAGCGCTGGAAGTATTCGGCGAAGCTGTCGCGAAGGCGCTCTATGGCCTGCTCGGCGGCGACGAAGTCGGCTATCGGCGTGTCAGGTGTATCGAGGACCAATTTGGCGTGCCTGAAGATCTGGGCCTCGTGGCCGGCAGTGACCTTCTCGAACTCGCGCCGGGTTTCCATCTGTTGGAGCTGCCAGAGGACGCTGTTGGCATCGGTCTGCTCCACGACCGGCAACCGGACCTGTTCGACGTGGTAGCCGGCATTGCTCAGCGCATGTGCCGCTGCCTTCACGGTCGCGACCACTTCCGGATCGATGGGTCCGAAGAAGCCCGGAGAGGCCATCCAGCCCACGCGAAGCTCACGGGTCGATTTCGTACCTACCCCTGTATCGAGGCTGGGCGAGCTGACCGAGAAGCCGTCGGCACCGTCAGGTCCTGCCATCAAGGAATAAGCGAGCGCCACATCGCGAACGGAACGCGCCATCGGACCGATGTGCCAGAAACGGCGTGGCACCCGAGGCCAATGGCCCGTCATCGGCATTCGACCGTGAGTCGCTTTAAATCCAACGATACCGGTATGCGCTGCCGGGCCGCGCAATGAGATCGAGAGATCGCTGCCCACGCCGAGCGGCGACATGCCCGCTGCGATGGCGGCGGATTCACCGCCGCTCGATCCGCCCGGCGTGTAGTCGAGGTTCCAGGGGTTGTTGGTTTGGCCCGTCAGGAGATTGTCGGTTTCGATCGAATAGGAAAATTCGGGCGGATTCGTTTTTGCGATGAGGATGGCGCCGGCGGCCTTCAGCCTGGCCACGACGGTGGCATCAGTATCAGGCACGCGCCCCTTGAAAATCGGCGAACCGCGCTGCGTCAGCACACCCGCCGCGTCGATCCCATCCTTGACCGTAAACGGAACGCCATGGAGAGGGCCGAGCTGGGCGCCCGATATCACCGCCGCTTCGGCCGTCCTGGCGCCTTCCATCGCGCCGTCGGCCAGCGTCACGATCGCATTCAGCTTGGGATTGACCGCCGCGATGCGGTCGAGATGCGCCTGCATGACCTCGACGGGCGAAAGCTCCCGTAGGGCAATGAGCTGGGAGATGCGAGTGGCGTCCATTCTAACGATGTCATCAGTCATATCGATCCTACCTGCCATTTGGTAGGCTGGACATGTCCCTCGCATTTATGGACTTCAATCCCTACCTGTCATTTGGTAGGGACACGTTAAGGTGATCACGATGAGCGAAAATGCGAGGGAAGCAATCCTGGCCGCGGCGCGCAGGACAGCGCAGGCCCACGGGTATGGCGGGTTGAACTTCCGCGACATCGGAGCCGAAGTCGGTATCAAGGCTGCGAGCATCTATCACCACTTCCCCGGCAAGGCCGAGCTGGGTGCGGCGGTGGCGAGACGTTACTGGGAGGATACGGCGGCGAACCTCGAAGCGCTTTCAAAAGCGAACGGAGATCCAAGAAAGGCGCTCCGCGCCTATCCGGGACTTTTTCGTCGATCGCTCGAGCAGGACAATCGCATGTGCCTCTGCAGCTTCATGGCGGCCGAATATGATGATCTGCCGGACGCCGTCAAAACCGAGGTGCAAGCCTTCGCCGATGTCAACGTGGCCTGGCTGACCAGGATGCTCGCAGCGGCTTCAGTTCCCGCCAGCAAGCGTGAAGCAAGGGCTCGCGCGATCTACGCGGCCGTTGCCGGCGCGCAGCTGATGGCGCGGAGCCGCGCCGACCTGAAATTGTTCGATGCGCTGATCGAAAGCTATCGCGGATCGGGCTTGATCCCGACCTGAAAGCCGATCCTGCCTGCGCCGTCCAAATAGCTGGCGGAGATGAATCGTGGACATCTTTGGCTTCTTCACGTCGGCGCTTGCGTGCCAATTGACAGTCAATTGGAGAACGTGCTCGCCTTGCGGACGAGCAGTTCATCGCCCTTTCGGCTGATTTCGAGCGCGGGTGCCTGGTATGGTGTTGAGACAACGACGCGCTGACCGGGCGCCAGTACTGTCACAAAGCGGATCGGCGCTCCCGCTTCACCCTGTGCAAGAGTCGTGACGACGCGGAATCCATCGGGCTCGACCGTGTAGTAGGCGACGCCGGATACATCGCCGAGATTGATGCTCAGGCCCTCGATCGGCCGCAGGCCGTTAGCGTGTGCGGCCCCGAGTGAGGCGAAGGTGACGGCGGCTGCGAGAAGCGAGCTGCGGACTGACATAGGAACCTCCGTTGGCTTCGGCGGCGGGCGGGTTGCGCGTCTGGCTGATCGCGGCGGAATCGCGGTTTCCGTAAAGCTCGCGCAATTTGGTCTTCAGGACTTTTCCGGTCGCCCCGTGCGGAAGCTCGTCGACGAACAGAACATCGTCCGGCATCCACCACTTCGCGATCTTGCCCTCGTAAAAGGTCAGGAGATCTTGCGCCTCGAGCCTCGACCCCTGGCGCCGGACCGCAAGCACGAGCGGGCGTTCGTCCCATTTTGGATGCGCAATACCAATCACCGCCGCTTCGACGATTTCGGGGTGGGCCATCGCCAGGTTTTCGAGCTCGATAGACGATATCCATTCGCCTCCGGACTTGATGACGTCCTTCGAGCGATCCGTAACCTGCATATAACCGTCGCTGTCGATCGTGACGACATCACCCGTGAAAAACCAGCCATCGGCACACTCGCTTTCCGGCATCTTGTAATAAGCGCGGGCAATCCAGGGCCCCCGAACCACGAGGTCGCCAACGGCCTTGCCATCGTGGGGGAGTTTTCTGTTGTTGCCATCGCGAATGCCGATTTCGACCCCGAAAAGCGCACGTCCTTGTTTGACCTGGCGAGACCGCCGTTCAGCTCTCGACGAGGTCATGTGCTTGTGCAGTGGCTTCGAGATCGTCGCGAGCGGGCTGGTTTCCGTCATGCCCCAGCCATGCAGAACTTCTACTCCGTATTCGTCCTGCAGCGTTTCCATCAGGGAGGCCGGACATGCCGTGCCACCGATCAGCGCACGATTGAGCGTCGTCGGCTTCACGCCGGCGTTTTGCAGGTATCGAACATAGCCCAGCCAGACCGTCGGCACGCCGCCGGCGAAAGTCACCCCGTGGTCCTCGAACAACCTGTGCAGGCTCTCACCGTCGACGTTTTGGCCGGCCAACACCAGCTTCGAACCCGTCGCCGTTGCACAATACGGCATTCCCCAAGACATTGCGTGGAACATCGGCGAGACAAGCGCGACCGTGTCATCCAGAGAAATGCGACAAGCGTCTGGGAGCGCTGCGGCGCAGGAATGCAGCACGGCGCTGCGATGGCTATACAGCACACCCTTCGGGTTTCCTGTCGTTCCCGACGTATAGCACAGTCCGCATGCCGTGTTCTCGTCGAACTCGGGCCATGCATAAGCTTCCGAGCACCCGGAGAGAAATCCTTCATAGGATGGGAAGCCTTTGGCTCCCACGATCTTTGCGTCGCCCGCCTCGCCCAGATATATCCACGCTTCAACAGTCGGACATTGCGGCATTAAAGAGTGTACGAGATCGATAAAAGCCAGATCGAAGAATACAACCGCATCTTCGGCGTGGTTGATGATGTATATGATCTGGTCTACGAACAGCCTTGGATTGATCGTGTGGCAAACGGCTCCCATTCCGGAAATACCGAAGTATAGCTCCAGATGCCGATAGCTATTCCAGGCTAAGGTCGCCACGCGATCGCCTGGCTTAATGCCGATCGAGTCCAATGCATTTGCGAGCCGAGAACTGCGCTCGAGAAGGCCGCTGTAGTTCGTGATGTGATCGGGCTTGTCGGGAGTTCGGGAGACGATCTCGACATCGGGAAAGGAGCGCGCCGCGTGCATGAGAATGGACGACAGGAGCAACGGAGTTTGCATCATTAAGCCAAGCATGGCGAATGTTCCCTCGGTTTCAACGCTTTCACTTCAGCCGCAAGCGACTGTTCGTGCGGGCAGGAGATGGTCCGCACGGGTATCCATTTGGCGAGAGGTCTTCATCAGCCAGGACGACGTCTCGCCCGCCCTCTCGCCCTTGGGTGCCCGGTCCCCGAAAACGCGCCTTCGCGCGAGACCTGAGAAGGATGGCGAGCTTGAAGTGAACGACTAGCAGCCTGATCGCAAAGGACGTGACGAGCCATATGACTGACAGGGGCATTTGTCTTCCAAACACGATTTAGATTCGATGCTGTGAATGAAGTTAAGACTCTGGAAGCTGGATGTCGTGAGCCGCCGGCGCCCTTTCACCGGTACTGGCACGCACCGCTCACTGCCACATCGCGCCACCAACTCAGCCATCAGCTATTGGAACGAAAAGATATTCTTCCAGTCGTTCTTCATGCTGATGATGGTCCAGTTTTTCTTCCTGGCCTCAGCGTAGAGCGCGGGGGTGAAGGAACCGATCTTGGTATAGGGCAGCCCCTGCGCCGGACCATAAGCGTACTCACGTATTCCATCGTCGTGCAGTACAAGCATCGATAGTCGCGCGCCCTCCCCGGCACCCGTATATTCCAGCATCTGCTGGTCTCCGGTCGAGTTGCCAAATGAAGCGTTCGGACGCCGACCAATCATCAAGTGAATGCCCTCCGGTTTCCCGGCAGCGCTGTCATACAGCATGAGCCTGGGTTCACTAATGAGGACCGGCTTGCCGTCCTTGTCATAATCATATTTGATGGCAAGCGCCGACCCGACCACCTGCTCCGGTGGGATGCCGTAGACCTGCTGTGAATACAGGCGCACAAAATCCTGACCGAAGCCCGTGACAATGTAGGTCTTAAAGCCATTCGCCCGCAGGTAGGTCATCACCTCCAGCATCGGTTGGTAGACGAGTTCGGTATAGGGCCGCTTCCAGCGTGGGTCCTTCGCGGAGGAAAGCCATTTCTTTCCTTCGGCCTCGAACTCGTCAGTTGTTATGCCGGCGAGCGTGGCAAGGACGATCTTTTCGAGGTCTCGCATCGAAAGCCCGGCTATCGCTTCCCGGTTTCCCGAGAGCACCGTCTTGAATGGCTCAACGTCCTTTAGCGCCGGCTCTTGCGCGACCAACACCGGGACCCGGTCGAGGCAATACACCATTTGGCTATAAATCGGCTGCTCCACCCAAAGCGTGCCATCCTGATCAAAAGTGGCAATGCGTTCCTCGGGAGGCACGAACTTCGGACTTGCTCGGTCTGTCGTGTCTCGGACGAAGTCGAGGATCGCTTGTTTGGCGGATCCGTTATTCCACGATGGCAATGGGCCGCTCGAAGCGGTCTGGGCCAACGCGGAGACGGATAAGGGCGGCGCGGATAGGGCTGGAAGCAGCGCCAACGTCGTGAGCAGGGTGCGACGGTCGATGCCGGAGCGCAGAATAGTTTCTTTCATGGTCGGCTATTCCTAGTTCAAGTAGATCGGGTGTGAGCATGTTCGGTGAAATGCGACGGTCCGCACTGCTGATGGGGCTTGCGAGCGCCATCAGGTCGGCCGTGGGGGACAAAGGCTCATGGTGACTGGAACGCAGTGCTAGTCCGCGCGCACCCAAAGCGCTTCTAATCCATTGAAGTTGAGCATCGTCCGGCGCTCCAAGGGGTGCTCGGCACTCAGGCGGAGCTTCGGGAACCGCTCGAAAAGCACCGAAAGAGCGATCTGTGCCTCGGCCCGGGCCAATGGCGCGCCAAGACAGAAATGGGCGCCGCCGCCAAATGAGATGTGACGCTTATCCGGCCGTTCGATGTCAAACCGCTTTGGGTCGGGATGCGCCTCTGAGTCGTGGTTCGCTGCGTAGAGCACGGCATTGATCGTCTGCCCCGCCGCGACCGGGCACCCGTCGATCTGCATCGCTTCGGTTGCGATCCGAGTGCCTTGCACGACTGGCGCGTCATAGCGCAACACTTCCTCGACGGCGCTACGAACCAGGCTCGGATTAGCGAGCAGTTTGCTGAGTTCACCGGGATGCTGTAGCAGGGCTAGTACGGCGTTACCGATAAGATCAGTCGTCGTCACGTTGCCCGCAAAGAGCAAACTATGGCAAACGTTTGTGATCTCCGCTTCGTCGAGCTGCTCGCCGTCCTCTTCGGCGTCGATCAGGCTGCTTATCAGATCGGCCCGTCGTTCCTTACGACGCTTTTGGATTACCTCAGCGAAGTAGCTGGTGAGAGCAGCATTGCAGGATGCCAGGATGGCCTCCTGCTCCGGCGTGCGTTGCGGGTTGAACATCTGTAGTTTGCCGTCAGACCACTGCTTGAAGTCGTCGCAGCGGGCGGTATCGACGCCCAACATCAGCGCGATGGCGATCGTCGGCAACGGTCGGGCATAAGCCTCCATAATATCGAAGCAGGATGGATAGTCGATGTCGTCCAGCAAGCCGCATGCGACCTCAGTGATACGCGGGCGCATCGCATCGACCGCGACCTGGTTGAACGCCTTGACGACCAGGGAGCGCAGGCGCTTATGGTCCGGGTCATCCATATGCAGTATGAGCGGCTGAAATGTCTCATCCACCTTCAGTTGCACCCGAGAGAACGAACCCGGGCGGGATTTCCGTGGATCGGAGGCCAGTTCGCGATTATTCATGACGGCATCGACATCGACCGCACGGGTCAGCACCACCCGATCGAACATCCGGTCCTGGTGCACCGGCTCGCGCGACCTCAGCATATCGAGATATTCGTCTGGCCGCTCCCGAAAGACGGGATCCAAGTGGGTCAGGGAAATTCCCGTTGGCACCGCAGTCTCGTCGTTACTCATGGATCTCGTCCTTTCGCTAGGGTTTAGTTCCGATCGGCTTGGAACGAGCGAAGCCTCCGCGCATGGCAGTCATCGTCGCCGAAGGTGATCGAGGCCATCCAGCGCGGGCATGACGCTAACTTGCGAAAACGCGACGCTCGGCGGGACGGGCAATCAGCAGATAAGAGGCCAGCGCCAGAAGCGAACACGGCGTCATGACCGCGGCCATCGATAGCGCTGATCGTCCGTCGTAAAGACACGCAACGAGCCCGCTTGAGACGGCGCCTGCCATCATCTGAATGCTTCCGGACACAGCGCCTACCGCGCCGGCGATCTGCGGCAACGGATGCATCGTCGCGCGGATGGCGTTCGGTATGGTCAATCCGAAGGCAAGACCAACAGCGACCAGAAGTGAAACAACAAGGAGTAGCGGTACCCAGCCGACCAGTGTCGTGGCAAGCAATAGCCCTGAAGCCACCGCCGAGACTGTCAAACCCCTCATCAGCACATAAGCTGGTGAGACGTTCCAAGCGACGAGCCGGCGATCGAGGAAAGCCCCGGCCATGACCGATCCGGAGCACGCACTGAAAATCAGGCCATACTGATTAGGCCGTAGCCCCATGCTGTTGATGAAGAACAGGGAGGACCCGGTGACATAAGCCATAACGGTCCCGCCGGCGGCTGCACCGACCAGAATGTATGCGAACGAGATCGGATGCCTCAGGACTTGAAGATAGCTGCGGCCAATGATTGATGGTGCAAGGCGATTGGTCTGATCGATCTTTGCACTTTCGGCAAAGCCGGTGACCAATGCGATCAACAAAACCAGACCCATTACGAACTGAATCGTGTAAATCAGGCGCCAGCTGCCCAGCGCCAGTAGAGCCGCGCCAGCGGTCGGCGCGATCAATGTGACTACATTTATGGCAATGACAACGTTGGCCATCTTCGCACGCGCATTATCCCCCTCGAACAGGTCGCGGATGATTGCAAACGTCAACGTTGTGCTGGCCGCGCCGCAGCCTTGGCCGAAGCGGCACACCAGCAGCACCGGTAATGATTGGGCGAGCGCGCAAGCGAGACTGCCGACGACAAAGAGCGTGACGCCGAATACCACGACGGGCCTGCGACCGTACCGATCGGATACCGGCCCATAGACAAGCGGCGCCGTCGCCAGACTGAGCATGAAAACACTCATCGTAAAGCCGACATCCGCGGGCGGCGCGCCGAGAGCGGCGCCAGTGGCCGCCAGTGCCGGTAAGCTCATGTCAATGCCCGAATACGGAACTGAGGCAAGAAGGCCCAGCAACAGCGTGAAGGCAAACGATGCGGGTTGAATACGCATGGGTTGAATATCCGATACGTTGCTGATCCCGCGCGTCGTCAGATGCGGCGCGTGTCCGCGGAGATATCGATCGCCTCCCAGACGAAGGACGGAAGAATCAACCTTCCATCCTTCCCGGGAGCGGAAGCAAGTCACCGATTGGCGGCGACACGTCGACCTTGCTTAGCGACCGTGGTGCCGCCCGGGTCGCTTATCTCATTCGACCCTTGCGCGACTTGGTTGATGATCCGCAGGATTTCGGAGCGAGTGTCGATCGTCTTGAACTCGTCGGCCATAGCTGAGGCACCCGAACGATAGTCCGGTTTGTCGAGCACGACGCGCACGGCCTCGCGCAACGCTTGTGGTGTCGGATTGTTGGTCGCAAGATTGATTCCGACACCGGACCATGCCACATGCACGTTCACGTCCGCCTTGTCTTCCGTCAACCCTGCGGTCACAAGCGGAATTCCAAAGCTCATCGCCTGGTTGACACTCCCATATCCACCGTTGGTGACGAGCACGTCGACCTTGGGCAGAAGCCACTCGAACGGCAGATAGCTGGCGAGACGCGCATTGCCGGGAATTGGGCCAGGAATGTCGCCGACCGCGCGACCGCCCGCTGTGGCGACCACAAGCAAGTCAGGTTCGTTCGCGAGTCCCGCAAGCGCCGGCGCGATCAGAAGGTCGAAATCGTGGTTTGCCACCGTACCCTGCGTCACAAGCACGACCTTGCGCGAGCCGTCCAGTTCGTGCGCCCACGCCGGAAGCGGGACCTGATTGGGTATAATCGGAGGGGTGCCGACAAAAGTCACAGAGGAAGGGATATCGCGTGGAAATTCAAAACGCGGTACCGTCAACTGCATATAGGCATCTGCAAGCTCTACGACCGATTCGAAGAGAGGCTTCGACACCGATCCAACGCCCAGGTCCTTCAGGTACCGATTGACGCAAAGGCCGAGAGGCCCGTCGACGATCTTGTCGTGTTCTCGCGCGAAGGCAGCATATTCGTCGAGGTGTGCTCGGGTGGCCGCGGGCGGCAAACCCGCAAAAGCCGGCGCTCTGTCCTCGCGTTGCCAGTGCAAGACGGATGTGCCGCAAAGAACAATAGGCAAGCGTTTCGATCGCGGTCCTACCAGCATGGGTAGGACACCAAAAAACATATCGTCGCCAATAATGATGTCGGCAGGGAATTCCCGCAAGACCTTGTGCACGCCGCTATACTGAGCGGGAATGGTATCGACGAAGAAGCGCTCGACTAATGTGCGCAACCATTGTGGCCCGGGCGGTACGCCCTTCATCTCGTCGGACGTGATGACATCCTGCGCAGTCAGATCCGCCTCTTCGGGGAGCGGATAGAATCTTGCTTCGAACCGTTCGACACGGCTACGCAGGGAGGTCCCCGTCAAAAAGGCAAGTTCGTGGCCCTCCGCGATCAAGATACGGCCGATCGCCAGTAGCGGATTGAGATGGCCGGTCCCGGGGGTCGAGACGACGAGAATCTTCATATGATCGTCTCGTCCGATTGTCGACATAGCGATCTCCTTTGGGTTGCGACGCAAGACCTGTGAAGCGTCGAGGCTGAAGAGCACTGCGGCGGGCCGGCTGGGCGGTATTGCGTCCGCCCGGCCCCTTTCCGCATTGGAATCATCGTGAGAAGGCGCCAATTCGCTCGAAATTTAGTTCGAAACCGATTTCACCTTGCGGACGAGCACGCTGTCGCCGTTCCGGCTGATTTCGAGCGCATCTGCCTGGTACGGTGTTGAGAAAGCCACACGCTGACCCGGTGCAAGAACAGACACAATACGGATCGGTGTTCCCGCCATGCCCTGTGCGAGGGTCGTGACAACATGGAATCCGTCGCGCCCGACGGTGTAGTAGGTGACACCGGACACTTCGCCGAGGTCGATGCTCATACCATCAATCGGACGCAGGCCATCGGCGTGGGCGGCCTCCAGAGAGGCCAAGGCGAATGCTGCGGCTACAAACATGCTACGGATCGGCATAGCGATCTCCTTTGGGTTGCGACATAAAACTGTAAAGCGTCGAGGCTGAAGAACACTGCGACGAGCCGGCCGGGCGATATTACGTCCGCGCGGCGCCTTTCGGCATTTAGGCGTTCGCGCCGCCGAAGCTTGGCGGATTGATAACCATCGCCGCGATCGGCTCGCTGAAGGCTGCGCCCACACTCAGGTATATGCTGACGGGCGGTCCTCTTTGACCCAGTGCTTTTCAGCCTCGGAATCTGGGTCAGGCGGCTTCATTCCTTGGATGGTCCAGAAGTCGATTGGCGTTTCGTCAATGTGGACCTCCCAGCGATAACCCCGCTCGCGTGTGAAGGGATTGAGCGTAGTGTTGACGCGCTCCAGCCACCACGCTCGCCGCTCGGGAGCAGTTGCGCGAGCAATCTGATCAATCCAAATCCTGACAAAATCGTTCGCTGCCTTTCCACCGATAAAGAACGAGTTCCTTGGCAATTCGTGAAAGACAACGCTTGCATAGAACCGGGGCAAGCCGACCCCCGCGTAGAGGTCCGTGATACGCGTCGCAAGCGCGCGCTTGTCCTCGGCTGAGTACGCATTCTCCGGACAGTAAATATGCCACAGAGGCATTTAAGTTCTCCTTGTTAGGCTTTGGCGATATTCGTCCTGGCTTCTTTCGAGGGCGTATTCCTGGCAGGGCGCGCCCGCCAGCATGCTGCCGCGTGAGGACGGGTCGACGGCAGGCGCCGACCCGGAACGCTCCATCACGCGAGTTCTTCGAGATGCCCGAGGCCCAGACCGTCGACGACGGCCTTCTGGACGGGCGCGATGTCGGCATTGATCTTGTCAGCACCGAACGACGTGCCCACCACCGTCCGAGCGGCGCGACTGCCCTTCGCCTGGCCGACGAGCTTGGCGACGGCCTCGGCAATGTCATGAGGCTTCGGAGCATCTTTTCCCTGCAGCATTGACGTGAAGGTCTTGTAGATGGCGTCGGGAATCTGGCCGACCTCGCCGTAGGACTTCGTGATGTCGCCGTCGGCAGGCCTCTGGATGCTCGAGTACAGGCTTGTCGGGTAAGCGCCAGGCTGAACTTCCACCACGTCTACGCCGAGTTGGGAGACCTCCAGCCGAATGCTGTCGGTCAAAGCTTCGATCGCCATCTTGCTCGCGCCGTAGATGCCGACGAAGGGGAACGTCACCCGGCCGAGGACCGAACCCATGTTGATAATGAGGCCTTCGCGCTCCCGACGCATCGAAGGCAGCACTGCCCGCGTAACGCGGAGGAGCCCGATGACGTTGGTGTCGAAGATCGCCTTCGCCTGATTCGCCGTGAAGGCTTCGGTCACGCCGACCGACGCAATGCCGGCGTTGTTGACCAGCACGTTGATCTTGCCGGCCTCGGCGAGGATAGAAGCAATGGCGCGATCGACCGAGCCGTCATCGGTAACGTCGAGTTCCACGACACCTATTTTCTGGCTTCGCAGCGCGTCGGCGTGGCTGCGATTGCGGCCGGCGATGTCGCGCATCGCGGCGAACACGCGATAGCCGTCGCGCGCCAGCCTTTCCGCGGTTTCGCGGCCGAAGCCGCTCGATGTGCCGGTGATGAGAATAGTCCTGGTCATGGTTTGCCTCCGGTGGTGAGGGTTGCGGGTCAATGCGAGATGATCAGCCGGTATGGCTGGTCAGGAACTGGCGGGGTACCGCGACCGGGATGTCCGAGAACGAGCTTGAACGGACGTCGGGAGCGGCGGGTTGGGGTGATGAATCCTTGGATGCGAGTCAGAAGGCGAATTCCAGGCTGGCGTGTGCAACCAACGTTCCCGTAGACGCAAACGAAACGCGGGTTTCCGTGAAGGCCGACGCTTTGCCAAAGCGCAATACTTCTGCTCTTACATGATAGTCATCGTTGACGGCTGGACGCAGGAAGTGAGTGTGCTGATACACGGTGCCTTTAGTGATGCGCCCCGTCGTGCCCACAGACAGTGATGCAACCGAGTCAATGGCCGCCATAATTGCCTGGCCACATACCGCACAGCTTGACAATTTAAGCGCATCATTTTGTGGAAGCATCGCGGACACGATGCCCGGGCAGACCTTGAACTCACGAAGGCCGAGCATTTTCACCCAGGGCGCGAAAACATATTCGTACAACTCAAGAACGGTGGCATCCGTCACTGGCAAACAATGAAGCGGAACCGGAATTCCATGCCGCCCAACTCCCAAGGCAGGATCGGACTCGTTTTGCGTTGCCTGCTCGGTCACAAGAGCCCGGTTTCCCGTTAGCGTCATTGTATTCTGAACTTCTGCAATCATTGTCGTCTCCGATTCTCGTCAAAGCGCGACTACGAGGATCGGAATCTAGGCGGCTGGACCGCAGGTGTCGTGAGGCGATCGCGCCCAATCATCCGTACTAACGCGCACCGCCTGGCGCGCCTCGCGGCGATGCTGACACGATCTCGGGGGCGTGATTTGGCGTGACGCAGAGTTGAGTGGGACCCGTCCCGGGCCACGCTAGCTTGATCAAACGTCTGCCCGTGGTTTCGGCGCGGGCCATTACAAACCGTGCGATTAGGCTTGCCAAGACTCGTTTTACCAAGACCCGTGGAGGTGATGATGCGCCCGAACGACGATTTTCTCAGCGCTCCAGAATTGGATTATGACGGTTTCCGAGCTGCAATGCGCGAGGATTGGGGATGGTTTACTCCTGCTCGCGAAACCAACATCTTCGCCAGCAAGGTGCGCACGCGGCGCGTCTTCGGATTCGCTGCAGTGGATCTCACCTGCAGCGCTACCCGCCTTGAGCGGACGGAACAGGACATTCGCCGTGACAACATGGAGTACTATTTCGTCACAGTGCAGGATACCGGCGAATCGATTATCATTCACAACGACAGAGTCGTAAATATCACTGCTGGCGATGTCGTCCTGCTCGATTCCACAAAGCCCGTGACATTCATCTCGCGGGCCCAAGACAGCGCGCGATGGCTTGGTGTGCAAGTGCCGCGCCAGAAGCTGGCGTCGCATCTCGGCTTCGAACCGCAAGGTGGCGTGTGCGGTCCTCGGCAGGCGCAAGCGTCACGTCTGCTTTGTCAACTCGCTCTTGACCCGATCAGCGATGCAGAACCGGCGTTCGCGTCGACTGATAACTTTATGCATCTGGTGGTCTACGATCTCCTCGGTGCACTGTTTGCACCTCCCGCCCCGCTTGGCTCGCGTCACAACGACAAGCTGTTCATGCGCGTCTGCGGCATCATAAAGGACCGCTTTGCCGATCCGGACATCTCTCCGCGGGAGGTGGCTGCCGAGGCGGGAATTTCACTGCGCTATTTGCAGAAGCTGTTCACGGTCCGTGGGTCGACATGCGGTCACCACATATGTTCGGCCCGTCTGGATCATGCGGCGCGTCTGATCGAACGCCGCGCGTTGATGAAGACAGGTCAGCCTCTCAGCGATATTGCCTACGCCTGCGGCTTTCGCGACTACACGCATTTTGCGCGCGGCTTCCGCCGGCGTTTCGGCACCGCGCCGGGCGCCGTCGGAGCAGGCGCCACCGGTAACGACAGCGCACGGGTGTGAAGGCTGCAGAAACAGAGGCAAGCGCAGTTAAGCTCGGCTCTCGACCGAATTCAGAAAGGATCTCGCTTTCCAACCCCTGCCGCGCCCAGAAGCAATCCGGGGGTCGACCGTCGAAAACAGAGATCTACCTAACATTCGATAGGAGCTGGCGGAGAGAGTGGGATTCGAACCCACGGTACGGTTTCCCGCACACACGCTTTCCAAGCGTGCGCCTTAAGCCACTCGGCCATCTCTCCGGAGCGCCCTCTCTTGAAGGGGAGCCGATGATTTTGCAAGGGATCGCGGGTAAATCGGGTGAATTTTCCGTAAGATATTGTATTTGAAAGATAATATCCGGCGCCAGCTGGCGCTCCGGAACCGCCCAATGGCTGAACCGGAAGCGGGTTTGGCGCGACGATTCACTCAAGACCGCCAAACACGACCGGGGGCGCCATGACCATCCGCAAGACCATCACCGTGCTGGGCCTGATTTCGGCCCTTGGCTCTGCCTTTGCCGCGCCGGCCTCGGCGCAGGTCTGCACCCGGCAGGGCGTCGACGTGAGTTGCGACGACGGGCGACGCGGGGTGCTTTCGGGCGATGCCATCATCTGGCCGGACGGGACGCGCTCGAACGCCTCGCCGCATCCGAGCGTGATCATCGGCAACAAGAGCTCGGTGCATGTCGGACCCGGCGTGTTCGTCGGCCAGGGCAAGGGCATGGTGCCGCTGGACGATCCCAACGCGCCGAACAAGCGGCAATGCGCGATTTTGGACGGGGTGTCGTATTGCTATTGAGCACCTCTCCCCGCGAGAACGGGGAGAGCAAGAGAGCTTAAATCAACCTTACACCTGATATCGCCGACTTCAGCCAGCGTAGTGCCTGCGGCGGCTGGGCGTCGAGCGGCGCGACGACGGCCTTCTCGGTCCGGCACTTCTCCAGCCCGGCGACGAAGTCGGCGGACCATTGCTGGATGGTGTGGCCGCGCAGCGTCTTCATCATTGCGTCCCAGCGCATCTTGCGCTCGGTGAGCGACATCGCGGCCGCGACCGCGATCGCACGGGCCATGCCGTCGATATCGTGCGGATTGACCAGCAGCGCCGTTTCGAGCTCGTTGGCGGCGCCGGCGAACTTCGACAGCACCAGCACGCCGGGATCGGCCGGGTTCTGCGCGGCGACATATTCCTTGGCGACGAGGTTCATGCCGTCATGCAGCGGCGTCACCACGCCGATCTGCGCGGTGCGGTAGAGACCCGCAAGCACGGCCTGGCTGAAACCCTTGTTCAGGTAGCGGATCGGCGTCCAGTCGACCTCACCGTGGCGGCCGTTGACGTCGCTGACGAGACGCGCGACCTCGTTCTGGAGATTGCCATAGGCCTCGATCGCACCGCGCGAGGGGTTGGCGATCTGGAGCAGCGAGATGCTGCGTGCAAACTGCGGATGCTCGGTCCAGAGCTGGTCGAACGCGCTGATTCGATTGACGAGACCCTTGGAATAGTCGAGCCGGTCGACGCCGATCGCGAGCCGCTCGCCGTTGAGACTGCGGCGCAGCCGCGACACGTCGGGATGCGAGGCCGATTTCGCCGCGTAAGCCGCGAACTTTTCCGCATCGATGCCGATCGGAAAGACCTCGCAACGCGTACGGCCATGCTGCGAGATCGCAACGCCGTCTTCGACGGCGAGGCCGAGTTCGCTCGCGACATAGCCGAGGAAATTCTGGCAATCCTCATTGGTCTGGAAGCCGAGCAGATCGTAGGCCAGCATCGCCGTGATCAGTTCGCGATGATTGGGCACGCCCTGCATCACCGCGACGACCGGCCACGGCGTGTGCAGGAAGAAGCCGATCGGATCATCGACGCCGAGATCGCGCAGCTCCGCGCCGAGCGCGAGGAAATGATAATCCTGCACCCAGAACGCCGTTTTCGCTTTCCGGAAGCGCATCAAGGCGCGCGCCATGAAGGCGTTGACCTCGCGATAGCTGACATAATCATCGCGCGAGACGCGGATCAGATCGCTGCGCGAATGCAGCGCCGGCCAAAGCGCCGAATTGGCAAAACCTTCGTAATAGCCGCCGTAATGCGCCGCCGGCAGATCCAGCGTCGCTATCGCACCCGACCCGAGCGCTTCGATCTCGGCGAACGGTTCCTTCTGATGGCCGTCGCGCACACGGCCCGACGAACCCACCCAGATAGCACCCGAATGTTCCACCACGGGAAGCAATGCCGCAGCCAAGCCGCCCGTCATCGGCTCGTTGGGTTTACCGCGCGCAACTCGATTTGAAACGACGACTAAATTCACAGGTCGTCCCCTCCTTCATTCCAACCCGTTTAACTGCTGTTCATCAATATGGTTCCTGTCCATCATTTGTACGAAATGAAACCAAAATCAGGCACATGCGTTGGAACCAGTTTTTCTGCTGGGAACCCGGCGGTTTCGCTCAACAAAGTCAGTTTTCGTGACTGTGTTGCCCAGCATGAATTGCGCGCGCAAGCGAACGACGTGAGCGACAATGTGGCCCCGAGGTGTCGGTGCCTTATTCCAACCTTGTGTCGTCGAGCAGACGCGCGAGGAACGCGCGCACATCCTTCGGCTCATCGAAATGGCCGTTGACGCCGATGGCGCGGCGGCCGACCGAGAAGGCGAGCCCGTTCATGTCGGGCATGATCGCGAACACGGTCTCATCGGTGACGTCGTCGCCGATGAAGATCGGGCGGCGTCCTTTAAAGGGCTCATGCTTCATCATTTCGCGCACGCCGGTCGCCTTGGTGAAACCGGAATGCTTGATCTCGCAAACGAACTTGCCGGGCAGCACCTCGATCGGCGCATTGGGCAGATCGGCGCGGATCAGCGAGACGGCTTCGAAGATCGCCTTCTCAGCATGCGGCGCGAGACGATAATGCAGCGCCAGCGAATAGCCCTTGTCCTCGAGCAGAATGCCGGGGCTGAGCTTGGCGATCGCAGCCAGGCGCCGCTTCAGCTCCTTGTCCATCGGCGGCGCGTGCACGTCGTCGGCCTCATCGCCCACCGACAGGCGCATTTCCGCGCCGTGACCGGCGACCGCGCGAAACACATCCGGCGCGAAGATCAGGTCGATGTCGTTGAGCGAGCGACCGCTCACCATCGCCAGCGCGCCGGACGTGCGCTCGGTCAACAGGTTCAGCGTTTCCGACAGGCCCGGCGGCACCCACACCTCGCGCGGCGTCGGCATCAGGTCGAGCAGCGTGCCGTCGATGTCGAGCAGGATCGCGGTCTCGCCGAGATGCGGCACGAGCGCATGCGGCACCGGCACCGCGTCGGGCGCTTCTTCGTCAACCATGGGGCGCTTCTGATCCAATTCCGCGAGTTCCGATTTCATAGTCTACTCCATAAAGGCAAGCGGCCGCGCGATTTGTTCGAGCGATTTGCGTTCCGCGGCGACGGCGTAGCGCCACGCCACGATCGCAGCCACGATCATCAGGAAGGCCCCCAGCAAATAGCCCGCGAACACGCTGGTGCGTGATCCCGTGTCGATCAGCGCGCCGAACAGCGCGGGCCCGATCACGCCGCCGATGCCGGTGCCGATTGCGTAGAACACCGCAATCGCCAGCGCGCGCACTTCCAGAGGGAACGTCTCGCTGACGGTCAGGTAGGCGGCGCTCGCGGCGGGCGAGGCAAAGAAGAAGATCACCATCCAGGCAATGGTCTGCCCCTGCGCGCTCAGCGCGCCGATCGAGAACAGATAGCCCGAGAGCGCCAGCAGCACGCCCGATACGCCGTAGGTAAACGTGATCATGACGCGGCGGCCGAGCGTGTCGAACAGGCGGCCGAGCAGCAGCGGCCCGAGGAAGTTGCCGGCGGCGAACGGCAGGAGATACCAGCCGACATGCTCGGCGCTGATGCCGTAGAAGTCGGTCAGCACCAGCGCGAAGGTGAAGAAGATCGCGTTGTAGAAGAACGCCTGCGCGCTCATCAGCACGAGGCCGACCAGGGAGCGCTGACGATAGACGAAGAACAGCGTGTGCACGACCTCCCTGATCGGCGTGTGGTCGCGCATCTTCAGTCGGATTTTCGTGAAGCGGCCGTCGCTCGCGTGCTGGTCATGCCCGATCACCGAGCGCTCGATCTCGTCCACGATGGCGTGGGCCTGGTCGGGCCGGCCGTGGATCATGAGCCAGCGCGGGCTCTCGGGAATCCACATCCGCATCAACAGCACGACAAGGCCAAGGGTCGCGCCGATGAGATAGGCGAGGCGCCAGCCGAGATCGGGACCGACCAATGCGGGATCGAGCAGCACGATGGCCGCCACCGCGCCCATCGCCGCGCCGATCCAGAAACTGCCGTTGATGACGAGATCGGTCCAGCCGCGATAACGCGCCGGCACCAGTTCCTGGATCGTCGAGTTGATCGCAGTGTACTCGCCGCCGATGCCGGCGCCGGTGAGAAAACGAAACAGCGCGTAGCTCGCGACATTCCACGACAAGGCGGTCGCGGCAGTCGCGGAGAGATAAAGCGCCAGTGTGATGAAGAACAGCTTCTTGCGGCCGATGCGATCGGTGAGCCAGCCGAAGCCGAGCGCGCCGAGCACCGCACCGGCGAGATACGCGGAATTGGCGATACCGAGATCGAGATTGGAGAATTGCAGCGACGGACTCTGCTTCAACGCGCCGGAGAGCGCGCCGGCCAGCGTCACCTCGAGCCCGTCGAGGATCCAGGTGATCCCGAGCGCCAGCACGACGCGGGTATGAAAGCCGCTCCACGGCAGCGCATCGAGCCGCGCGGGAATGCTGGTCTCGATGATGCGGTCAGCCGCGACCGCCGCAGAGACTGCAGGTCCAGAATTCAGCGCTGGGCTTTGCTGCAATTCCATCGCGTTGCTGGGTCTAACCAATGGAAGCGGCCCCGGTTCACATGGTGTGGACGGGGGCGTTCCGATCATGGAGGTGCGGCATTCCGCCTGCCACCTGCGACAACGCCTGCGGCAAAGGCGGGTTCCCGCGGGAACACCCATCGAGGCCGTCCGTTTCGGATGGAGCCGCAAGGAATTGACGCATGGCTCGCGTCAGAAAGACGACACATTCGCGCAAAACCTGGAGCGCACGAAGGTGGAGCTTAGCGGACGTGCGGGAGGGAATGAGTCTCGCGCTTCTCACTCCGCTGTCGTCCCAGAGCTATCGTCCCGGACAAGTGCAGCTCTTGGCAACGCGCGGCGTTGTCAGGAGCGGAGCGAAGATCCGGGACCCGTAGCCACACGGGGTGATTTGGCGAAGACTCGGAGTTGCCGGCGTCGCGCCGCAACTTCTCCCTCGGGGTATGGGTCCCGGCTCGGCGCGCGCTTAAGGGCGCGCTCGTCCGGGACGACAGCCGAGGGTGTTGCGGCAGCGAACTTACGCCGCCCGGATATTCCCCATGAAACGGTCGAGCTCGGCGCGCAGGCGCGTGCTTTCGCTAGATAGGGTCTTGGCCGAGTTCAGCACCTCTTCCGAGGCCGAACCGGTTTCGGCGGCGCCGCGATTGACCTGGCCGATGTCGGTGGCTGCGGTCTGGGTGCCCTGCGCAACGGTCTGGACGCTGCGCGCGATTTCCTGCGTCGCGGCGCCCTGCTGCTCGACGGCGCTCGCAATCGACGTCGAGATCGACGAGATCTGGCCGATGGTCGCACCGATCTCCTTGATCGCGGCCACCGACTCGGCCGTCGCGCCCTGCATCCCCGTAATGTGGGAGGAGATTTCGTCGGTCGCCTTCGCGGTCTGACTGGCCAGCGACTTCACTTCGCTGGCGACCACGGCGAAGCCGCGGCCGGCCTCGCCCGCGCGCGCCGCCTCGATGGTGGCGTTGAGCGCAAGAAGATTGGTCTGCTCGGCAATCGCCGTGATCAGCTTGACGACTTCGCCGATCTGCTGCGCGGCATGGGAGAGTTTTCCGATGCGGCCGTCGGTTTCCTTCGCCTGCACCACGGCATTTTCTGCGATTCGGCTGGAATCGCGGACTTGGCGGCCAATCTCCTCGACCGAGGCCGAGAGCTCTTCCGTCGCGGTTGCGACCGACTGCATGTTGCTGGAGGCCTGCTCGGAGACACCGGCGACCTGGCTCGACAGGCTCTGCGTGGTCTCGGCGGTGCGGGTCAGCGTGGAGGCCGCCGACTCGAGCTGCACGGCGGAGGCCGAGACGTTGGAGACGATGGCGCCGACCGCGCTCTCGAAATCATCGGCAAAGCGAATCAGCTCGGAGCGGCGGCTTGCGGCCTGCTCGCGATTTTGGGCTTCGCTGGCGGCGGCGTCGCGCTCGGCTTTCGCGACGGCCTGAACCTTGAATTCCTCGACTGCACCGGCCATCTCGCCGATCTCGTCCTTGCGGCCCAGGCCCGGCAGCACGACGTCGAAATTGCCGGACGCAAGCTCGCGCATCGCCTTGCACATCGCGATCATCGGGCGCGAGATGCCGTTGCCGAGCATCAAGGCCAGCACGGCGCCAATGGCGAGGCCGCCGAGCGCCATCATCAGCATCAGCCGTTCGGTCTCGGTGATGGTGGAGTTGGTGCTCGCTTCGATGCGCTGCTGATCCGAGGTCAGATCGGACCGCAACTCGGCCGAGAGCTTGAGAATGCCCGCCGCCGTCTTGGTCATCTCGCCGTTCAACTTGACGATGATCTTCACGTTCTCGGTCAGCTTCGAGAAAGAGGTGCGGTACTGCTTCAGCAGATTGCCGATTTCGGTGACGCGGTCGGTGATCTTCTGGTCGTTGGCATAGATCGAGACCAGCAGCGTCTCCAGGAATTTGATGCGGGCGATCACGCCGTCGGCGGTCTTCGGCTCCGGCTTGGCGACGAAGGCACTGACCGAGGTCGAGACCGCGAGATATTGCGAGGTGACGTCCTTGGCCGTGGTCTGAACCGAGTTCAGCCCTGCCAGCGCGGCCGTATCGGCGAGATCGTCGAACTTGAAGCGGATCTTGTTGCCGACGCTGTTGAGCTCGTCGGCGGCGATCTTGTTGTTCTCGCGCGTCAGCGTGATGATCTCACCGAACACCTTGGTGAAGCGCTGGAATTCGGCCTCGAGCTTGCCGACCTGCTCGCGGCGCGCCGCGCCGGTCGTGGCCGCCACCGACTTGGCGATCGCGCCCTTCAGATTCTCTTCGGCGGCCTTGGCCGCGGTCTCGTCATCGGTCGCACCCGTCAGCGTATAAGCCCGCGCCAGTCCCTGATAGGCGATCAGCTCGCGGTCCACGGTCCGTGCAAGGTCCGCTTCCGACACGCTGGCCCGGTAGGAGGCCACGGCGGCCTGGATCCGCTCGAAGCCGAAATAGGCGAAAGCCATGCTGACGGCGAGGATGGCCAGCACCGCCACGAAGCCGAGGATGATTTTTGCACGAAAACGCAGGGTGAAGAGCTTCGATGTGTTCGGCGTCGACTTGACGGGCATTCCCCACCCCATTCCATTCGCGGAAAACCAGGCGCAGCCCGGAAGCAGCCCGCTTCCTGACTCGTGAGCACGGTAGAGTGCAAAGGATAAGCGGCGGTAAATTTATGGCGTCGCAACTTGCGGTTAGGTGACGCGGCCGAGCCTGTCGTCCCCGCGAACGCGGGGACGACAGTCGAGAGTGGCGCGACCGCGAGGGCCTCAGGCGTAGCGCAGCTACGCCGCCCGGATATTCCCCATGAACCGGTCGAGCTCGGCGCGCAGGCGCGTGCTTTCGCTAGATAGGGTTTTGGCCGAATTCAGGACCTCCTCCGAGGCCGAGCCGGTTTCGGCGGCGCCACGGTTGACCTGGCCGATGTCGGTGGCGGCGGTCTGGGTGCCCTGCGCGACGGTCTGGACGCTGCGGGCAATCTCCTGCGTCGCGGCGCCCTGCTCTTCCACGGCGCTCGCGATCGAGGTCGAGATCGACGAAATCTTGCCGATGGTGGCGCCGATCTCCTTGATCGCGGCGACCGATTCGGCGGTCGCGCCCTGCATGCCCGCGATGTGCGAGGAAATCTCGTCGGTGGCCTTCGCGGTCTGGCTGGCCAGCGACTTCACTTCGCTGGCGACCACGGCAAAGCCGCGGCCGGCCTCGCCCGCGCGCGCCGCCTCAATGGTGGCGTTGAGCGCCAGAAGGTTGGTCTGCTCGGCGATCGCGGTGATCAGTTTGACCACCTCGCCGATCTGCTGGGCGGCGTGCGACAGCTTGCCGATCCGGCCGTCGGTTTCCTTGGCCTGAACCACCGCAGCTTCCGCGATGCGGCTGGAATCGCGGACTTGGCGGCCGATCTCCTCGACCGAGGCCGAGAGCTCTTCGGTGGCGGTTGCGACCGACTGCATGTTGCTCGAGGCCTGCTCGGACACGCCGGCAACCTGGCTCGACAGGGTCTGCGTGGTTTCCGCGGTTCGGGTCAGCGTGGAAGCCGCCGATTCGAGCTGCACGGCGGAAGCCGACACGTTCGACACGATGGCACCGACCGCGCTTTCAAAGTCATCGGCGAAGCGAATCAGCTCGGAACGGCGTGCGGTGGCCAATTCCTTGTTCTGGGCTTCGCTGGCGGCGGCGTCGCGCTCGGCCTTGGCCACGGCCTGAACCTTGAATTCCTCGACCGCGCCGGCCATCTCGCCGATCTCGTCCTTGCGGCCGAGGCCCGGCAGCACGACCTCGAAATTGCCCGACGCAAGCTCGCGCATCGCCTTGCACATCGCGATCATCGGACGCGAGATGCCGGTGCCGAGCAGAAAGGCGAGGATCGCGCCGAGCAGCGTGCCGCCGACGGCCAGCATCAGCACCAGTTGCTCGGTCCGTCCGATGGTCGCTTCCGACTCCGAATCCAGCCGCTGCTGTTCGGCGACGAGGTCCGCCTTCATCGCGGTGGCGCCTTGCAGGATCGCGCCGGCCGAACCGCTCATCTCGGTGACGAGCTCATCCACCATGTTGGCGTTGGCGATCAGCTTCTCCAGCGCTTCGCGATAGGCCACGAGGATGGTCTTGGCGTCCTTCAGGCCGGCGACGATCTTGTCGTCCATGGAATAGACCGCGCCGAGCGAATTCTCGACGAATTTTAGCCGCGCCAGCGCGCTGGTCGCGATCGCCTGGTCGGAGGTCAGCACGAAATTGGTGGCTGCGGCGCTCGCGGTCTGGAACTGGGCGTTGACCTGCTTGGTGCCGAACTCGATCGACTGCGCCTCGGAATCGGAGGCGTTGTTGCCGATATCGTCAAGCTTGTATTTCAGGAGATTGGCTTGGCGCGTCAGCTGGTTCTGCACCAGCAGCGCGCTGTCGCGCTTGGCCTGGAGGACTTTGGCGAAGGTTGCGGAGAAGTTGGAGAATTCCTTGGCGAGCTTGTTGAGGCCCTCCTGCCGCGCCGGCTTCTGGGCACTCTTGACCGCCTGATCGATGGCGCTCTTCAGGCCGGTCTCGGCGTCCAGCGCCGCCTTGGCATCGTCCTCCTTGCCGGTGACGACGAAATAACGGACGGCCGAGCGGTAGGCGAGCAGCTCGCGGTCGATGTTGCGGGCGAGATCGGCCTCAGTGACGCTGCTGCGGTACGACCCGACCCCGGCCGAGACCCGCTCGAAGCCGAAATAAGAGAAAGCCATGCTGCCGGCGGAGATCACCAGCACCGCGGCGAAGCCGAGGATGATCTTGGCGCGGAACCGGAGGGTCGGAAATATTGTACGCTTCGACGGCGACGCGATACGCCCGGACATTCCAACCCCCATTTTCTATTCAGCCGTGATCCGGAGGCGCCCCGCCTCCAGACCCGGATGCGCAAAACTAGGGCACAATGGATAAAGGGCGGTAAATTCGGCAGGCTCGTGCAATTCGGGGCCTTATCGGCCAAAAGCCGACCGGATGGGATGACGGCTGGCATCCCACATGGGCCGGCCGTTTTGCGGCGGTCGACCCGCTTCGCCGGCCCAAGTCATTGCCCGCTCGTCGGGATCGATGACTTTTCCATGACCGGCGTGACCAAAATCCTAGTTGCAATGTCCGGGGGCGGCGGTCTCTAATTAGAAACAATCAAAATCAATCCGGGGAGGTATGTTCCGTGTCTACAGTCAAACTGACGGTGAACGGCAAGGCCGTTGCCGTCGACGTCGAGGACCGCACGCTGCTGGTCCAGCTCCTGCGGGATCACCTCAATCTCACCGGGACCCATGTCGGCTGCGACACCAGCCAGTGCGGCGCCTGCGTCGTACACGTGGACGGCCGGGCGGTGAAATCCTGCACCATGCTGGTGGGCCAGGCCGACGGCGCCAGCGTCACCACCATCGAAGGCATCGCCAAGGGCGACGAGCTGCACCCTATGCAGGCCGCCTTCCGCGACAATCACGGCCTGCAATGCGGCTATTGCACGCCGGGCATGATCATGTCGGCGATCGACATCGTGCACCGCCATGGCGGCCAGCTCGACGAGCCCACCGTGCGCCAAGAGCTCGAAGGCAATATCTGCCGCTGCACCGGCTACCACAACATCGTCAAGGCCGTGCTGGACGCAGCCGGGCGCATGAAGGTCTCGCAGGCGGCCGAGTAAATCGGCGCGCCTCGAATAAAGAACCACCGCTGCCGCTTTCGAGGGAAAGCGCAGTCAAAGAAACTTCCGGTCGGGAGGACCAGACATGGGTGTTGAAGGCATCGGCGCGCGCGTCGTGCGCAAGGAAGACAAGCGTTTCATTACCGGCAAAGGCCGTTACGTCGACGACATCAAATTGCAGGGCATGACCCATGCCCATTTCATCAGAAGCCCGCATGCGCATGCCAAGGTGAAGAAGATCGATTCATCCGCCGCGCTCGACATGCCGGGCGTGGTCGCCGTGCTCACGGGACAGCAGATCGTCGACGACAAGGTCGGCAATCTCATCTGCGGCTGGGCCATCACCTCCAAGGACGGCAGCCCGATGAAGATGGGCGCATGGCCGGCGATGGCGCCGGAAACCGTGCGCTTCGTCGGTCAGGCCGTCGCGGTCGTGATCGCCGACAGCAAGAACCTCGCGCGCGACGCGGCCGAAGCCGTGGTCGTGGATTATGAAGAGCTGCCGGCAGTCGCCGATATCCATGCCGCGATCAAGGCCGGCGCAGCCCAGCTTCACCCCGAAGCCCCCGGCAACCAGGTCTATGACTGGGTGATCGGCGACGAGGGCGCGACGGATGCCGCCTTCGCCAAGGCCGCCAATGTGGTCAAGCTCGACGTCACCAACAACCGCCTCGCCCCGAACGCGATGGAGCCGCGCGCGGCGATCGCCGACTATGACGCGGCGGAAGAGCACTTCACGCTCTATACGACCTCGCAGAACCCGCACGTCGCCCGCCTCGTGCTGTCGGCGTTCTACAACATCGCCCCCGAGCACAAGCTGCGCGTGATCGCCCCCGACGTCGGCGGCGGCTTCGGCTCAAAAATCTTCATCTATCCCGAGGAGATGGTGGCGCTGTGGGCCTCGAAGAAGGTCGGCCGTCCGGTAAAATGGACCGGCGACCGCACCGAGGCCTTCCTCACCGATGCGCATGGCCGCGACCACGTCACCCATGCTGAGATGGCGTTCGATGCCAACAACAAGATCACCGGCTTGAAGGTGAAGACCTACGCCAATTTCGGCGCCTACATGTCGCTGTTCTCCTCGTCGGTCCCGACCTATCTCTACGCGACGCTGCTGTCGGGCCAGTACAACATCCCGGCGATCCATGCCGAGGTGGTCGGGGTCTACACCAACACCACGCCGGTCGACGCCTATCGCGGCGCAGGCCGCCCCGAGGCGAGCTATTTGATCGAGCGGCTGATGGAGACGGCGGCGCGGCAGCTCAAGGTCGATCCGGCAGCACTGCGCCGGAGCAACTTCATCACCCAGTTCCCGCACCAGACGCCTGTGATCATGGCCTATGACACCGGTGATTTTAATGCCTCGCTCGATGCCGCGATGAAGGCGATCGACTATGCCGGCTTCGCAGCCCGCAAGGCCAAGGCGAAGGCGGACGGCAAGCTGCGCGGCATCGGCGTGTCCTGCTACATCGAGGCCTGCGGCATCGCGCCGTCGAAGGCCGTCGGTAGCCTCGGCGCCGGCGTTGGTCTGTGGGAATCCGCCGAAGTGCGGGTCAACCCGGTCGGCACCATCGAGATCCTGACGGGCTCGCACAGCCACGGCCAGGGTCACGAGACCACGTTCTGCCAGCTCGTTGCGGAACGCTTGGGCGTTCCCATCAGCCAGGTCTCGATCGTCCATGGCGACACCGACAAGGTGCAGTTCGGCATGGGCACCTACGGCTCGCGCTCGGCGGCCGTCGGTCTCACCGCGATCCTGAAGGCCATGGAGAAGATGGAGTCCAAGGCCAAGAAGATCGCGGCGCATGCGCTCGAAGCGTCCGAGGGCGACATCGTCATCGAGAACGGCGAGTTCAAGGTGGCCGGCACGGACAAGGCGATCGCCTTCCCGATGGTCGCGCTCGCGGCCTACACCGCGCACAATCTGCCTGACGGGATGGAGCCGGGCCTGAAGGAAAGCGCCTTCTACGATCCGACCAACTTCACCTTCCCGGCCGGCGCCTACATCTGCGAGCTCGAGGTCGATCCCGGCACCGGCAAGACCTCCTTCGTCAACTTCGTCGCGGCCGACGATTTCGGCCGGCTGATCAACCCGATGATCGTCGAGGGACAGGTCCATGGCGGCCTTGCCCAGGGCATCGGGCAGGCGCTGCTCGAGCACGCCATCTACGATGCCAACGGCCAGCCCGTCACGGCCTCGTTCATGGACTACTCCATGCCGCGCGCCGACGACCTGCCCTCGTTCAACCTCTCCCACACCACGACGCTGTGCCCGGGCAATCCCCTGGGCATCAAGGGCTGCGGTGAGGCCGGCGCGATCGGCGCCTCTGCGGCCGTGATCAACGCGATCACGGATGCGATCGGCAAGAACAATCTGGAAATGCCCGCAACCCCGGACCGGGTGTGGCGCACGATCCACGCGGCCTGAGAGGAGCAACAAGATGTACCAGACCACTTATCATCGCCCCTCCTCGGTCGACGAGGCCGTCGCCCTGTTCGGCAAGAGCAGTGAGGCGAAATTCCTCGCCGGCGGCCAGACCTTGCTGCCGGTCATGAAGCAGCGGCTCGCCAGCCCGTCCGACGTGATCGACCTCGGCAAGATCAAGGAGCTGCAGGGCGTCGAGCTCTCGGGCGACGTGCTGACCATCAAGGCCGGCACGACCTATTTCGACATCATGCAGAATGCCGACGTGAAGAAGGCGATCCCCGCGATCGCCTATCTCACCTCGGTGCTCGGCGATCCCGCCGTGCGTTATCGCGGCACGATCGGCGGCTCGATTGCCAACAACGATCCCGCCGCGGATTATCCGGCCGCGCTGCTGGCGCTCGGTGCCACCGTCAAGACCAACAAGCGGTCGATCTCGGCCGAGGACTTCTTCCAGGGCCTGTTCACGACGGCGCTGGAAGACGGCGAGATCATCACCGCAGTGTCGTTCCCGGTGCCGGCGAAGGCGGGCTACGAAAAGATGCGGCATCCGGCCTCACGCTTCGCGCTGACCGCCGTGTTCGTCGCGCAGACGAAGTCGGGCGAGATCCGTGTTGCCGCCACCGGCGCCTCGCAGAGCGGCGTGATGCGGGTCCCCGCGATCGAAGCCGCGCTGAAGGCGAACTGGTCGCCGTCGGCGCTCGACAATGTCAGCATTCCGGCGAGCGGATTGCTGGCCGATATCCACGGCACGGCCGAATACCGCGCCAACCTCGTCAAGGTGATGGCGCAGCGCGCGGTGGCCGCCGCGGGCTGATCGCGTCGATAAAGCGCGACAGCGCGTCGCGCCTTAGCGCCTCAACACAAATCTTCCGCGGCGCGCAGCAATGCGCGCCGCTTTTATTATGCGCCCATGCATGAAAACCGCTTGCCTCGCGGACATGAAGGCGAGAAAAGTTAATCAGCCAATTAACTCGCCCCCAAAGAGGAACGTCAAAGGCGATTGCCGGACCACCGGAATTCGCCGGCGACCCGAGGAAACAACAACGTGCTCGATAAACCAGCGCCCACCTCCTCCGTCCGCACCTCCGGCCCGCTCTCGGGTTTCCGTGTCGTCGAATTCGCCGGCATCGGACCCGGCCCATTCGCCTGCATGATGCTCGCCGACATGGGCGCCGATGTCGTCACGCTCGATCGCGTCGGTGCGAAGAAGAGCATGAAGTCGGTCGCGGGCCGCGGCCGCAAGGTGATCGAGCTCGACCTCAAGGACAAGGCGGCGATCGCAGAGGTGCTCGACCTGCTTGCCAGCGCCGACGCGCTGGTCGAGGGCTTTCGTCCCGGCGTGATGGAGCGGCTTGGACTCGGGCCCGACGTCGTGCTCGCGCGCAATCCCAAACTCGTCTACGGCCGCATGACCGGCTGGGGCCAGGAAGGCCCGCTCGCCAACGCCGCCGGCCACGACATCAATTACATCTCGATCACCGGCGCGCTGGCCGCGATCGGCACCAAGGAAGCCCCGGTGCCGCCGCTCAATTTGGTCGGCGATTTCGGCGGTGGCGCGCTCTATCTCGTCGTCGGCGTTCTCGCCGCCCTCCTCGAAGCGCAAAGGTCCGGCAAGGGCCAGGTCGTGGACGCCGCGATGTGCGACGGCGCGGCATCGCTGATGTCGTTCTTCTTCGACATGAAGACGATCGGCCGCTGGAGCGAGGGGCGCAACCAGAACTTCCTCGACGGCGGCGCACATTTCTACGGCGTCTATGAATGTGCCTGCGGGCACTTCGTCTCGATCGGCTCGATCGAACCGCAGTTCTACGCGCTGCTGCGCGAGCACGCGGGCCTGACCGATGCCGACTTCGACGCGCAGATGAACCCCAAGGCCTGGCCCGCGCTGAAGCAGAAATTGCAGGCCGTGTTTAGGAGCAAGACCCGCGAGGACTGGTGCAGGATCATGGAAGGCACCGACATCTGCTTCGCGCCGGTGCTCACCATGTCGGAAGCGACCGAGCATCCGCACATGGTCGCCCGCAACGTCTTCCTCGAACGCCACGGCGTGAAGCAGCCCGCGCCCGCGCCGCGGTTCTCACGCACGCCGTCGGCGGTGCGGGAGCCGGAGGGCGCGGAGATTGGTGCGGTGATGGCTGCGTGGAAGAGGTAGATCTAGCCTCGGCAAAGATCGCGTAGGGTGGGCAAAGGCGCGAAGCGCCGTGCCCACCATCTCTCCACAATCCTGATAAAAGTGGTGGGCACGCTTGCGCTTTGCCCACCCTACGGCAGTGTGCCCGAACGCAGCGACCTACGCCGCCGTATCCACCTTCAACACGCCGCGCCGGATCTGATCCTCCTCGATCGATTCGAACAGGGCCTTGAAGTTGCCCTCGCCAAAACCATCGTCACCCTTGCGCTGGATGAACTCGAAGAAGATCGGGCCGATCGCGTTGGCGGAGAAGATCTGCAGCAGCACCTTGGTCTGACCGCCATCGACCACGCCCTCACCATCGATCAGGATGCCGTTGGTCCGGAGCCGCGCGACGTCCTCGCCGTGCTTCGGCAGGCGCGCATCGATCCGCTCGAAATAGGTCTCCGGCGGTGACGGCATGAAGGGCAGGCCGGCTTCGCGCAGGCCTTCGATGGTGGCGTGGATATCGCGGCAGCCGCAGGCGATGTGCTGGATGCCCTCGCCGCGATAGATATTCAGATATTCCTCGATCTGGCCGGACTCGCCGGCGTCCTCGTTGATCGGAATCCGGATCTTGCCGTCCGGGCTCGTCAGCGCGCGCGAGAACAGGCCGGAGGCGCGGCCCTCGATGTCGAAGAAGCGGATCTGGCGGAAGTTGAACAGCTTTTGGTAGAAGCCCGTCCACACATCCATACGGCCGCGATGGACGTTGTGGGTGAGGTGATCGAGATAGAACAGGCCGGCGCCGACCGGCTTGGGATCGCGGGCGCCCAGCCACTCGAACTCGGCGTCATAAGCCGAGCCCTTGGCGCCGTACCGATCGACGAAATAGAGCAGGCTGCCGCCGATGCCCTTGATCGCGGGCACATCGAGCGTCTTCTGCGCCGACGACACATCGGCAGGCTCGGCGCCGAGCGCGATCGCACGGTCATAGGCCGCCTTCGCATCGACCACGCGAAACGCCATCGACGGCGCGCAGGGGCCGTGCGCGGCGACGAAGTCGAAGCCGTGGGTGCCGGGCTCCTCGTTGACGAGATAGTTGATGTCGCCCTGGCGATAGACCGTGATCTTCTTGCTCTTGTGGCGGGCGACGGGCGCATAACCCATCAGCTTGAACAGCGCGTGCAGCTCTTCCGGATTGGGATGCGCATATTCGACGAACTCGAACCCGTCGGTGCCCATCGGATTGTCGGCGGTGACGGTGGCCGGCGGTGCATCGTGCGGAAACGGACCCATGGTGCTCTCCAATTGCTGCTGCCATGAACTATCCTTCACCGGGCGTGCAATGAGCGTGCAAACGGGACGCGTTTTGGCTATCATATGCACGATCCGTGCATGAAATGGATAAATGACGCATGATCTCCGTAGACGCCTTCGACCTCAAGATCCTGGGCGCGCTCCAGGACGACGGCCGCCTCACCAACCAGGAGCTCGCCGATCTCGCGGGTCTCTCGGCCTCGCAATGCTCGCGGCGGCGGATGCGGCTGGAGGAGGAGAAGGTGATCTCGGGCTATCACGCCGATCTCTCCAGCGAAGCGCTGGGCTTCGGTGTGATCGCCTTTATCCAGGTGGGGCTCGCGACCCACTCGCCGGACAATTCGAAACGCTTCCGCGCCTTGGTCAACCGCATCGACGAGATCCAGGAAGCTTATTCGCTGACGGGCGACGCCGATTACGTGCTCAAAGCCGTGCTGCGCGATCTCAAGGGTCTCTCCAATCTCGTCAACGACGTGCTGATGCCGCACCAGAGCGTGGCGCATGTGCGCTCCTCGATCGTGCTCGACAGGCTCAAGGAAAGCTCGCGGCTGCCGCTGAAGGATTTGAAGGCTGGCTGAAATCGAGGGAACTACGGCATTCGCGCTTCACGCGCCGTCTGCGATGATCAAGCCAATCTGCGGAGATTCAGCCATGGCCCTCCAGCTTCGACCGAACTGCGAATATTGCGACCGCGACCTGCCGCCTGATGCAACGGATGCGCGGATCTGCTCCTATGAATGCACGTTCTGTGCGGATTGCGTGGAGACGAAACTCTCCAACGTCTGCCCGAATTGCGGCGGCGGCTTTGCGCCGCGCCCGATCAGGCCGACGCAGGAATGGCGGCCGGGCGTGTGCGTCACCAAACACGTGCCGTCCGACAAGCGGGTGCATTTGAAATACAGCCCGGAGGATGTCGCGGCGCATTGCGCGCGGGTGCGGGATGTGCCGCCGGAGAGGCGATAGGTCTCGTAGGGTGGGCAAAGGCGCCTTAGTGCCGTGCCCACCATGTCTCCGCAACTATGATCGGAATGGTGGGCACGCTTCGCTTTGCCCACCCTACGACACCGCAACGCGCGGCTACTCCGCCGCCAAAATCGTCCCCTCGACCTCGCCAAACCCGACCCGGTAGCCATTGCCCTGGCACCAGCCGCGCATGACGAGGCTGTCGCCGTCTTCCAGGAACGAGCGCTTGATGCCGCCGGGCAATTCCACCGGCTCGGTGCCGTTCCAGCTGATCTCCAACAGGCTGCCGCGCTGGTTCTTCTCCGGGCCGGAGATGGTGCCGGACCCAAGGAGATCGCCGACATTCATCGCGCAACCGCTGGAGGCGTGGTGCATGAGCTGCTGCACCGAGGACCAGTACATGTATTTGAAATTGGTGCGGCTGATGCCGGCGGGCGCATTGGCGCCGGCCGCGCGCAAGGAGACGTCGAGTTCGAGATCATAGTTCTGCGGCTTCGCCTGCTTGAGATAATCCAGCGGCACCGGTTCCTGCTCCGGTCCCTTCAGGCGGAACGGCTCCAGCGCCTCGCGCGTCACCACCCACGGGCTGATCGAGGTCGCGAACGCTTTTGCCAGGAACGGGCCGAGCGGCACATATTCCCATTGCTGAATGTCGCGCGCGCTCCAGTCGTTGAGCAGCACGAAACCGAAGATCATCTCCTCGGCCTGTTGCTCGGTCAGCATGCCGCCCATGGCAGAGGGCTGGCCGACCACGACGCCCATCTCCAGCTCGAAATCGAGCCGCTTGCACGGCCCGAAGCTCGGCACCTCGACATTCGGCGGCTTCAGCTGGCCGCGCGGTCGCTTCACCTTCGTCCCGGAGACCACGACGGTGGAGGCGCGGCCATTATAGGCGATCGGCATGTGCAGCCAGTTCGGCTGCAGCGCATTGTCCTTGCCGCGGAACATCACGCCGACATTGGTGGCGTGCTCCTTCGACGAATAGAAATCGGTATAGCCGGAAACCGCGAACGGCAGATGCAATTTTGCATCGCGCATCGGCACCAGGGCCTGCTTGCGCAGCTCCTCATTGTCGCGCAGCTCCGGATGATCGTGGCGCAAGAGCTCGCTGATCCGCGCGCGTGTCTTCGTCCAGACCTTCGGTCCCAGCGCCATGAACGGATTGAGCGAGGGACCAGAGAACACGCCGAGCGGGCCGATGTCGAGCCGCGAGTCCTGCTCGAGCTCCCAGAGATCGAGCACATAAGTGCCGATCGCGACGCCGACGCGCGGGGTCGGATTCGCCGAGGTCGAGAACACGCCATAGGGCAGGTTCTGGATCGGGAAGTCGGAGGCAGGATCGACGTCGATGAAGGAGCGGAGGCTGGGGTCGTTGGGGTGCTTTGTCACTTTTCGCTCGGTCCTTTTTTCCTTCTCCCCTTGTGGGAGAAGGTGGCGCGAAGCGCCGGATGAGGGGTTCTATCCGCGAGTCCAAATGAGAGAGGTTCGCTCGCGGAGACAGACCCCTCACCCGTCTCGCCGCTACGCCATAGCCGATGCAAAGCATCGGCGTTCTTAAGAGACGGCGGCCAGAGGCCGCCTATGCCACCCTCTCCCACAAGGGGAGAGGGGAAGACCGTCACGGCTTGTTCGGATCGAACCGCTTCTCGAGTCCCGTCCAGCAGTCCGCGTAATTGTCCTGCAGCGTCGACGACGTCGCGGCATGCGCTGTCACGCGCTGCGGGTAGCGGGTCTCGAACATGAAGGCCATGGTGCCGGTCAGCTTGACCGGTTTCAGCTCGCCATTGCTGGCGTGCTCGAAGGCATCGCGGTCGGGGCCGTGCGGCAGCATGCAATTGTGGAGCGAGATGCCGCCCGGGACAAACCCCTGCGGCTTGGCGTCGTAGACGCCGTAGATCAGGCCCATGAACTCGCTCATGATGTTCATGTGATACCAGGGCGGGCGGAAGGTGTTGTCGGCCACCATCCAGCGCTCGGGGAAGATCACGAAGTCGATGTTCGCGGTGCCCGCGGTCTCCGACGGCGAGGTCAGCACCGTGAAGATCGAAGGATCGGGATGATCGAACCCGATCGCGCCTACGGGAGAGAAGGTGCGCAGATCGTATTTATAGGGCGCGTAATTGCCGTGCCAGGCGACGACGTCGATCGGCGAATGCGGCAACGTGGTCTTGAACAGCGAGCCGCCCCATTTCACGTAGAGCTCGGTCGGCGTGTCCTTGTCCTCGTAATGCGCGACCGGCGTGAGGAAATCGCGCGCGTTGGCGAGGCAATTGGCGCCGATCGGCCCGCGCTCCGGCAGCGTGAAGGCGCCGCCGTAGTTTTCGCAGAGATAGCCGCGTGCAGGACCGTTCGGAATCTCGACGCGGAATTTGACGCCGCGCGGGATCACCACGATCTCGGCGGGCTCGGCGTCGATACGGCCGAATTCGGTGACGACGCGCAGATTGCCCTGCTGGAGCACGAACATCAGTTCGCCGTCGGCATTGTAGAAATGCTGATCCACCATCGACTTGGTGATGAGATAGACATGCGCGGCCATGCCGGCCTGCGTGTTGACGTCGCCGGCGGTCGTCATAGTCTGCACGCCCTGAAGGAAGGTCATGTCCTCCTTCGGGATCGGCGCCGGGTCCCAGCGCAGCTGCGCGATCGGCAGATCGTATTCATGGCAGGGCGCCGAGCGCCACAGGCCGGCATCGGCCTTCTCGAAGCGGCCGGAATGCTTCACCGAGGGGCGGATGCGATAGAGCCAGGAGCGCTCATTGGTGCCGCGCGGCGCGGTGAAGGGTGAGCCGGAAAGCTGCTCGGCGTAGAGCCCGTAGGCGCAGCGCTGCGGCGAGTTGCGCCCGATCGGCAGCGCGCCCGGCAGCGCCTCGGTCTCGAAGCTGTTGCCGAAGCCGGACATGTAGCCCGGCGTGACCTGTGCCGAGCTGCGAATGATCTGATCAGGCGAGGTGTTGACGTTCATGACTATCCTCCTCCTTGCAGGGCGGCCCACATTTCCTGGTCGCGCTTGTCGGTCCAGATCACGGGGTCGTCGATCCCCGACGCCTCGTCATAGGCGCGCGACACGTTGAACGGCAGGCAGTGCTCGTAGATGGCGAAGCTGTGGAACTTCGGGTCCATCACTTCGCGCGTCGCCGCCATCGATTCCTTCAGCGTGCGTCCCCTGGCGACCGAGATCTCGGCCGCGCCATAGAGCGAGGTGACGAAGTCGCGCGTCATCGCGATCGCTTCGCGCACCGTGGCCGTGCCCTTCAGCGCATCACCGCGGCCCGGCGCGATCGCCTTGGGATTGAAGTTGCGGATCTCATTCAGCGTCAGCGGCCACTCGCGCAAATGCGCGTCACCGCAATAGCAGGCCGAGTGATATTCGATGAGGTCGCCGGAGAACATCACTTCGGCATCCGGCACCCACGCGACGATGTCGCCGGAGGTGTGGCCGGCACCGAGCTGCATCAGGCGCACTTCGCGCTTCCCAAGATAGATCGACATCTCGCCTTCGAAGGTCAGCGTCGGCCAGGTCAGGCCTGGAATGCTCGCGGCATCCTGGAACAGCCGCGGGAAGCGGCCATATTCGGAATCCCAATCCTGCTGGCCGCGTTCCTCGATGAGGCGATAGGTCTCCTGCGAGGCCACGATGCCCTGCGCCTTGTAGGCGGAGGCGCCCAGCACGCGCACGGCGTGATAGTGCGACAGCACGACATATTTGATCGGCTTGTCGGTGACGGTGCGGACGCGCTCGATCACCTTGTTGGCCATCGCCGGCGTCGACTGCGCGTCGAACACCAGGCAGCCGTCGTCACCGACGATGATCGCGGTGTTCGGATCGCCCTCCGCGGTGAAGGCATAGAGATCGGTGCCGATCTCTGAGAAGGTGATCTTCTTCTCGGAGAGATCGCCGGTGGATGCGAAGTTCTTCGCCATCAATTCGTCCTCAGGTCTTGGGGTTATTGTTGTTGCTGTTGTTGCTGCTGGCCGTCGGTCATGCGCCGCTTCGCGAGCACGATCGCTTCCCGCAACACGTCGATGTCGCCGATATGGTTGGCGAGGATCAGGACCAGTGCCGCGTCGAAATCGGCGCTCTGCTCGTCCGTGAAGCCGCGGTGCGCCTCGACGATGGCGCGAAACGCATCGTCGGGCCGCGCGAAGTTGGAGCTGGTTGAAAGCGGCATGCGAATCCTCAATTCAAGCCTTGGGCCCGCGACAACGCGGCCGCGATCGCCGCACGCGTCGGATGTCGGAAGCGCGCCGCAACGTAGCCGTCGGGCCTGAGCAGATAGGCAGTACCTGACTCGGCGCCATAGCGCTTTGCGACAAGGCCCGAGGGGTCGGCAAGCCCGCCCTCGGTACCGATGCGGATATCCTTGACGCCATCGGGCGCATCGATCGCCGCGCCATTGCTGAACGACAGCAAGGTGAAGTCCGTTCCACCCCGGCGGAATGCGTCGGTCAGATAGGCCTGCTCGCCAACGGGCGCGTCGAGCATGGAGCAGCCGGGCAACGGTCCGCCGCGCCACGCCTCCGCATCGGGCGATGACAGCGGCGAGTCGTAGCTGCACGGCACCGAGAGCCGCCCGCCATTGACCATGCGCTTGCCGAACTCGGTCTCCTTGGCGAGCGACAGCACCGCCTTGCGCAGCCGCGCTTCCTGATGCGAGTTCGGCGCCATGAAATCGGTCGAGCGGGTGGATTCGCGGATGTTCTCGTCGGCCGCGAGACTCCGCTCGACATGGTAGCTCTCGAGCAGGCCCGCGGGCGAGGTGCCGCGCAGCACGCGGTCGAGCTTCCAGGACAGATTCTCGGCGTCCTCTAGCCCGGAATTGGCGCCGCGCGCACCGAAGGGCGAGACCTGATGCGCGGAATCGCCCGCAAAAATCACCCGGCCGTGGAGGAAGCAATCCATCCTCCGGCACTGGAATTTGTAGAGCGAGATCCACTCGAACTCGAACTTGTCGTGACCGAGCATGCGCGCGATCCGCGGCCGCACGTTCTCCGGCTTCTTCTCGACGACGGGATCGGCAAAGCGATTGAGCTGGAGATCGATGCGCCAGACGTCGTCGGGCTGACGGTGCAGCAGCGCGGAGCGGCCGGCATGAAACGGCGGATCGAACCAGAACCAGCGCTCGGTCGGGAACTCCGCGGTCATCTTGACGTCGGCGATCAAAAACTGGTCCTCGAACACCTGTCCCGCGAACTCGGCGCCGACCATCTGCCGCAGCGAGGAGCGCGCGCCGTCGCAGGCGACGACATATTGCGCGTGCAGGCGATAGGCGCCCTCCGGTGTCTCGATCGTCAGCGCGACGGAATCGTTGCGCTGCTCTAGCGCCGTCACCTTGTTGCGCCAGCGCAGATCGATCTCAGGGAGATCACTGATGCGATCGACAAGATAGGCCTCGGCGTAATATTGCTGGAGATTGATGAAGGCCGGCCGCTTGTGACCGTCTTCCGGCAGCAGGTTGAACTGGTAGAGCTGCGACTCGCCGTGGAAAATGCGGCCGACGCTCCACACCACGCCCTTCTCGACCATGCGGTCGCCGACGCCGAGCCGGTCCCAATATTCGAGCGACCGCTTGGAGAAGCAGATCGCGCGCGAGCCTTCGCCGATCCGGTCGGCATCATCCAGAAGCACGACGCGCTGGCCGCGCTGGGCAAGGTCGATCGCGAGCGACAGCCCCACCGGGCCCGCGCCGACGACCACCACGGGATGCTCGGCCGTACTCTGGCCGGGACGATCCTGGTCGGGGTGGCGGCGATAGCCGAACTGGGTTTTGGCCTGCTGCGTATTGGCCTGCGCCATGCGCTAACCTCGGCTCTGGTCAAGAGAGGACTGATCTGCTAGATAGTCTCACGTGCAACTATTTTGGACCGGAGCCGGCCGGCCGTCAACTGGAATTCGGAGCGCAAGCCTTGGCGAGGACATCCAGCGACATCGCGCTGAAGGCACGCGAAGCCGACGAGGCTTCATTGCGGCCAAAGTCACGGCTCGACCTGTTCAAGTTCGTGCCGTTCCGCCTCAACCGGCTGGCGGCGGAGGTGAGTTCCGCGCTTGCGGTCGAATATCAGGAACGTCACGGCCTCGACATTCCAGCCTGGCGCGTGATCGCGACGCTCGGCTTCCGCAACGATGCCTGTAGCGCGCAGTACATCTCGCAATGCACCCGCACGCACAAATCGACCATCAGCCGGGCCGTGACCACGCTGCTGCACCAGGGGCTGATCGAGCGGGTCGAGAACGAAGCCGACCGCCGCGAATTCCGCCTGCAACTGACGAAGAAGGGGCGCGCGCTGTACGAAGAGCTGTTCCCGCAATTGCTGCGGCGGGAAGACGAGATCCTCGCCTGCCTCTCCGCGCAGGAGCGCAAGCAGCTCTCGGCCCTGCTCGGCAAGATCGAACAGAGCCTCGACCTGATCCAGACCAGCGAAGAGGCCGACGCGAAAGAGGCGTATTAGGTCGCGTACTCATAGAGGTGCAGACGTCGGCTTTTGGGAGGCCGATTGAGAAAGCTTGGCAGGTCCGTGACGGCACTGGCTTATATAACGGCGCTACTTGCGGCGTTTGCCGCAACTCGCGCATACGCCGCTGACATAGGTTATCTGGCTTCCCCCGGAGTCGCTGCAAACGAGTTTCCGTCACCCCAGCGCCCTGTTGCACGGATCGTCAGCCCGCGCCGCGCCGCCGAAGAGCGCCGAGACGCCCTCAATGAGGCCGGTCAAATCGCACGTGCTCTTGAACTGAAACCAGGTATGACAGTGGGCGACATTGGAGCAGGCAGCGGCTACCACACGGTCAGGCTCTCGCACCTCGTCGGCCCCGCCGGCTCTGTCGTTGCCCAGGACGTCACGCGGGATTACCTCATCGAGCTCGCCACGCGAACAGAACGTCTGAAGTTGACGAACGTGCAATTCGCCCTCGGCGAACCACACGACCCGCGTCTGCCCGCTTCCTCGCTGGATGCTGCAATCCTCGTGCACATGTATCACGAGATAGCCCAACCCTATGCCTTCCTCTACAATCTCGCGGCCGCTCTAAAGCAGGATGCGCGGGTCGGAATTGTCGATCTTGAGCTTCCGACGTCGAAGCATGGCACGCCAATTGAGCTCTTGCGCTGCGAATTGACCGCCGTCGGCTATCGCGAGGTCGCCACATATAAGCTCGCAGGGGACGGAGGATACCTGGCGGTATTCTCTCCGCCGGAGGTAGCGGCTCGAAAATCTCCCCGCGATATCGTTGCTTGCCGGGATCCTGCCGGCACTCGTTGACACCACGCCCCGGATTCCGTCACTTCGCAAACGACCGCGACGGCGGCAAATGCAGCGCCCAGGCATCGACCTTGTCGCTGGCACGCGGATAGATCTCCGTCACGATCGGATCGTGGCCGGGAATGAACCTGTCAGGATCGCCGGCGAGGCGTTCGATCGTCTCCCAGCCCTGCGCCATGTCGCCGATATTGTAGACGATCGGGAACGGGCTCTTGCGCTGCAGATTGGCGTAGTAATGCGCGGCATCGGACGCCAGCACCACCGGCCCGCGTGCGGTCTCGACCTTGACTACCTGCAAGCCGTCGGAATGGCCGCCGACACGGTGCACGGTGACGCCGGGCGCGACCTCGCCGTCGCCGGAATAGAAATTGACGCGCTCGCCATAGACATGACGCACCATCTGCGTGACGTGCTCGACCGAGAACGGATGTCGCAGCAGTCCGTTGCACATGCAGCGTCCCGTCGCGTAAGCCATCTCGCGCTCCTGGAGATGGAAGCGCGCGTTCGGGAAGCGATCGAGATTGCCGGCGTGGTCGTAATGCAGATGCGTCACGATAATGTCGCGAACGCTCGACGCCGCGACGCCAAAGCGCTCCAGCGCATCGACCGGATTGAGCGTCAGCTTGCGCGCCCGCGCGCTCGCCTCCTCGGCATTGAAACCGGTGTCCACCAGGATCTCGCGGCCCTGCCCTCGGATCAGCCAGACGAAATAGTCGAGATCCTGCGCCGCGCTGTCATGCGGGTCGGGCTGAAGGAAGTTCATGTTGGGGGTGCGTGGCGACATCGTCGCATAACGCAGGGCGTAGATTTCGTAGGCGCTTCCCATAGTTTTCTTTTCTGAGTTGGACCTTCGGGGACGATCGAGCGCACCAAGCCATTGTCGGCCGCAAAGGTCAAACACCGGAGGGCTGCGACAGCGTCCAGTCTGCTATGTGAGACCCCTCACATCTTCTTTGTCGCGGCTGCTCCAACATCCTGCCGCAGAGTCGAACCAGATGGCGCCGAGCACAACCGTGACAGTCCGTTTATTCCCCTCCCGGCGCGCCCATGCCATCGCGGTCAATTGTCGCGATAATGCCGAATCTCCAAGCGGTTGACGCCCCCCTTCCGCGGTTTGATAATGCACATTGCGTAAGTTAAGGTCGCCGCGGCGCAAGCTGGTAACGGCGCCTTTTTGGCTGGACCGCGCTGATTATGAAAATTCGCTTCCTTTTTCTTCTGCCCTTGCTCGTTTCGCTCGTCCCGGTTGCGCCATCCCTGGCCGCCGGCGACCGTTATGCGTTGGTCATCGGCAACGCCAAATATCCGGACGCGGACGCCCCGCTGAAGGAACCGCTCAACGACGCGCGCGACGTCGCCGACGAGCTCAAGCGCGACGGCTTTTCCGTTGAAATCGGGGAGAACCTGACCGGCGACGGCATGCGCCGCGCCTTCGACAAGCTCTATGGCAAGATCAAGCCGGGCTCGGTGGCGCTGATCTTCTTCAGCGGTTTCGGCATCCAGTCGGCGCGCCAGAGCTACATGCTGCCGATCGACGCGCAGATCTGGACCGAATCCGACGTGCGCCGCGACGGTTTCAGCCTGGAGACCGTGCTCGGCGAGCTCAATACCCGCGGCGCGGGCGTCAAGATCGCGCTGGTCGACGCCTCCAGGCGCAATCCCTTCGAGCGCCGGTTCCGCAGCTTCTCGGCCGGCCTGACGCCGGTCATCGCGCCGAACGGCACGCTGGTCATGTACTCGGCGGCACTGGCCTCGGTGGTCTCGGACGCGGGCGGCGATCACAGCCTGTTCGTCCAGGAGCTCCTGAAGGAGATCCGCGTCCCCGACCTGATGGCCGAGGAGACGCTGAACCGCACCAAGATGGGCGTCACCCGCGCCTCGCGCGGCGAACAGGTGCCGTGGATCTCCTCGTCGCTCGCCGAGGATTTTTCGTTCATTCCGGGCGCCGGCGGATCGCGCCCGTCGATGACGGCACCGCCGCCATCGCCGCCGGTTGTCGCCAACAACCCGCCGCCGGCTCCGCCCGCACCGCCTCCGCCGCCAAAGCCGGCGGACACGGCAGCGGCACCTGCTCCAGCACCGGCTCCTGCTCCGGCACCGGCGCCCTCACCGAAACCGCAGGTCGAGGCGGCCTTGCCGCCGGCGCCACCGCCGGTGAAACCAGCCGAGACCACCCCCGCGCCGAGCATGGATAGCGGGCCGAGCGCGGCCGCGCTGGCGGAGGATCCGACCATCAAGGGCTTGACGGCCAAGATCGCCGCCAATCCTGATGACGTGAACGCGCTGTACCGGCGCGGTCAGGTCTATGCCAGCAAGGGCGCCTACAACTTGGCCATCAAGGATTTCGACGAGACGCTTCGGATCAACGCGAAGGACGTCGAGGCGCTGAACAACCGCTGCTGGACCCGCACCGTGGTCGGCGACCTCCAGGGCGCGCTGAAGGATTGCAACGAGGCGCTGCGGCTGCGGCCGAATTTCGTCGATGCGCTGGACAGCCGGGGGCTCGTCAATCTGAAATCGGGAGCGGTCAAGAACGCCATCGCCGATTTCGACGCAGCCCTGAAGATCAACCCGCGCCTGACCTCCTCGCTCTTTGGCCGCGGGATTGCCAAGCAGCGCAACGGCTCGGCGCAGGAAGGCGCGCTCGACATCGCCAATGCCAAGGCGATGGACCCGAACATTGTTCAGGAGTTCGCAAGCTACGGAGTACGCTAGTATTTTTTTGAGTTGAGGCGACAGACGCCTCGAACCCTCGGCGGCCCAGGGAAGACTAACGGACGGATGCCGCAGGCGGCCTTTCCCGGGGGGCCATTGCAGGAATTTTGGAACCGCGCGGTCAGCTGCGCAGGAGGGACTGGCAATGAGATTGGCTGCAAAGGGATTTACCGCGATCCTGTCCATCATCACGGTCGGCGCCGCTCTGTCGCTGACGACCCCGCTCGCATTCGCGGGCGACGACGGCAACAGCAAGAACGTTACCGAGGACGAGATCGTCCGCGCACTGGCGCCGCCGCCGAAGAAGCCGTTGACCCGCGGCCTCTCGATCGCCCCGCAGGCCGATCCCGCACCCAGTGCGGCGGAAACCAAGCTGATCCAGTCCGTGCGCGGCCGCTCGACGCGCTCGCTTTCGTCGACCGAGCGCGAAGAGATCGCGTCGGTGGCCAAGGACAAGCCGAATATCGATCTTGAAATCACGTTCGACTACAACTCGGCCAATATCAGCGCCAAGTCGCTCGGCTCGGTACAGGCGCTCGGTCGCGCGCTGACCAGCCCCGACCTGAAGGGCTCGACCTTCGTGGTGGCCGGCCACACCGACGCCGCCGGCGGCGAGGGCTATAATCAGGACCTGTCGGAGCGCCGCGCGGATTCGATCAAGCGCTACCTCGTCGACAAGTACGGTATCGCCGCGACCGATCTCGTCACCGTCGGCTATGGCAAGAGCAAGCTGAAGGACCCGGCCCAGCCGATGGCGGAGGTCAATCGTCGCGTCCAGGTCGTCAACATGGAAAACAAGACCACCGCATCGAAGTGAGAGCACGACGTAATCCTTTGAAGTGCCAAATCCTTTGAAGTGCCAAGTCGTGATGTGGTGTAAAGTCTTGCTTCAAAAGCGCGTCCCGCAGCCTTGCGGGACGCCGCTTTATTTCAGGGAAACGCTCTCAGCAGGCCTCGTGCGGATGGCCGTGAGCCAGGCCAGGACAATCCGGCGATGAACGCCTCCGAATATCTCAAGCCTGCCGGAACCGTGGTGTTCGTCGTTGCGCTCGGCGTCGGCTATTATCTGTTCGAGCATCGGCATCGCCCCGAGGCGAAGGAAACGCCGAGCGAGGCGCTCGTCATCGTGACGAAGTCGACCAACGCCTGCTTCTCCGACCTCGTGCGGGTGACCGGCTTCTTCGTGCCGCGCCGCGAGGCCGTGGTCGTCGCCGACCAGGAAGGCTCCAGGGTCACCGACCTCTTCGTCACCGAAGGCGCCATGGTCACCGACAATCAGGAGCTGGCGCGCCTGACGGCGCCGCCGCAGATCCCCGGCCAGCCGCAAAGACCCGGCCCGCAAGGCCCGATCTCGCTGAAGGCGCCCGCGCCGGGCCTCGTTACCGAAGTACGCACCATCGTCGGCGCGCCCGCCTCGCCGCAGGCCGGCCCGATGTTCCGCATCGCCGTCAACAACGAGATCGAGCTCGACGCCCAGGTCCCGGCGGTGCACATGCCCAAGCTCAATCCCGGCGCGACCGTGCGCATCAGCCGCGATGACGCGCCCGATTTGATCGGCCGGGTCCGGCTGGTCGCGCCCGAAATCGACCGCACCACGCAGCTCGGCCGCGTCCGCATCAGCGTCACCAACAATCCTTCGCTCAAGGTCGGCGTGTTTGCCCGCGCCTCGATCGACGCCAAGCGAAGCTGCGGCGTCTCGATCCCCAAGACCGCGATCGACCATCTCACCATTCAGGTCGTCAAAAACAATATTGTCGAGACGCGCAAGGTACGGGTCGGGCTGTCGTCCGACAGCGCGACGGAAATTCTGGAAGGCCTCGAGGTCGGCGAAATCGTCGTGGCCGACGCCGGCTCTTCGCTCCATGACGGCGACCAGATCAAGACCATGTTCGCCGATGAACTCGATCGCACGCGGGTACGCTGATGGCTCTCAATATCTCGGCTTGGTCGATCCGCAATCCGCTGCCGTCGGTCGTCTTCTCGATCATCCTCCTGGTCCTCGGCTGGGTGTCCTTCACCAAGCTCGCGGTGACGCGGCTGCCTTCGGCCGACATTCCCGTGATCTCGGTCGTGGTGTCGCAGTTCGGCGCAGCACCCGCTGAGCTCGAATCCCAGGTCACCAAGACGGTTGAAGATGCCGTCTCCGGCGTCGAGGGGGTCAGGCACATCACCTCCTCGATCACCGACGGCGTGTCAGTGACCACCATCCAGTTCGCGCTGGAAACCAACACCGACCGCGCGCTCAACGACGTCAAGGACGCGGTGACGCGCGTGCGCTCCAACCTGCCGCAGAACGTCACCGAGCCGCTGATCCAGCGCGTCGACGTCATCGGCCTGCCGATCGTCACCTATGCCGCGATCTCGCCCGGCAAGACGCCCGAGCAGCTCTCCTATTTCGTCGACGACGTCGTCAAGCGCGCGCTGCAGGGCGTGCGCGGCGTTGCCCAGGTCGAGCGCATCGGCGGTGTCGAGCGCGAGATCCTGGTCTCGCTCGATCCGGACCGGATGCAGGCGATGGGGCTGACCGCGGTCAATGTCAGCCAAAGCCTGCGCGGCACCAATGTCGACGTCGCCGGCGGCCGCGCCGAGATCGGCAAGAACGACCAGGCGATCCGCACGCTTGCGGGCGCGAAGACACTGGGCGATCTCGCCGGCACCATGATCCCGCTGTTCGGCGGCGGTGAGGTCCGGCTCGACGATCTCGGCACCGTCACCGACACCATCGCCGACCGCCGCACCTTCGCCCGCTTCAACGGCGAGCCGGTGGTCGCGCTCGGCATCAAGCGATCCAAGGGCGCCAGCGATGTGAAGGTGGCCGAGGCCGTGCAGAAGCGCATCGACGCGCTGAAGGCCGCCTATCCCGACGTCGACCTGAAGGTGATCGACACCTCGGTCGAATATACCAACGGCAATTACCACGCGGCGATCTCGACCCTGTTCGAAGGCGCCATCCTTGCCGTCATCATCGTGCTCCTGTTCCTGCGGGACCTGCGCGCCACCATCATTGCCGCGATCTCGCTCCCGCTGTCGATCTTCCCGGCGTTCTGGGCGATGGACCTTCTCGGCTTCTCGCTGAACCTCGTCAGCTTCCTCGCCATCACGCTGTCGACAGGTATTCTCGTCGACGACGCCATCGTCGAGATCGAGAACATCGTCCGGCACATGAACATGGGCAAGTCGCCCTATCGTGCCGCACTTGAAGCCGCAGACGAGATCGGCCTTGCGGTGATCGCGATCTCGCTGACCATCATTGCGATCTTCGCGCCAGCGAGCTTCATGTCGGGCATCGCCGGACAGTTCTTCAAGCAGTTCGGCATCACCGTCTCGGTGCAAGTGTTCTTCTCGCTGCTCGCGGCGCGCTTCGTCACGCCGGTGCTGGCCGCCTACTTCCTCAAGCACCATGCGCACGAAGAGCCGCCGCCCGGCCGCGTGCTGCGGGCCTATCACAGGATCGTGGCCTGGTCGGTGAAGCACCATTTCATCACCGTGCTGATCGGCTTCGGGGTGTTCGCCGCCTCAATCTGGAGCATCACGCTGCTGCCGCAGGGCTTCCTGCCGGCGCAGGACAGCGCGCGCTCGCTGCTGGCGCTCGAGCTGCCGCCGGGCACCCAGCTTGCCTACACCGAGAAGGTCACCGAGGACATCGTCGCACGCCTGCGCAAGCGGCCGGAGGTGAAGAGCATCTTCGTCGATGGCGGGCGCGTCCCGCCGGGCACCCAGGAAGTCCGGCGCGCCTCTCTGATCATCAACTACACGCCCAAGGACAGCCGCGACATCACCCAGCGCGAGCTCGAATTCTCGATCAGCCAGGAGCTGGAGAACGTTCCCGACATCCGCTTCTGGTTCCTCGACGAGAACGGCCTGCGCGCCATCTCGCTGGTCGTGACCGGCGTCGACGCCAACATCGTCAACAACGTCGCCAGCGAGCTCGCGACGCAGATGAAGCGGATTCCGACGATCTCCAACGTGATCTCGGAAACCACGCTCGAGCGGCCCGAGCTGCGCATCGAGCCGCGCGCAGATCTCGCCGCGCGCCTCGGCGTCTCCACGGAAAGCCTGTCGCAGACCATCCGCGTCGCCACCATCGGCGATGTCGGGCCCGCGCTCGCCAAGTTCGACGTCGGCGACCGCCTGGTGCCGATCCGCGTCCAGCTCGAGGACGCCGCGCGCGGTAATCTGAGGACGCTCGAACAGCTGCGCGTGCCGCTCGGCGAGCGCGGCGAGAAGGGCGGCGTGCCGCTCTCGGTCATCGCCGACGTCAAGCTCGACCAGGGTCCGACCAGCATCAACCGCTACGATCGTGAGCGGCAGGCAACCGTCGCCGCCGACCTCGTCGGCTCCGCCGCACTCGGCGACGCGACCAAGAAGATCTACGACCTGCCGGTGATGAAGAGCCGACCGAAGGGAGTGAAGGTCTCGCCCTCCGGCGACGCCGAAAGCCTGAACGAGCTGTCCGACGGCTTCGCCACTGCTATCACCGCGGGCCTGATGATGGTCTACGCCGTGCTGGTGCTGCTGTTCGGCACCTTCCTGCAGCCGATCACCATCCTGTTCTCGCTGCCGCTCTCGATCGGCGGCGCCATCGCCGCCCTGCTCATCACCGGCAAGCAGCTCACCACGCCGGTCTGGATCGGCATTCTGATGCTGATGGGTATCGTCACCAAGAACGCGATCATGCTGGTGGAATTCGCCATCGAGGCAATCCGGGCCGGCAAGCCGCGCGAGGAAGCGATGATCGACGCCGGCATGAAGCGCGCGCGCCCGATCGTGATGACCACGATCGCGATGGCCGCGGGCATGACGCCGAGCGCGCTCGCGGTCGGCGCCGGCGGCGAGTTCCGCTCGCCGATGGCGCTCGCGGTGATCGGCGGCCTGATCTTCTCGACCATCCTGTCGCTGGTGTTCGTGCCCGCGATGTTCATGGTGATGGACGATCTCGGCGCCCTGATCTGGCGATTCGCAAAGCGCCTGATCGTGCACAGCGAGGATGCCGAGACCGCCGATCATCACGGCGCGGCGCCGGATAAGAAGGGCGTGGTACAACCCGCGGCGGAGTAGCCGTGATACGGACGTCGACAGCTCAAGCTGGTTCAGCGAGCGGTGTCAGCGAACCCGGCGTCGCAGGAGATCGTCTCCGCTACGAAGCGTTCAAGCGCACCGGTCGCGCCGTCCGAACGGCGAAGCGGTTTAGCCGATCCCCTACTCGTTCCGCGCGATGGCCGTCAGCTTGGTCATGTTCCGCAGCAGGATGCGGCCGCGCTGGAGATCGAGGATCGCCTCCTTGCGCCAGGCCTGAAGCTGGCGGTTGACGCTCTCGCGGGCCGCGCCGACGAAGATGCCGAGCTGCTCCTGCGAGATGTGGACCTCCGAGCCGAAATCGGCGGCGAGCGCGCAGAGCCGCCGCGCCAGCCGCACCGGCAGCGGTTGCAGCATGGATTCTTCCATGCGCTCGCTCTGCCAGCGGATGCGCTGGCACAGCAGCGCGATGATCTTGATCGCGACCTTCGGCTCGCGTTCGAGGAAGCTGAGAAAATCTTCGCGCCGCAGCACGAACAGTTCACTGGCTTCCCCTGCGGTTGCATCCGCAGTGCGGCTCTGGCCGTCCAGCACCGCGACCTCGCCGAACAGGTCGCCCGGCCCCATGAAGTTCAGGGTCAGACGGCTGCCGTCGGAGACGCCGGTCTCGATACGGACCTGGCCCCGGCGCACGCCGAACAGCGCGTCCCCCGCATCGCCCTTCTGGAACAGCACCTCGCCATTCCCCAGATGCTGGGTGTGGCAGAGATTCGACAGCCGCTGGAGTTCGTCTGCGCCGAGATCGGCGAACATCGCGTTCATCTTCAGGATGACCGCAAATTCGGCCTGCTTGCTCATTTCAATGTCCTTGTGAATTTCCTTAGCCAGTTTCCCTGGCAAATCGCTTGGAACCATCAAATCAGGATCGCGTAATACCGCGCCGGGGAAGTGTGTCATAAGTCACATAACTTTGCAGCACCCCCTGACTATTTTTACGTGCTTGGAGCCGCTTCCCGTCCGGGGATAAACTCAGGCGCAAAGGACGGATGCATAGGACGGTCATCTTCGGGATTCGCCGCCGATTGTCCGTCGTTGGAAAGTCGACATGAGAGCAGTGAAATTCGCCGGCGCGGCGATAGCCGCCGTCATCATCGTGATCGGGCTTCTCCTCGTGATCGGGATTCCCTCGGGATTCCTGACCACGACGATTGCCTCGCGGGTCGAGAGCGCGACCGGCTACCGCCTGTCCATCGACGGCACCACGAAGATCAGCCTGTGGCCGACGCTGAATGTCACACTCAACGATCTCACGCTTCAGGACCCGAAGGACCGCAGCGGCATCACGCGCCTGACGGTCGACAGCGTGCAGGCCGACATGTCGCTCTCGAGCGTATGGTCGGGCAGCCCGAAGATCAGCGAACTCGTCGTCACCCATCCCGTGCTCCACCAGCCGCTGCTGCGTGAGCGACTGCCGAATGCCGGCACCGCGTCGAAGCCGCTGGCGCTCGACACCGGTGGTGCGACCATCGACCGCGTCAAGGTCGTCGACGGCGAAGTCGCGTTCGCGCGCGTGCGCGACCGTGTCGAGGGCCGCATCAGCGCCATCAACGCCGACGCCGTCGTTGGCCGCGACCGCAAGGTCGACATCGCCGGCACCGCGCGGGTCGGCGATCACCCGACCAAGTTCGACATCAAGGCGTCGACGCCGGCGCCGCCGGCCGACCGGCCGACCATTCCGGTGGATTTCGCCATCGACATGCCTGATGTGCTGAAGTCCCAGCTCACCGGTCATGCCGAGATGCGGCTGAGCGGCGATGTCGTGATGATCAACGGCGTGAACGGCAGGCTCGGCGACGGCGCCTTCAACGGCTGGGCCTCGGTCGATATTGCGAGCAAGCCCCTGGTCAAGGTCGATCTCGACTTCCAGCGGCTCGCGATTCCGGTGGCGAAATCGCCGGAGGGCACGTCGGGACAGCCCTGGAGCAATGCACCGATCGACGTGTCCGGGCTCAATTATGTCGACGCACAAATCAGGATCTCCGCGAACGAGGCCGTGATCGGCGATGCGCGCCTCGCGCCGCTGGCACTCGATGCGAAGCTCGCCGGCGGCGTGCTGAAGGCGGGCACCGCCAATCTCGGCGCCTATGACGGCCAGGTCTCGGGCGAGGTGATCCTGGATGCCACAAGCGGTGCGCCGAGCTTTGCCATGCATTCCGATCTCGTCGGCGTGCGCGCTTTGCCGCTGCTCCAGGGCCTTGCCGAGTTCGACCGGATCGACGGCAAGCTGCAAGCCAAGCTCGCGTTGCGCAGCGCCGGCACCAGCCAGCGCGCGCTGATGGCAAACATGCAGGGCACGGCCTTCGTCAATTTCCAGGACGGCGCCATCCGCGGCATCAATATCGCGCAGATGATCCGCTCGCTGACATCGGGCACGCTGTCCGGCTGGCAGGACAGTGAGGCCCAGAGCACGGATCTGTCGCAGCTCTCGGCGTCCTTCCGCATCGACAAGGGTCAGGCGGTGACGACCGATCTCAATCTGATCGGACCGCTGGTACGCGTGACCGGCGCCGGCACCATCGCGCTCGACACCAAGATGATGGGTTTTCGCGTCGAGCCGAAGCTCGTGATGACCACCGAAGGCCAGGGCCGCACATCGGAGCCGGTCGGCTTCGGCATTCCCGTGATGATCCAAGGCAGCTGGTCGCAGCCGCGGATCTACCCTGACATGGCCGGCATGCTGGACAATCCGGACGCCGCCTATGCCAAGCTGCGCGAGATGGGCAAAGGCCTGTTCGGCCCTGATGGCGCCGGGCTCGGCAATCTCCTGGGCAGCCTCGGGTTGGGCGGCGCCGCAGCGCCGGGCAGCGGCAACGCGGCCGGCAATGCCAATCCGCAAACCCAGCAACCGGGACAGAACAACCCGCTCGGCGGCCCGCTGGGCGAGGCGATCGGCAATTTGATCCAGCAGGGGCTCTCCAGCGGCGCGGGGACCAGCACCGGCACCGGCCGCAGCCGCGGCCTGCCGGCAACACCGTCCACCCCCGCTCCGCAGGCCTCTCCCGCGCCCCCGACCCAGGACGACCCGGCGGTGGTGCAGCAGGACAGCCAGCCGATGAACGACGTGCTGCGACAGCTCTTTAATCGATGATTGGCCGACCAACGCACTGGACTCCACGCCAATCCCTACATCGGCCTCCCCGTCCGCCGCTTCATCCAAAGGGATGAGGCTGCGACAATTCACGACCCTTTCGGCCTAGCCCGGCGTCGACAGCGGGTAACCACGCTGGCCGGTCGACCGGTCGCAGGACGGTCCCGTGGCCCGAATTGTGGTAGAAGGGCGCCTGGACCGGTACGGCCCGTAGCGCCGGCGTCGATGACGGCGCGAGAGGATCTGGATGGCGGGAGCGAAAGACAAGACACGGTTTCTGCGCGAGGGCCTGTTCGCCAAATATGTCGTCTCCCTCGTCGGCCTCGTCGTGTTTGTCCTCGCCGTCAACGGCGCGATGGAGACCTGGATCTCCTATCGCGCCACCAAGACCCAGCTGACCGACGGGCTCGACGACAAGGCGCAAGGAGCCGCCCGGCGGATCGAGCAGTCGATCTCCGAGCTCGAGCGCCAGATCAGCTGGGTGACGCGGGCAAGCCAGGACACGCTCGAGAAGCGCCGCGCCGACTACGCATCGCTCCTGCACCAGGTCTCGGTCGTCAACCAGCTGTTCCAGCTCAACGGCGAAGGACGTGAGGTGCTGCGCGTCTCGCGCCAGTCGACCACGACCGGCGGCAATGCCGACCTCTCCCGAGACATGCGCTTCACCGATACGGTTGCCCGCGGCGTCAGCTACGCGCCGGCCTGGTTCTCCGACCGGACGCCGATGATGTCGATCTCGGTGGCGCATTCCGGCTTCAATGCCGGCGTCACCGTGGCCGAAATCGACCTCAGCTTCCTCTCCGACTTCCTGTCCGACGCCCAGGTCGGCAAGGCCGCGTTCGCCTATGTGGTCGATCCGCGCGGCCGCGTGCTGGCGACGTCGTCGAAAGGGCCCGATGTCGGCAAGGACCTGTCGAAGCTGCCGCAGGTGGCGGCGGCGATTGCGCCCGGCCGCGAGCCCGACACCTCAGGCACCGACTTCAACGGCCATGCGGTGATGAGCGCCGCCAGCACCGTGCCGAAGCTTGGCTGGAACGTGATGTTCGAGCAGCCGACGACGCAGGCGTTGATGCCGATCCGCGACCAGCTCGTGCGCATCGCGCTGTTGATCGGCATGGGCCTGATGGTCGCGATCCTCGCCGGCACGCTGCTCGCCCGCCGCATGATCATCCCGATCACGGCGCTGCGCGACGGCGCGCACAAGCTCGGCGAAGGCGATTTCAGCCACCGCATCGACGTCCATACCTCCGACGAGCTGGAAGACCTCGCCGGCCAGTTCAACCGCATGGCCGGCCAGCTCCAGGAAACCTATTCGGACCTGGAGACCAAGGTCGAGGAGCGCACCCGCGATCTCGCGCAGTCGATCAACGAGCTCAAGGCGCTGGAAGAGGTCGGCCGCGCGGTCGCCTCCTCGCTCGACCTCAACGCCGTGCTACCGACCATCGCGGCGCGCGCGATCGAGATCACCCATGCCGATGCGGTGCTGATCTACGGCTTCGATGCCGAGACGCGCAGCTTCAACCTGATCGAATCCAACGGCATCGACAAATCGGCCGACGGCGCGCATGTCACGATCCAGCAAGGCGCGAACATCCTGAGCGATGCCGCCGACAGCGGCGAGCCGATCGCGATTGCCGATCTCGACCGGGCCTCCGAGCAGCCGCTGCGCGACGTCGCGATCGATGCCGGCTTCCACTCGGTGCTGGTGGTGCCGCTGGTCGACCAGCAGGGCACGCTCGGCTCGCTCGTGGTGCTGCGCCGGGCCGGCGGCGAGTTCGGCGGAAGCCTCACCGGCCTGATGCGCACCTTTGCCAACCAGGCCGTGCTGGCGATGCGCAACGCGCGGCTGTTCACCGAGGTCGATCACAAGGGCCGCGAGCTCGCCGCGGCACATAACACCGTGCAGCAGCAGGCGGCAAAGCTCCAGGAGCAGACCGAGCAGCTTCGCAACTGGAACCGCTCCCTGGAAGAGCGCGTCGAGAAGCAGCTCGGCGAGATCAGCCGCATCAAGCGGCTCGAACGATTTCTCGCGCCGCAGGTCGCGCAGCTCATCGCTTCGTCGGATGGTCATGACTCGCTGCTCGACAGCCATCGCCGCGAGGTCACCGTGCTGTTCTGCGACTTGCGCGGCTTCACCGCCTTCACCGAGGCGACCGAGCCGGAAGAGGCGATGAACGTGCTGCGCGAATATCACGCAGCGCTCGGCAAGCTGATCTTCAAATACGAGGGCACGCTCGACAAATATGCCGGCGACGGCGTGATGATCCTGTTCAACGCGCCGATCCAGTTCGAGGACCACACGCGGCGCGCGGTCCAGATGGCAGTGGAGATGCGCGACACGATCGGCCCGCTGACTGAGAAGTGGCGCAACCGCGGGCACACGCTCGGCTTCGGCATCGGCATCGCGCTCGGCTATGCCACGCTCGGCCAGGTCGGCTTCGAGCAGCGGCTGGAATATGCCGCGATCGGCAGCGTCACCAACCTCGCCTCGCGTCTGTGCGACGAAGCCAAGGCCAACCAGATCGTCGTCAGCCGCCGCGTCTACGGCATCGTCGAGCCCTGGGTCGAAGCCCGCGCGCTCGACGACCTCGTGCTCAAGGGGTTCAACCACCCGGTGCTGGCGATGGAGATTTTGTCCTGGCGCGAGGAAGTGGAGAACGTGGTGGATGCGTCCGCAGCGCGGCGGAGAGGGTAGCCAACAACAAAAACCGCGAAAACAACCCCATGCACAGTAGGCGGGGACTGTCGGATCAATGACTTACGCGGGTGCCAGAGTGGTTTGACACGTCGGGCAAAACACCGACAGAATGGCATCATCTCCCACATCCCTCCCACGAACCACATCCCTCCTCCCTGCGACTAACCATCGCCTCGATAGCGAGGTCAGAATCTGGATGGAGACGATCGTGGCGTTTGCCTTGCCTTCGCGCGCGTATGATTTGCAGATGCTGGACCGTCCCGCTGATCGTGCGCGCGATCACGGTTGGGTCTTTGGCCTGCCGCCGGGCATCAGCAGCGAGCAATGGCCGCTCGATCCCGTCACCGGCTTTCCGTTGATGCACGGCTTCACCTTGAAGCTGCCGGAGGATTATCGCGTGCATGGCGAGGACATCGTTGCGGTCTCGTTCTTCGCCACCGCGCCCGATCACAATGACGGCGGGGCGCCCGATGATCCCGAGATTCGCGAGGCCGTGGCGGCGCGACCAGCGCATCCGCGGCTTTCGCGCATGACCGATATTCTCGACTACGAATATGCCGCGTTGCTGCTGACCAAAGCCGAATATGAGGGCGCGTTCGCGGCGCCACCGGCACCGCTTCCGCTTGCGACGGCAGATCGGCCGCGCTGGCTCGACGTCGGCGGCGCCGGTGCCTTCTTCGAGGCCGCCGCGCCTTACGCAAAAAAGATGTTTGCCGCGCAGCCGCGCGCCGATCTCAGCGAGACCCGCGCGATCGCGCTTGTGCCGCGCGCGACCGATCCCAATGCCGGCAAGGGCCCGCAGGACGAGCACACAAGGCAGAACCCGCCGACCGGTTATCAGCCCTACTATTACTATGTCGGCGGCGTGCCGAGCCGCGACAATTTCCGCCTGCACGACTGGGGCAAGGATCACGCGCACAACCATCTCGGCGGCACCATGCGGCCGTGCCAGGCGGTGCCGGAGATGAGCCCGTTCTACATCGAGTTCGAGGAATATTTCGGCGGCTACAATTTCGGCGGCGGCAACGCGCAGCTCGACTTTAGGGATATGAAGTTCGACTGGGCGTGCGGCTGATCACGCCCCTCGCTTCGGCCCGATCGCCTCGAAGCCCGCCTTCTGCTCGTCGCTCAAGTCTGCCTCGAAATCGTCGAGCGCGTCGCCGACGCCCTTCACTGCCTGCAGCATCGTCTCCAGCCGCGCCTTCACGGCGGTGAGGCGGGCCTTGGGCGTGGGCTCGGCCTTGAGCTCGGTCTTGGACGGGCAGGCACTCAGCGTCTCCATGGTGCGCAGCGTGGTGTCCTGGAGCACCTCGAACCGGGCGCGAGCGGTGTCGTCAAGCCTCAGCGTGGACGCGATCTCGCCGGCGGGCCATTGCTGCTGCACGAGCTGCTCGTATTGCCGCTGCGCCTGCACATCATAGCGGGGATCGTAGCCGGCCTCGCACGCGGCTGGCGCCTGCGCATCCTTGCGCTGGCCGACCGCAAGCGCGGCACGGCGCTCATTGGCCAGCGCGTCGAGCTTTGCCTTCTGGCCGGCATCGAGGAGATCGACGAATTTGGCGAGCGGCGGCGCGATTGCGTCGGTCGCCTTGATCATGGCCGCGAGGCGCGTCTGCATCAGGCCGAGGCGCTCCGCGGCGGTCGCGGGGGCCTGCGTCGGGCAGGCCGTGCGAATTGTGTCGCGCGCAGCGACCCAGGCGGTCGCGAGCTCATCGAGCGCTGCGCGCTGCAATTCGTTCGGCTGCACCAGGACGACGATACGGTCGACCGGCAGGCCGCCGGTGTCGCTGGCATCGCAAACGGCCTCGACCGAAGGGACCTTTCGCGCGCGCCTGCCTTGCGGCGCTGTGTAGGCGGCGAACTCCGTGGCCGCATAGGGCGCGAAGATCGCGGCGTAGATGTCGCCATAGCCATAGAGCGAGAGGCTGGTCGTATCGCCCAGGATGATCGCGGTGGTGAGGTCGTCATGCGCGAACGGCCAGAACACCGGGCCCGCCCAGCCATAGCTGCCATCGGGGCGGCGCCACCAGCCCTGCGGGCGGCGGCCACCGTGCCAGCCCGACAGCGCAGCTTGCGCCGTGAGCGCGGCGCGCAGGATGTAGGGATTGGGCGGCTGGCCGCGCTCGGCGCCGCGCGGATCCTGCGACCGCAACGCGGCGGAGCGGTATCGGCCGCCTCGCACCCCCATGCGCGCATGGCGCAGGCGCGACATGCCGATCACGTGGCCGACGGCAAAGCGCGCGACACCGAGCGGACCGCCGCGCAATCCGAACTGCGCCTCGGCTTTACTCGGCAGCAGCACTGCCGCAATCATGAGAGCAGCGCCCGCCAGCGCCAGTCCCATGCGTCCGGACATGAAAATGGACCTGACCACCTCGGCCTCCTCCCAGCGCCAAGCGCGCACTGGGTCGCATCACAATGACGCGCTGGGGAACCGAATGTTCCGGAGAGACGGAGGGCAAAGCGTCGCAACGCGCACCGGCGTTGCCGATGCGACCTCAATCCACCTTCCGCGGCACCACAAAAGACTGGCCGGGATAGATCAGGTTGGGGTTGTGGATCTTGCCCCGGTTGGCGTTGAAGATCACCGCGTAGCGGGAGCCGTCGCCGTAAGCGAGCTTGCTGAGCGCCCACAGGCTGTCGCCGCGGGAGATCACCCGGCTGCCGCCTGCTTCGGCCGGTGCACCGCTGATGATTTCCGCCGGCGAGGCCGATGCAACGGTCGTGGCCGCGGGTACTCGCGCCATGACCCTGGGTTTCGGTGCCCCGATAAATCTCGGCTGAACCGTCGGCCTGTCATGCGCCGATGCCTGGCGCGCCGATGCCGACGGCAGGGATGCCACGACATCAGACTTGTCGTCGGGCTTCTCGGCCTGCCTCGCGACCGGCGCGGGGCGCGCGGGCGGCGGCGCGGCTTCGGCGATGGTCACCGGCATGCTGCGGCCCGACTGCGTCACGGTACCGTCAGGCGCTTTCGCCCGCAGGGTCAGCTCATAGGTGCCGGCGGGAAGCTGCGGCGGGGTCATCACGAACTGGCCCGAGGCATCGGCGACCACCGTATCGAGCGGCTTGCCGTCGCGCAGCAGCTCGACCTGTGCACCCGGCGCGGCCCGCCCCGCAATCACCGCCGCCTCGCCGTGATCGTCGACGCGCGCAACGTCGAACCGCGGGCCGGCATCGGTCGTGGCCGCCGGCGGCTTGGCCGGCACGAGATCGGCCAGCGCCGTGGCCTGCTTCTGCGTCTCGGCCAGCGCATCCACCTTCGGAGCGGAGGCCGGGGGCGCAGGCGGCGCGGCGGCGAGCTTTGGCTCGTCCAGCTTCGGCTCTGGCTTGGTCTCGGCCTTAATCTCGGCCTTGGTCTCCGCCTTGGCTTCGGGCTTTGCCTCCGGCTTGGCGGCGACGGCGATCTCGGTCTGCGCGCCGCCCGGCAGCAGGCGGCGCAGCTCGGTGGGACCGATCACCAGCAGGGTGCCGCCCACCGCGAGCAGGCAGAATGCAATGAAGGCCTTGGAAGCGGTGATCATCAGACAATGAACCCTTGGGTCGCAAATCAACCGAGGCCGGCAAATTGCGCCGATTTGGCTGCGTCAGCAAGTCGATCATTGGGATGATGCACCTTTCGTTCCGGCACGCCCGGCGTGAACCGGCGGGGCACCGACGGCGTCAAATCACCGAGGCCGCATCGCGGTCATTTCTTGAGGATTTTTTTCCGTGACCGCATTTTGCCGTCCTGCACCATGGCTGGCGCTTGTCCTGACACTGGCCGCTTCTCCGGCGCTCGCTGCATCCGGCCCGCCGCCGGACTACATCCTCACCAACAATGCCGGCCTCGCCTTCACCTCGCCCGATGGCGCCACCAGGATCGAGCAGTTCATGAAGGACGGCGGGGATTGGGACGTCAAATGGCAGGCCTGGGCTCGCCGCGGCGAGCAGATGACGGAGCTGAAGCCCGAGCAGGGCTACGGGGCCGGCTTCCGCTTCACCAGCGACTCGCAATGGCTGGTGCGGATGCAGAAGACCGGCTCGGGCGAGCAGGACCTCTATCTCTACCATGTCGAGAAGGGCACCTTCGCGAGCGCGACGAGGAAGCCGCTTAGCGATCTGGCCTGGGCCTATTTCTACGGCCGGCCGGAGACGAAGAGGTTCGCCAAGCTCGACTTCCACATCTCGGCCAATCTCATGGAGGGTACGGAAGAGGCCTATCGCTCGCTCGGCATGGACTGGCCCAACAACCGCTACCTCGTGATCTCGCTGTCGGGCGAATATGACAATCATCCCAAGAACGTCGCCATGAAGGGACTGGGCGGCTGGCATTGCCGCTATGATCTCGAGACCGGAAAGTTTGACGTGCCCGAGACGTTCGCCAAGAAGAATGCGGAAGCCTTGAGGTGGGAAATCCGCCGGTGATCCCCCGGAATCGCGTCACCGTAATCCAGCCTGCGGAGCTCCCGCCGATCGAGGGAAATCAACCCTCTGATTCCGTTCCGATTCATGTTTTCCTAACCCTTACTGGTAACGGGCTCTTGTCGGTTTTGCTGCATCTTGCATCCCACGGGAGGGCTGGATGGGCACATCAATCCGATGGACCACGCGCATGCGCGCGTTGCTCCGCCGTTGGCAGGGCGCGCCGCTGACGTGGCTGATCGCCGGCGGCTTCGTGCTGATGGTCGCGATGGCCATCGGCACCGCGCTCACCGTCGATCGTTTCCGGCAAAATGCAATCGAGAGCGGCCGCGACAGCCTGGAAAACTCCGTGCGCATGCTCGCCCGGCATTTCGACCGCGAATTCGCCGACTTTGCGGTGCTCCAGAAGAGCGTCATCGCCGAGCTCGAAAGTCACGGCATCGCATCCGCCGATGTCTTCCGCAGCGAGATGGCCACGCTGGCCATGCACGAGGTGCTGCGCGCCAAAGCCAGCGGCTGGTCCGACGTTGCCGGCGCCAACGTGTTCGATTCCAACGGCGTGCTGATCAATTCGTCGCGGCGCTGGCCGGTCGCCGAAATTTCGGTCGCCGACCGCGGCTACTTCAATCGCCTCAGGAACGATCCGGCCTCGCAGGAAGAGATCGAAGTCGTGCCCGGCCGGCTCGGCAACGGACCTGCGATCGTGTTCGCGCGACGTGTCTCCGGTCCCCACGGCGAATTCCTCGGCATGGTGTCGCGGGCTATTTCGCCGGAGCAGCTCGAATCCTTCTTCGCCTCGGCGGGGCTCGGCGAGGAATCCTCGATCGCGATGCACCACCAGAATGGCCAGCTGCTCGCGCGCGTTCCGCATGTCGACGCGATGATCGGACAGAATTTTCGCAACGGCACGCGCGAGCAGATGGCGGTGTTCGAGCGCACCTTCGTCACGACGCAGCTCGCCAGCCCGATCGACGGCAAGGACCGCATCGTCGCCGCGCGCCTCCTGACCGGCGAGCCGCTGGTCGTGGTCGCGACCAAATCGCTGGACGCGACGCTGGCGACCTGGCGGACGCAGACAAAATTCTTCGTCGCCGTCGCCGTGCTGTCGATCGGCCTGCTCGTGCTCACGCTGTTCCTGATCTTCCGCCAGATGACTCGCAGGCTCGCCGCGGAGAAGCAGCAGCTCGACACCGCGATGAACACCATGACGCAAGGCCTGTTGATGTTCGACCAGGACGAGCGGCTGATCGTCTGCAACCGGCGCTACATCGAGATGTACGGACTGTCGGCCGACGTGGTGAAGCCCGGCGCCTATTTCCGCGACGTGATCCAGCATCGCCATGACACCGGCTCGTTCCACGGTGACGTCGCGTCCTATTGCGACGACATTCTGAGCAATACCGGGCGAACCCAGAGCGCCGTCGTCGAGACCGCGGACGGCCGCCTGATCGAGATCAAGAACCAGCCCGGCGCCGCCGGCGGCTGGCTCGCGACCCACGACGACGTCACCGAGCGCATCCGCGCCGACGAGCGCATCGCGCATATGGCGCATTACGACGCGCTGACCGACCTGCCCAACCGCGTGCTGATGCGCGGCCATCTGGAGCGCCGCATCGCGGAGCTTGCCCAGGGCCAGCCGTTCGCGATCCTCTACATCGACGTCGACGAGTTCAAGGGCGTCAACGATTCGCTCGGCCACGAGGTCGGCGACGAACTGCTCCGCCAGGTCGCCAACCGCCTGCGCGCCTGCGTCAGCGGCAACGATCTCGTTGCGCGCCTGGGCGGTGACGAATTCGCCATCGTCAAGGCCGGCACCAGCGACCGGGCCGAGCTGACGGCGCTGGCGGAAAATATCCTGAAAGCGCTGCGTACGCCCGTGGACTGCAAGGGCCAGGAGATCCCGACCGATGCCAGCATCGGCATCGCGATCGCGCCCGATCACGGCGACAATCTCGACGATCTGCTCAAGCGCGCCGATCTCGCGATGTATGCCGCGAAGTCCGAGGGCCGCCGCACCTTCCGCCTCTTCGTGCCCGAATACGACGCCAAGGCGCGGCTGCGCCGCCAGCTCGAGCTCGACCTGCGCCAGGCCCTCGCCCGCGGCGAGTTCGAGGTGCACTACCAGCCGCTGGTCGATCTCGCGGCCAACGTGGTCAACGGCTGCGAAGCGCTGCTGCGCTGGCGCCATCCCGAGCGCGGCATGATCTCGCCCGCGGACTTCATTCCGGTCGCGGAAGAGACCGGACTGATCGGCGAGATCGGCGAATGGGTGCTGAAGCAGGCCTGCACCGAGGCCGCGAGCTGGCCCGGCGATATCCACGTCGCGGTCAACGTCTCGCCGGTGCAGTTCCGCGCCAGGACGCTGGCGCTCAAGGTTGCAGCCGCGCTCGCGGAGTCAGGACTTGCGCCCGGACGGCTCGAGCTCGAGGTCACCGAGACCGTGCTCATCCGCGACGACGAGGAGGCACTGACGATCCTCCAGCAGCTGCGCGAGCTCGGCGTGCGCATCGCGCTCGACGATTTCGGCACCGGCTATTCGTCGCTGAGCTATCTGCACCGCTTCCCGTTCGACAAGATCAAGATCGACCGCAGCTTCATCAGCGACATCGGCCAGTCCGAGGATTCCTCCCCGATCGTGCAGGCGGTGGTGCACATGGCCGCCGCCCGCCACATGGCGACGACGGCCGAAGGCGTCGAGACGGAAGCCCAGCGCGAGGTGCTGCGCCAGCTCGGATGCAGCCAGATGCAGGGCTGGCTGTTCAGCCCGGCCGTGCCGGCGGCGAAGCTGAGGCAGCTGTTGTCGGCGCAGGCGGTGGCGGCTTAGCGCGGCCAGTCACCCCATCCCTCGCCGACGCCTCGCTACTTCTTCTTCGCCGGTCCGAAATCCGGTTGCCAGGCGGCTTCCTTGCGGCTCGGCGCCGCCGCGATCACCTTGGATTTTTCCTTCTTCGGCTTCTTGGTTTCGCGATTACCGCGTTGCTGGCCCTTTGCCATGTCGCTCTCCGTTGGTTCGAGCTCGTCGAGCTCATCCGATTGCAGCAGCCGTCCACGAGGGGTGCAGACCCTGACGTCCATGTAGCCTTCGCGCAGCAGTTTTCGAGCGAGGCGCAGCGCGAACGTCGCCTTGCCGCGACCGAGATTGGAGCTGCCGTATTCGTTGGTCCCGTTGACCAGATACGGCACACTTGTTGCCCTAGCCATTGAAGATGGCGGCCGCGCCGACGAGAAGCAGAAGAAACCGCGGAACCATCACCGGCGGCACGATCCGATCCGCGATGCGAACGCACGCCATCGAACGCTCCTGCGAAGCCTTCGGCGGGAGCACACGTGCCCCTCAGTCACCGGTCGAAGCCGTTGAGACGTGCGGTGATGGCAGCGACCCTACGCCCGCACCGAGCCAATAGCGAGGGTTAAAATGCTGCGGAAACAATGGCTGCTGTGACATCGTCGCTTGCCGGCCCGGCGACGATAGTACTGGCTATTGCCGCGGCGAGCGCGCATGGTCGTGACGGCCGGCACCGGTTGGGGCTTCACTTGCGAAAGGCAGGCCTGCATGACCATCCGCTCGCGGCGTGAAACCGTCACCTTCAGGCATCCGTTCCGCATCCGCGGCGTCGAGCGCATGTTGCCAGCCGGCGCCTATGAGGTCGTCACCGACGAGGAGGCGATCGAGGGCCTGACCTTCGCGGCCTATCGCCGCGTTGCCACGATGATCACCGTGCCCGCCGAAGGCCCCCGCGGCGCCATGGAGATGCTGTCGATCGGCTCGGTTGATCTTGCGAACGCGCAGGCCGCAGACGCGAGCGTGGCGAATGACTGACCGCACCGTCGATCTCGACAAGCACCGCGGCATGGCTGCGCAGAAGGCGACCGACCTGCGCCGCGCGCTGGCGGAGGTCGAGGCCAATGTCAGGGAGTTGCGCGAGCGCGAGGCCGATCTCGAGAACCGCATGATGACGGTGCCCGCCACGTCCTGGCCGGAAGCGGCGGTGAAGGCGCGCCATCTGCTCAACCTCTATGCTGCGAGCCTGCCCGCCGAGGACACACGCCACCGCGCGCTGGTGGCTGCGCTGTTGGACGATTTCGTCCGGCTGTCGGGGGATGACTGAGGCAAACGACGACCGCCTGCAGTCTCGACGCGCGCCGTGCTCCGGCCAACCGGGAATCGGGCGGCGATGATTTGAGGGACAATCATGCCAAGAAGCAATCAGGTGACGGAGTAAGCCATGACATTGACCAGCGGCCGCTTTATCGGCCACGAATACGATCGGATGATCGTCCGGTTCTCGATGCATGACGGCGCCAGGGAGATTCCTTGCGCAATCTCGACCTCGGCGATGGACTACCTCGAGCCCAGCCCGCAGGTCAGGCCCGAGCAACGTGAGGCCCAGTTCACTCGCCTGCGGGATCGCATCGAAGCACGCGCGGCGAGCAAATATCGCGCGACGGAGTTCGAAGGCACGCCGCCCGGCATCGTGCTGCGAGGCATCGACTTCAGGCTATAGGGACCCGAGCCTTGACATCCGGCAGGGGCGGCTTGCGCTCAAAAGGCTTCTTCTTCGGCGGCGCGGGCAGCAATCCTTCGCGGATTGCCTGCTTTCGCGCGAGCTTGCGGGCGCGTCGAACGGCCTCGGATTTCTCGCGAGTCTTTCTCTCCGAGGGCTTTTCGTAGGAACGCCGCTGTTTCATTTCCCGGAAGACGCCCTCGCGTTGCATCTTCTTCTTGAGAACACGGAGTGCCTGCTCGATATTGTTGTCTCTGACGAGTACCTGCAATCGATCCTCCTCCTCGCTTGGGGCTGCAAATGCGACACGCCCTGCATGGCAGCCAATTGCGCAGGAGCTTCATTGCGAATTTTGAGGATAGCGCTGCGACATTCGTCGCCAGCTTCGGACAAGTCGATGCGCTTGTCACAGCGATGCAACTTCGCGCTGGCACGTGACCACTCCAGTGCAGCCCTGTCAATCGATAAAGCCTTGGCTGCACCTCGACCGGATCGTGTGAAGCCTCTCGATCGAGGCGCCGGAGCTGCCTGGCTGAGCCAAATCGGCCTCGCCGTCCTTGCAGAAAATTGAACGGAACATATATCGAGGGTGTTCGATCAACCGCTGTGCCTTGTTGAATGCGCCTGCGGGCACCTTTTCCAAAGACATCGACGGAGTTGAAAGTGTTCGCGCGATTGTCGCGCGCCAGCCCGTTCGATCCCCGGATTGCGCGGGTTTTGCCGGTTGCACAACGGAGTGAAGCGTGAGCGCCAGGAAATCCGCCGAGCTGTCACCCGAAAGCATCGCGCGCTCCAATCGCAGGCGCCTCGCCGCCGAAGAGGGAGCACTTGCAATGGCAGACGTCGAAAGGCAGTCCATCGAAATTCGCAAGAACATGGCGCGGCTTCGAGAGGCGCGCGAAGCCAAGCAAGCGGCTGACGCAGCCCTTCAGGCGACCTTGCCGGCGCCCACGGTCAGGAAGCGCGCGAGCAGAGCGGCGCGAAAGCCGTCTTCGACGCCGGCGACGGAGCAGCCATCGCTACCCGCGAACGGTTCATAGCCCCAGAGATCGGGCCTCAGGCGCGCGGGCTCACTTCGCCTGCTTTGCCGCCCGGATCTCGGCGAACTCGGCGTCGGGATGGGTGACGATGGTGGTGAACATGATGCCGCTGATGATGAGCGACCAAGCGGTGTTCCAATAGATCCAAAACACGTGCCAGCCTCCGGTTCGACCTCGTCCGCTTGCGGGATCAGCATAACGGCAAGGCGAGGCTGATGTTCCCGGCGCGAAATACAGCGCTATTTTTGTTTGGTCGGCGGCGGCGTGCGATCGGTTTGGCCGGTGTGGCGCTTTGCCACGACGTCCTCATCGCGCGGACCCTCGCGCGGGCGCGGCGGCGGCTTGGGGTGGCCTTTCTGGCCGCATGCTTGCCGCCCATGTCGGGCTTGCCTTCGAGGTCATTTTCACGGGGCATATGGGTCAATGCACTTCCGCGGCATTGGTTCGCAATGCCGATGCCATGTTGTGCCTGTGAACGAGTTCATAGGATCGTCGCCGTTTGCAGTGCACGATCATGTGCGGGCCCCGGGGTTTCAAACAACGGATGGACTTGGCTTGATGCGGAAACGATTGGTCGCCTGGACCATTTTGACCTGCGCGCTGCTGGCGGTGGCCGTGTGGGGCCTGCTCGGGGCACCCAACACTGCGTCCGGCCCGCATCTGCCGTCCCGCAGCCAGACGGCCGCAGTGCGGTAGCCACCCGCGCGACCGATACAATTTCGGCATCGATCGATCTTCAACCGGAACTTGGTACGGCGGCACGGCTCCCGCTATCCTCCGGACAAAACGACAAGGCCGTAACGCTGTAAGGAGGAGCCCCATGCCGAGACCGACACGCCGCATCGCGCCACGCGCTGCGATCGCCACCACCCTCGCCTTCCTCACCCTCGTTTCTGGAGTCCGCCCCGGCATGGCCGAGACCTTCGCCTATGTCGGCAACGCCGACAGCAACGACATCAGCGTGTTCAAGCTGGCCGAGAGCGGCGAGATGACACCGGTGCAGACCGCCGCCTTCACCGGCGTCGACAAGCCCGGCTCGTCGACACCGCTCGCGATCACACCCGACCACCGCGTGCTGATTGCCGGCGTGCGCTCGCAACCATTCCTCGCGGTGAGCTTTGCGATCGATCCCAAAACGGGCCAGCTCAGCCATATCGGCAACGGACCGCTCGCCGACAGCATGGCGAACATTGCCGTCGACAGCACTGGCAAATTCCTGTTCAGCGCCTCCTATGGCGGCAACAAGGTCGCGCTCAATCCGCTGCTCGCCAACGGCGTCGCCGGCGAGCCGAAGCAGGTGATTCCGACCGGGCTGAACGCGCACGCCTTCCTGCCCTCGCCCGACAACCGCTTCGTGTTCGCGACCAATCTCGGTTCGGATCAGGTGCTGACCTTCGCGTTCGATGCAGTCGCGGGCACGCTGGCGCCGAGCGATCCGCCGGTGACCAAGGTGCCGGAGAAATCGGGACCGCGGCACTTCGTGTTTCATCCCAACGGCAAGTTCGTCTATCTCATCCATGAACTGAACGGCGACGTCGCGGCGTTCAGCTATGAGGCCAAGAGCGGCGCATGGGACGAGATCCAGCGCACCACCGCGCTGCCGGAAGGCTTTTCCGGCAAGCCCTGGGCCGCGGACATCCACATCACCCCGGACGGCCGCTTCCTCTACGCCTCCGAGCGCACCACCAACACGCTCGCCGGCTACAAGGTCGACGCAACAAGCGGCAAGCTGACCACGATCGGCAGCGTGCCGACGGAGAAGCAGCCGCGCGGCTTCCACATCGATCCGTCGGGGCGCTACCTCGCCGCGGTCGGCGAGCTCTCCGACAGCATGACGGTCTATGCGATCGACCAAAGCAGCGGCGCGCTCACCAAGCTGAAATCCTATCCCACCGGCAAGAAGCCGAACTGGGTGGAGTTTTTGACGCTGCCGTGAGGGATCCAGTACCTCCACAGCGTCATGGCCGGGCTTGACCCGGCCATCCACGCCTTGCCCGCGGTGCGAAGAACGTGGATGCCCGGGACAAGCCCGGGCATGACGAGTTTGTCGGGCGGCAACCACCGGCGAACCTCTTCGCTTATGCCACGACTAATCTACCAAGTGGCATCGCGCCGCCTGCGCTGCGGCATTCTCATCCGGCCGGCCCATGGTCCGCCGCGGTTGCTTCTGCTAACGATGAGGCCGTCAAGGCCCCAACCGGAATGACCGATGCATCCATTGCCTGCGCGTTCCTTTCCTAAAAAACTCGTTGCTCTCGCCGGACTGGTTCTGCTGTCCGCCCAGCCCGCGCGCGCCGCCGATGACGACGCGCCTAAGGGGCCCGCGGTCACGGTGCTGAAGGTCGCAAAATCCTGCTTCTCCGACATCGTCGAGGCCACCGGCACGATCATCGCGCGCGAGGAGACCTCCGTGCGGCCGGAACGTCCCGGCCTGAAGGTCACGGACGTGCTGGCGGAGGCCGGCGACACCACCACGGCCGGCCAGGTGCTTGCACGGCTGGCGCTGCCCGAAGGCGGCACGCTTCAGGTCACCGCCCCTGTGGCGGGCGTGATCGCGACCTCGACCGCGCAGATCGGCAACCTCGCCTCGGCCAAGGGCGAGGCGCTGTTCACGATCGTGGCGCGCAGCGAATATGATCTCGTCGGCCTGGTCGCGACCACCGATATCCGGAAGCTCGCGGTCGGCCAGCAGGCGACGGTGCGCATTGCCGGCGCGGGCGACCTCGACGGCAAGGTGCGCCGCATCGGGCCGACCGTCGAGCCAAACATCCAGCAGGGCATGGTCTATATCGGCATCTCCTCGCAGAAGCGGCTGCTGCTGAACGCGAGCGGGCGCGCGCTGATCAAGACCGGGCAGAGCTGCAACGTCGCGGTGCCCCTGACCTCGATACAGTATTCATCCGCCGGCACCGTGGTGCAGGTGATCCGCCGCAACCGCGTCGAGACCAAGCGGGTTGAGATCGGGCTGATGTCGGGCGGCAATATCGAGGTTCGCGACGGCCTCAACGAAGGCGATATCGTCGTCGCCCGCGCCGGCGCGATCCTGCGCGAAGGCGATCCGGTGCGCCCGGTGATGGCCACGGAAGCCGCGAAGTAAGTCTCGCCTCAACCGTCATTGCGAGCGCAGCGAAGCAATCCAGAATCTTTCCGCGGAGAGACCCTGGATTGCTTCGCTGCGCTCGCAATGACGATGTGGGGGCAGAGGTGCGTTACACACGCATACCGTAGGGTGGGCAAAGCGACTTGTCCGCCGTAGCTCGGCGAGCGAAGGCGGAAGCGTGCCCACGTCTTCTATTGAAACCTCGAAAAGATGGTGGGCACGGCGCTTTGCGCCTTTGCCCACCCTACAATTTACGGCTAGCCGCCGGCTGCTTCGCCGAAATGGACGTCCTCGAGCAGCGAGGAGGAGATGGTCGGGACCTGGTCACCTTCGGAGGCGCGGGAGATGGCGACGCGGGTCTTGTTGAAGACGCTTTCGGCGCTGCCCTGCGCATTGAGGTTGGTGAGGAACTCGCCGACCAGCACGCTGTACTCGCCCTTGCCGTCGTCGACGACCTTGCCGGGCGAAGCCGAGGAAAGGATCAACGCGTTGTCGGGCGCGCTGATCGGCGCAAGACCATGGCTGTAGGAGCGGAAGCGGCGCTCGTAAGGGTTACGGCGGGAGGCGTCGACGACGACGAGCTTGGCCTTGGCGCCCTGCTCCTTCATCATGTCGAGCACGCCGTCGATGGAGACGCCCTGGCGGCGGACGTCGCTTTCCTTCCAGATCACGGCATCGACCGGCAGCATGTAGCTCTCGCGGCCGGCCTGCACGCCGTAGCCGCCGAAGAACAGCATGACGACGGTGTCGCGCTTGATCCGGGACTTCAGGCGGTTGACGGCGCGGACCATGTCGTCCTTGGTGGCGTCTTCCACCATGTCGACGTCAAAGCCGTTCTTGCGCAGCGACGAGGACAGCGCGCGGGCGTCGTTGATCGACTGCGTCAGCGGCGCGCTGGCGTCGGGATAATGTCCATTGCCGATGACGAGGGCGAGGCGGGACGACTGGCCGATCGAGCCAGTGACCTCGTCGGTCGACACGGCCTTAGCGGCATCGATCGCGCGCATGTTGAGGGCAGCATGGGCGCCGATCACGAGCGACACCGTGCCGATGAGGGCTGCGGCCACCGCAATCGTGCGTCTGGAAAGCTCGAGCTGCCTTACATTCATCTCGGTTCGTTCCTGTGCCAAAGACCAGCCAAGCGCGCGCACAATGTTTGAGTAGCGCGATGGTGGCTTCAGGTTTGAGGGATTGGCCGGGGATGTGCCCCCGAACTGCGCGCAATTTGCGGCGCCGCACCAAACAAAGCCTTAACCGGATATCTCCTCCCCGGCAATAGATCGCCCAAAATTTGAGCTAAGTGACTGAAGATATTGGTTAATCCTCCGAGCAGAATTTGCACGTTTTTTCGTCGCGAGCCCCTTGTAACGGCCTTAATCAAGCAGCTCCCGTGCCGGATTTTTCCGTGACCGCTATCACATTTGAATTTCCCGCGAATCCGGGTAGCTTTTTCAAAGACTTGGAGGGGGTGGCGCGCAGATGGGAGCGCGCCGGCCGGCCCCCGGCCAAAGCCCCGCGACCAGGTATTTCATGAGCTTTCATTATTTTGCCGGCGCCGCCTGCCGGGCGCTGACGGCGCGAAAAGACGGCCCCTCGCTTTACGACGTCTGCGATCCCGTATTGTCGGGCCCAGCCACCGGCGATCCGCATCTGGCCAAGTTCTACAAGACCGCGCTCGGCAATCCCGCATTGCGGATCCTGCTCCGCCGCGCCGGGCTGCCCGAGTTGCGCGACGAGGCGAAGCTCACCCGGCTTCGCACGGCACTGGTGCGGGCACGCGACGACGCCGAGCCCGACTGGGCGGCGGTCGGCCAGCCCGTCGCCGATCTCGTCGATAGCATCGCGCTCGACCATCCAAAGCCGCCGCCGGCGATATTCACCGGCCTAGCGCCGCAACAAGCGCAGATCGACGGCGTGATCCGCGACTGCGCGCAGCATCTGCTCGGCTCGTACCGCAAGAACGGTTTCCTGCCGACCTATGCCGCCTTCAACCTGATCGGCGACCCCGATGTCCGTGGGCGCGAGCTGACCATGGCGCTGACGGGGCTGAACGCGCGCGGCTACAAGAACTCCTCGCTGCTGTTCAACCTCGCCCGCGTCTTCATCGCGCGCTCACAGGCAGCGGCCGTCGTCAATCCGCCCTGGAGCGGCATTGCCGAGCCGATGTGGGAGCCGGTGCAGATCCGACACCGCTCGGCCTATTACGACGCGTTCTTCATCGAGGCGCTGCTGAGCTATGTCGAGACCGGGCTCGCCTCGCCGGCCGACAAGATTGCAACCGAGCGTGCGGTCGCCGACATGGTCGATTTCTGCGTCAACATCAGTCGCGAAGAGGTCGAGGGTATCGACGGCACACGCTTCAATGTCATCACCGCGCTCGCGCCGGCGCCGCATCCGCGCTTCTCCCGCTTCTTCGCCCAGATCAAGCACGACCTCGGCTTCGGCGTCTATGTGCCGGATTGCGACACCACGGCGTGCTCGATCTCGGCAGCGACCCAAGCCGGCTGCACCGATCCGATCATCGACCAACCGCTGCTGGACTTCTATTCGGGCTATCAGGTGCTCGCCGGCGTCAACGAGCCGCGCGTGACCGTGCCGCTCAACGACAACATCGACTACGAGGGCGGCGTCGCGACCTGGATCGATAACCTCAAAGGCGAGCGGCCCTACGGCAACGATCTCGATCCGACGCTCAATCTCGACATTCTCGAGGTCAGCTTCCGCAACCTCGCGCGCTGGAAGATTTTGGAGACGCCGGCGCGGCTGGCGACCGTGCATCGCATCATCGGCTTCCAGAAGCGGCTCGCCGCCAGCGGCGCCTTCGCCAATCCGCGTTCGCACATCTACTACCTGCCCGAGCTCTACAGCGCCTATTTCGGCCGCTGCTATGCGGCCTTCCTGGCGCTGCCGCTGGCGGCGCAGGCGGCGATCGACCCCGACGGCGATTTCGATTTCATCCGCCATCGCGTGCTCTCCTACGTCAAGGGCGAGCTGATGGCCGCGGAGATGAACGTGTTCGACGCGGCGCTGGCGCTGATCGCGCTCGGCCATCTCGGCGCCGACCCGCGCGCCTTCGCGCCGGCGCTGAACGTGATCGTCGCGAGCCTCGGCGAAGGCGGCCGCCGCGGCCCGTTCCGCGCCTATGAATGGAACAAGATGAAGACGCCGACGCGGATTCTGGTGGGTGGTCCCGAGGTGACGTCGGCCTTCGTGCTGATGGGGCTGGCGGTGGCGAAGCGGGCGATGGCGCGGGGGTGAGGGTTCGCTCTTACCCTCCCCTGGAGGGGGAGGGTCGATCGCGCGCAGCGCGAGCGGGGTGGGGTGACGGTCTCTCCGCGACGAACAGTGCCCGAGTGGAGAGATCACCCCACCCCGTCACGCAATCTCGCTTCGCTCGATCGCGTGCCGACCCTCCGCCTCCAGGGGAGGGTAAGCAAGCCACGCTACAATGACGGGAAGTTGAAAGCTCAATCGTTAGGCATATGCTGGCCGGGCGGCCAAAAGCCGACCACAATTGCGACGTCTATCGAGATTTTCCTCACACGCGGACCGGCATGTTGCGAAAATTCCTGATTGCGCTGTCTTTGCTCGCCATCCCCTCGCTGGCCCAGGCCGCCGACATCACCGGCACCGCAAAGGTCCGCTCCGGCGATTCCGTCCTGATCGGGAACACGCGGGTCCGGCTCGGCGGCATCGACGCGCCCGCAGTCGACCAGCTCTGCCTCAATACAAAAACCGAGCGCTGGACCTGCGGCATCGCGGCGCGCGACGAGCTCGCCAAATACACCGAGGGCAAGAACTGGGTCTGCCACGCCCGCGCGATCGACCGGCGCGGCCGCACCGTGGCGCGCTGCGAGGTCGGCGGCGAGGACATCCAGAAATGGCTGGTGCGCAGCGGCTGGGCACTCGCCTACACCCGCGTCTCTCACGACTACGAACCCGATGAGGCCGCCGCGCGCGAGGCAAAGGCCGGCATGTGGCAGGGCGCCTTCATCGCGCCGTGGGACTGGCGCGTCCGCAACAAGAAGACCACCATCCTGGGCGCGACCAAGCCGCCCGAGGGCGCGCATGCGGTGCTGCTCGCCTCGGCCTCCGGGCCGGTCGCGCCCTCGCCGGACTGCACCATCAAGGGCAACGTCAACACCGCCGGCGAGTGCATCTATCACCAGCCGACCAGCCGCTGGTACACCCAGATCAAGATGAAGATCAGCAAGGGCACCCGCTGGTTCTGCTCGGTGGAAGAGGCCGAAGCCGCCGGCTGCCGCGAGACCAAGAGATGAGTGCATGGTCCGGAAAAGTGTGAGGCGGTTTTCCGACAAGACCATGCTCGAAACAAAAACCACCCCAGACCTGCGTTTTGCGTGCTTTTCTTGGGCTTCCACGGCGCGTAGAACGTGAGTCAGCGACCCACCAGCCTGTTCTCAAGCAACAAGGACCAACAGCAATGACCGTTCGCGCGGGCCGGGAATTTCTGGCCATCCCCGGGCCCACCACGATGCCCGACGAGGTGCTGCAGGCGATGCATCGTCCGGCGATCGACATCTACTCCAAAGAGATGCACGAGCTGACCGATACACTTCTCGCAGACATCTCGAAGCTGTTCGCGACCAAGGGCAAGTCCTACATCTACATCGCCAACGGCCATGGCGCCTGGGAAGCCGCGCTGAGCAACGTGCTGTCGCGCGGCGACAAGGTGCTGGTGCTGGAGAGTGGGCGCTTCGCGATCGGCTGGGGCAACGCCGCCGCCCTGATGGGCGCCGAGGTCGAGGTGCTCAAGGGCGACTGGCGCCGCGCGGTGCGGCCGCACGAGGTCGAAGAGCGCCTGCGCCGCGACAAGGAGCACACCATCAAGGCCGTCGTCGTCGTCCAGGTCGACACGGCATCGGGCGTGCAGAACGACATCGAGGCGATCGGCAAGGCGATCAAGGCGAGCGGCCATCCCGCGCTGTATATGGTGGACACTGTCGCCTCGCTCGGCTGCATGCCGTTCGAGATGGACAAATGGGGCATCGACGTCGCGATGTCCGGCTCGCAGAAGGGCCTGATGACGCCGCCCGGCCTCGGCTTCGTCGCGGCGAACGCGCGCGCACTCGAGGTGCAGAAGAAGGCCAACATGTCGACGCCCTATTGGAGCTGGAGCGAGCGCGAGGGCAGCGAGAATTATCGCAAATATGCCGGCACCGCGCCGGTGCATCTGTTGTTCGCGCTGCGCAAGGCGATCGACTTGCTGCACGAGGAAGGGCTCGAAAACGCCTTCCGCCGCCACAGCCTGCTCGGCGAAGCCGCGCGCCGCGCCGTCTCCGCCTGGTCGGAAGGCCAGGTGCTCGGCTTCAACGTCGCGGAGGCGAGCGAGCGCTCCAACACCGTGACCACGGTGACCATGAGCAACGGCCATGATCCCGCGCTGCTGCAACGCTATTGCAAGGACAAGTGCGGCGTCGTGCTCGGCACCGGCATCGGCGATCTCTCGGGACAAGCCTTCCGTATCGCCCATATGGGCCACGTCAATGCGCCGATGCTGCTCGGCACGTTGGGGGTGGTCGAGATCGGGCTGAATGCGCTGAAGATCCCGCACGGCAAGGGCGGGCTGGAAGCCGCGGTCGCGTATCTCGGCGAGCAGGTGGCGGTGTAATCTCTTCCTTCTCCCCTTGTGGGCCTGTTGCGTTATGGGCTCTTGAGGCTGAAGACGTCAGGAGCGAATGCCCTGGTCCCGGCAATTGCCTACCAAGATCTGTAGTTGTCGCCCT
>NZ_JBEPQI010000026.1:0-158038 GCF_040547725.1 Bradyrhizobium sp. LA2.1
GCGATCGAGCGCGGCCGTCAGGCCGGCTTCCACGACTATGTCGCCAAGTTCGACCGTCCCGGTCTGATCGCGGCGCTGAAGGAACAGACCGCGGGTGCCGCCGGCGCCTCCGAGCTGAGCCGGGCAGCGGCGTAACGGCACTGGGGATCAGGAGATACCGCTATGAGCAACAAGAAGACGCAGATCGGCGAAGGCGCCATGGTCGAATACGTCACCGCGATGATCGGCGGCCAGCTGTTCGGCCTGCCGATCTCCCGGGTCCAGGACGTGTTCATGCCCGAGCGCGTCACCCGCGTTCCGCTGTCCTCGCGCGAGATCGCGGGGGTGCTGAACCTGCGCGGCCGCATCGTCACCGTGGTCGACATGCGTGCCCGGCTCGGCCTGCCCAAGCCCGAGGACGGCAAGGCCCCGATGGCGGTCGGCGTCGACCTGCGCGGTGAATCCTACGGCCTCCTGATCGACCAGATCGGCGAAGTGCTGCGGCTTGCCGAGGCCGGCATGGAAGAGAACCCCGTCAACCTCGATCCCCGCATGGCCAAGCTCGCCGGCGGCGTCCACCGCCTCGACGGCCAGCTCATGGTCGTCCTCGACGTCGATCGCGTCCTCGAGCTAGCGCCCGAGATGATGGCGGCCTGATACGGCGGCATCGCCGCCGACGGACTCGCAATGGAAGTACCCCCACAAGGGGGTAGGAAGCAGAGGTTCACATGCGCACTTGTCTCGTCGTTGATGATTCCAGCGTCATCCGCAAGGTTGCGCGCCGGATCCTGGAGGGCCTCGACTTCCAGATTCTCGAAGCCGAGGACGGTGAGAAGGCACTGGAGGCCTGCAAGCGCGGCTTGCCCGATGCCGTGCTGCTCGACTGGAACATGCCGGTCATGGACGGCTACGAATTCCTTGGCCATCTCCGGCGGATGCCCGGCGGCGACCAGCCCAAGGTGGTGTTCTGCACCACCGAGAACGACGTCGCGCACATCGCCCGTGCGCTGCACGCCGGCGCCAACGAATACATCATGAAGCCCTTCGACAAGGACATCGTGACGGCGAAATTTCAGGAAGTCGGACTTATCTGAGCGAACATCCGGAGGCTGAACGGATCCTTCGGCGATTGTTTCAACTGAACCGTTTCAGTCTGAGTTGGTGAGTAATGAGTGTTGCGTTCGCAGGTAATTCGACCACGGGTCCGTCGCGCGACGCCGGGCCGCTGCGGGTGATGGTCGTCGACGACTCCGTCGTCATACGCGGTCTGATCTCGCGCTGGATCGGTGCCGAGCATGACATGGAGGTCGCGGCCTCGCTGCGCACCGGGCTCGAGGCGGTCAACCAGCTCGAACGCATCAATCCCGACGTTGCCGTGCTCGACATCGAAATGCCCGAGCTCGACGGCATCTCGGCGCTGCCGCAACTGCTGGCGAAGAAGCGCGATCTCGTCATCATCATGGCCTCGACGCTGACCCGTCGTAACGCGGAGATCAGCTTCAAGGCGCTGTCGCTCGGTGCGGCCGACTACATTCCGAAGCCGGAGTCGACGCGCGAAGCGTCGGCTGCGGAGATCTTTCATCACGACCTGATCCAGAAGATCCGTCACCTCGGCGCGCGGCTACGCCGCAGGCCCGCAGTCGCGAGTCCGCCGCTGGCGCCCGCGACCCCGGCACCGGCTGCACGTGCGCCGGCTGTCGTGCGGCCCGCCGCGCCCGCACCGGCTCTGCATGCGCCGTCGTCTGGGGTGCTGTCCACGCGCCCGTTCTCGGCCCACGCACCGAAGGTGCTGCTGATCGGCTCCTCGACCGGCGGTCCGCAGGCGCTGATGGCGCTCGTCACCGAGCTCGGCCCGGTGATCGACCGCTTCCCGGTGCTGATCACCCAGCACATGCCGCCGACCTTCACCACCATTCTCGCCGAGCACCTGGCGCGCGCGAGCCGCAAGCCGGCAGCCGAGGCGGTCGACGGCGAGCCGGTGAAGCCGGGACGGATCTACCTCGCGCCCGGCGGCAAGCACATGCGTGTCGTGCGCAGTGGCGCGGACGCGGCGATCGCGCTCGACGACGGTCCTGCCGTCAATTTCTGCAAGCCCGCGGTCGATCCGTTGTTCACCTCCGCCATCGACATCTGGCACGGCAACATCCTCTCGGTGATCCTGACGGGCATGGGCTCGGACGGCATGCGCGGCGGCAAGGACATCGTCGCCGCTGGCGGCAACGTGATCGCGCAGGACGAAGCCTCCAGCGTGGTCTGGGGCATGCCGGGCGCGGCGGCCAATGCCGGCATCTGCGCGGCGATCCTGCCGCTCAACCAGATCGGCGCCAAGGTCAACCGCCTGTTCGCGGGAGACCGCTCGTGACGCCGGTTGACTACGAATATCTGCGCAAGTTCCTGAAAGAGCGCTCCGGCCTCGATCTCTCCGCCGACAAGCAGTATCTCGTCGAGAGCCGGCTGCTGCCGCTTGCCCGCAAGGCGAGCTTGCCCGGCATTCCCGATCTCGTGCTGAAGATAAGGAACGGCGACGGCCGGCTTGCGACCGACGTGGTCGAAGCGATGACCACCAACGAGACCTTCTTCTACCGCGACAAGATCCCGTTCGATCATCTGCGCGAAACCATCCTGCCGGGCCTGCTCCAGGCGGGCGCGGCGCGCAGGTCGCTCCGCATCTGGTCGGCGGCCTCGTCGACCGGGCAGGAGCCCTATTCAATCGCGATGTGCCTGAAGGAGATGGGCGCGGCCTTCGCCGGCTGGCGCATCGAGATCGTTGCCACCGATCTGTCGCAGGAGGTGCTGGAGAAATCCAGGGCCGGCATCTACAGCCAGTTCGAGGTGCAGCGCGGCCTGCCGATCCAGCACCTGATGAAATACTTCACGCAAGTCGGCGAGCTCTGGCAGCTCAATGCCGACATTCGCGCGATGGTGCAGTTCCGTCAGCTCAATCTGTTGCAGGACTTCTCCCATCTCGGCACGTTCGACGTGATCTTCTGCCGCAACGTTCTGATCTATTTCGACCAGGACACCAAGGCCGTGATCTTCGAGCGCATGGCGAAGGGACTGGAGGCCGACGGCACGCTGCTGCTTGGCGCCGCCGAATCCGTCGTCGGCATCACCGACGCGTTCCGCCCGATCACCGAGCGCCGCGGTCTCTATCAGCTCAATCCCGCGCGCTCCGGCCGTCCGATGGGCGGATTGATGCCGCAGCCGCTGAAAATCGCAGCGGCGAGGTGATTCGCCGAACGACAGGCAATCTCACTGAACGCCGTCGTCGCGAATGATCGGCAACAACTGGCGGATATCGTTCCGTCAGAGTGCGTGACGCTTCACACGCGTTTGAGCATTGCGGATTACTCGACTACCGCGCAATAGAGCTCGTGCCGCGATGCAATGCAATCGCGGCCCTGATCAGCATCTGACGGTTGTGCTATGCTGGCGATGGTCCCGCCGAACCGAGGCGGGATTTCATTCCATCATGAATTGTACTGAGGAGGACATACCATGCGAATGTCTTGTGCCTCGTATTTCTTGTTCGCGGCGCTTTCGTTGCCCGCCACTGCTCTCGCTGGCGAGCAGGTCCTCGAATTCAAGCTTGTCACCAAGCCGATGGACTTAAAGGTCACCGAGGTCGCGAACGTCGAAGGTCAGACGGTCATGTCTGGCAAAATGTTTGGCGTTGCCTTCTTCAAGGACGGCCGCGTTGCGGTGAAGGACTTCGTCCACTCCGCCGACCTGATCAAGGGCTCAGGACCCATCTACGGCTACAGCACCTACACCTTCGACGACGGATCCTCGATCACGGCGCGCTACGCCGGCGCGATCAAGGATGGTCGGACGAAAGGCGAATACACGATCCTGTCGGGCACCGGGGCGTATGCAAACGCGACGGGCACGGGCGGCTTCGAAAGTGCGCAAGCCGGCTTCAAGGGCGCGGGCCTCTACGACGGGAGATTCATCGTCAAGACACCCTGAGTAAGCACGCAAGTCTCTGCGCTCGCGTCCCGTTCCGATGAGGTCGCGAGCGCATTTCACAAAATCGCATGCGGCAGAAACCGCGAGCGGTTGCCCGTGATCGGGCTCTCGTCCTCGCGGATCGACAGGCCGCACGGCTCGTGGTTCACCAGCCAGCTTCCCACCACAACGTAGAAGCCTGAGAAATTCGGCAGCGGTGACAATGCCTGCCGCACGAAACCTTCAGCGCCGTAGGGGCCTGCCTGCTCGTCGAGTTGCGTGCCTCCGGACACCAGCGTGACATTGGCGCCTTCGCGCGACAGCAGCGGCTTGCGGACGTAGGAACTGCCGAGCTCGGCTGCCCGCGCATCGTCCTCGAAGAAGGCCGGCAGCAGATTGGGATGGTTCGGAAACATCTCCCAGAGCAGCGGCAAAATGCCCTTGTTGGAGAGTACCGCCTTCCACGGCGGCTCGATCCAGCGTGTCGGCGCACTCATCAGCTTGGCGCCGAAGGCGTCGTGGAACATCCATTCCCAGGGATAGAGCTTGAAGGCGAACGCGATGTCGCCGTCGTCGAGATCGACGAAGCCGCCAGGCTCGTCGCGCCAGCCGATCTCCTCGATGTCGAGCATCCTGGTCGAGAGCCCCGCCTGGCGCGCGGTGTCCTCGAGATAAGCGAGCGTGCCGGCGTCTTCCTCGTTGCCGGTGGTGCCGGTGAGATGGACATGGCGGCCCGCGGCGATCTCCTTCCACGCCGCGATCAGCCGCTCGTGGATGGAGTTGAACTGGTCGGCGCGCGCCGGAATGATGCGGCGTTCGATCGCCTGTTCGAGCCAGGTCCATTGAAACACCGCGGCCTCGAAGATCGAGGTCGGCGTATCCGCGTTGTATTCGAGCAGCTTTGCAGGCGACTGTCCGTCGAACTTCAGATCGAGCCGGCCATAGAGGCTGCGATCGTCGCGCTTCCAGCTCTCGGCGATCAAGCTCCAGAACGCCTCCGGAATCTTCAGGCGTCGCAGATAGCGCTCGTCACCGATCACGCGGCCGGCAAGCTCCAGGCACATCGCGTCGATCTCGGCTGTCGGCGCCTCGATGCCGCGCTCGATCTCGTCGAGCGTGAAGGCGTAATAGGCACTCTCGTCCCAATAGCGTTCGCCGTCGATGGTGTGGAAGGCGAAGCCGCATTGTTCGGCGGTCTGCCGCCAGTCGTCGCGCTCGGGGCAGACGATGCGTCGCATGGATCACCCGCCGCCCGAGAAGCCATGGCCGAACGAGCCGAAGCCGCCACGGCTCACGCTGCTGGAGCCTGAGTCCGAAGAGGTGCCCGATGAGGAATGGCTCGAGGAATCGCTGCTGAAGAAGCTCGATCGCGACGACCAGCGCGAGCCGCCGCTGCCACCTGACGAACTACTGCTGCTACTGCTGCACGTCGTGGTCGTCTGGCCCGGCACGGCTCCGGGCGAGGGCTCGCAGTGCTGCCGCGGCATCAGCGTGTAGGCGGTGGTGCCGACCGCGATCGTGCCCATCACCAGCAGCGCGACATGGCCGGAGCGCTTCACCGGCGGCCCCGATGGCGGCGCCGCGGGCGCCGGCCGGCGCTTGCCGAACTCCTTTTTGGAGGGTTTGGCCATGTCAGTAGATCATGCAGGCGGCGTTCAACAGGCCCGCCGCGAGGGAGGACAGCCCGAGCCAGATCGCCGGCGCAAGCTCGCCTGCGGCAATCCGCGCCGACAGGTTCGGCACCGGGACCTTCACCAGAAAGAGCACGATGATTTGCACGATCAGCGCGATGACCGCCCAGATCAGGCAGTCCAGCACATTGGCCGAATGCGCGATCGCGCTGACCAATGGCGCCACGAAGCCGAGCAGGCTGAGGCCGAGCGCGATCGCGGCGGCCGGCTCGTTGTCGCGGATGAGCTGGAACTCATTGTGCGGAGTGATGCGGGTGTAGACGAACAGATACGCCACGATCGCGATCAGGCCGGTGCAGAAATAGACCAGGAAGGCGGGCAGGCCGGCCAGTGATTGCAGGATCATCGTTCCCCCATCGTGCAGCGACCATTCGTCGGCGGGGGGAGGATAGCGGTTCAATGGCGCAAGGACGATGAGGCCGCGTTGGCGTCCCCAAAAAACAAAACCCCGCCATTTGCGGCGGGGTCCAGGCTGGGAGGAGCGAGCCCCGGGGGCTCGCGACGTAAACTTAGGGATCAGGCGGGAATGCGCTCTTCGTGCTCGTGCGGCTCGCGCAGCACGTAGCCGCGGCCCCACACGGTCTCGATGAAGTTGCGGCCCTCGGAAGCGTTGGCGAGCTTCTTGCGGAGCTTGCAGATGAAGACGTCGATGATCTTCAGCTCGGGCTCGTCCATGCCGCCATAGAGATGGTTGAGGAACATTTCCTTGGTGAGGGTCGTGCCCTTGCGGAGCGAGAGGAGCTCCAGCATCTGGTATTCCTTGCCGGTCAGATGCACGCGCTGGCCACCGACTTCCACCGTCTTGGTGTCGAGGTTGACGACGAGGTCGCCGGTCTGGATGACCGACTGGGCGTGACCCTTGGAGCGGCGCACGATCGCGTGGATGCGGGCCACCAGCTCGTCCTTGTGGAAGGGCTTGGTCATGTAGTCGTCGGCGCCGACGCCGAGACCCTTGACCTTGTCCTCGATGCCGGCGAGGCCGGAGAGGATCAGAATTGGTGTCTTGATCTTGGAGACCCGAAGCTGCTTGAGCACGTCGTAGCCGGACATGTCGGGCAGGTTGAGGTCGAGAAGAATAATGTCGTAATCGTATAACTTACCGAGATCGACGCCTTCTTCCCCCAAATCGGTCGTGTAGACGTTGAAGCTCTCAGACTTCAGCATCAGCTCGATCGACTGCGCGACGGCGCTGTCATCTTCAATCAGCAAAACGCGCATGCCAGTTCCCCATAGTCGCCGCTCCTGGGCGTCAGGTCGGCCGCATTCGCGGCACTCAACAAAACGCCTTTGAACAACTGATTCGGATCCTGACAACAGATGGTTAACAAACTCTGATTCTGGAACGCAAGTCCCCCCGGTGCAATTTTTGTCGAATCGCCCTAAGGTCTTGCGCTCGAAGCAGCTTTCGTCACCCCGTACAGTTCAAGTTCCACTTTAAGAGACGGGCCTAACCGACTCCCGCGACTCAGCCTTCTTCTGAAGGGGAGTCACGCTCAGTCACAAAGACAGTGACGCAATGATTAACGATGCGGGTAAACACGAAGTTAAGCGCCGTTCAGAAATATGGCGAAACTTAAGTCTTTCGCCATGAAGCCCGGGATCGGAGGCGATCACCTTATGAAGGTCCTCTTATTAAAGGCGCGCCCCTGATGAAGGCTCTTGCCGAACAGATCGGCGACATCGACGGCGTCAACATCTATGGCCGCGTGGTCGGCGTTCGCGGCCTGATGGTCGAAGTGGCCGGACCCATTCACGCGATGTCGGTCGGTGCGCGGCTCGTAATCGAGACCGGCGCGAACCGTTCCATTCCCTGCGAGGTGATCGGCTTCTCCGGCAACAACGCTGTCGTGATGCCGTTCGCCGGCCTGGACGGCGTGCGCCGCGGCTGCAAGGCCGTCATCGCCAATGCCGCCAATCAAGTGCGTCCGTCATCGGCTTGGCTCGGCCGCGTCGTCAACGCGCTGGGCGAACCGATCGACGGCAAGGGGCCATTGCCGCAGGGCCCGGCGCCGATGCCATACCGAAATTCGCCGCCGCCGGCGCATTCGCGCAAACGCGTCGGCGCCCCGCTCGATCTCGGCGTGCGCGCGATGAACACGTTCCTTACCTGCTGCCGCGGCCAGCGCATGGGCATTTTCGCAGGATCCGGCGTCGGCAAATCGGTGCTGCTGTCGATGCTGGCGCGCAACGTCGATGCCGCGGTCAGCGTCATCGGGCTGATCGGCGAACGCGGCCGCGAGGTCCAGGAATTTTTGCAGGACGACCTCGGCGAGGAGGGCCTGGCGCGCTCTGTCGTGGTGGTCGCGACCTCGGACGAGCCGGCGCTGATGCGGCGCCAGGCCGCCTATCTGACGCTCGCGGTCGCCGAATATTTCCGCGACGAGGACAAGGACGTGCTCTGCCTGATGGACTCGGTGACGCGTTTTGCCATGGCCCAGCGCGAGATCGGCCTGTCCGCCGGCGAGCCGCCGACCGCCAAGGGCTATACGCCGACTGTGTTCACCGAGCTGCCGAAGCTTCTGGAGCGCGCGGGGCCGGGCCTGGGCGAGGGCGCGATCACCGCGATCTTCACGGTGCTGGTCGACGGCGACGACCATAACGAGCCGATTGCGGATGCCGTCCGCGGCATCCTCGACGGCCATATCGTGATGCAGCGCTCGATCGCCGAGCGCGGCCGTTACCCCGCCATCAACATCCTCAAATCCGTCTCCCGCACCATGCCGAAATCGGCCGATCCGCAGTTCTGGCCGACCATCCAGCGGGCCCGCCAGGTGATGGCGACCTATGCCGACATGGAGGAACTGATCCGGCTCGGGGCCTACCGGGCCGGCTCCAGCCCCGAGGTGGACGAGGCGATCCGGCTGCACGAGCCGCTGGAGGCGTTCCTGCGCCAGCGCAAGGACGAAAATGCATCACTGGCGGACGGCTACCGCCAGTTGGCGCAAATCCTCGGTGATTTGGAAACGGAACGCTAACTTTGTCAGGTCATCATCCGCTCTCACAGAGTAGCAGAGCCGGTCTTGGCCCCAATCGGGCCTGTGGGGAGACCGGTGACGTCCCACGTGCAGCCAGGGGACTTCTGGGGAGTATGAGTCGATGAAGTCACGTGATACCCTCATCCGCCTGAAGAAATTTCAGGTCGACGAGAAGCGCCGCCGGGTCACCCAGATCGAGACCATGATCGCCGACTTCCAGCGGATGTCGACCGATCTTGAACGCGAGATCACGACCGAGCAGGAGCGTGCCGGGATCAACGATCCCTCGCACTTCGCTTATCCGACCTATGCCAAGGCCGCGATTCAGCGCCGCGAGAACCTGACCCGCTCGGCCGACGAACTGAAGGGCCAGCTCGACGAAGCCAAGGCCGCGCTGGCCGAAGCCTTCGAGGAACTGAAGAAGGTCGAGCTCCTCGACGAGCGTGACCAGGCCCGCGAGCGCGCCGAAGAAAACGCCCGCGAGCAGGCCGACCTCGACAGCATCGGCCTGATGCGCGCCCGCATCGGCGCCGTCGCCTGACGACGCAGCCAGCGATCCAACAGCCGAGAATTCGTCGAACCCGGACCCGCAAGGTCCGGGTTTCGCGTTTGCTATCCACAGTGTGGCGCGCCGCCCCTTGGTGATGGGCTTTGCCGCGCGCTATGGTAGCGGAGTGCCAGGGCCTGCGCCGAACGCGACAGGCCGTGCGTGGGGGGCTGAATGCTGACGCCAGCAGAGCTGGTCGGGCTGATTGGGGAGGTCGCCAGGGGCGATCAGGCCGCGTTCGAGCGCCTCTACGTCGCCACGCGCGCGAAACTCTATGGCGTCGTGCTCCGTATCTTGCGTCGACAGGATCTCGCAGAGGAGGTCATTCAGGAGACCTACGTCAAGATCTGGAACGGCGCCGGCCAGTTCAATCCGGCCTTGTCGTCGCCGATCACATGGATGGCATCGATCGCGCGCAACCGCGCCATCGACATCGTGCGCAAGAAGACGGAAGTCTCCATCGAGGAAGAGCCGCAGGCGATGGAAGTCGCTGCCGACAGCCCCGATCCGCTGGCGCGGAGGGAGATGACCGAGGAGTTGAAGCGGCTCCTGGAATGCATCGGCCGGCTCGAGCCGGATCGTCAGAGGCTCGTGCTTCTCGCCTATTACAACGGCTGGAGCCGCGAGCAATTGGCGGAAAAATTCGCCGCGCCCGTCAACACGGTGAAGACGTGGCTCCGGCGCAGCATGTTGGATATCCGCGAGTGCCTCGGACTATGAGGGCTCGCATTGTGAGGGTGGTTCTGGACTGCAAGTGATGGCCTACACGGAGGACCATATCGCGCTCGCCGCGGAATATGCGCTCGGTACGCTCGACGCCGATGAGCGCGCGCAGGTCGAGACCATGATGGCCGTGGACAAGGCGTTCGCCGATGTCGTGCAGGCCTGGGCTTACCGGCTCGGCGTCCTCAACCAGATGGTCGGCTCGGTCGAGCCGCGTCCGATCGTGTGGGAGAACATCCGGTCCGAGCTTGCGCGGACGGACTTTGCGCAGGAGACGCCTGCGCCGGAAGCTTCGTCGCCGCCACCACCTGTGCCGGAGCCCTCCTCGATCGAAGCTGCACCGCCCGAGCTGGCACCGGACGTCGCGCCGCAACCGGAGCTGCAGCCTTCCGAAGCAGAGCAGCCCGGGACGGCGCGGCCGGCACCCGATGCGCTTCCCGACATCGCGCCGATATTCATGCCGCAGGTCCATGCGCCCGATCCTGACGTCGCGCGCGCGCCGCCGGCGCCGGTCGCCGACAACAGCAATGTCATCCGGCTCGAGGGCCGCGTGAAACGCTGGCGCACCATCGCCTCCGCGGTGGGCGCGCTTGCGGCGGCACTGCTGGTGACGCTGTCGCTTCAGATCTTCCAGCCCGATGCGCTGCCGGGCGGCTTGCGTCCGGCGCCGCGCATCCAGACGGTGGAAGTGAAGACGCCGGCGCCGCTCACGGCTGCTGCGCAATATGTCGCGCTGCTGCAGGGCCAGGGCGGCGGTCCCGCCTTCATCCTCACCGTCGACGGCGCGACGCGGAATTTCACCGTGCGCAAGGTCGGCGCGACTCCGGAGGCCGGCAAGAGCTTCGAGCTCTGGCTGATCTCCGACAAGCTGCCGCGTCCGCGCTCGCTCGGCGTGATTGGCGCGGGCGATTTCACCGCGCGCCCGGTGCTCGGCTCCTTCGATCCCGAGGTCGTCAACGGTGCGACCTACGCCGTCACCGTCGAGCAGGCCGGCGGCTCGCCCAACGGCCAGCCGACCTCGGCTCCGGTGTTTTCCGGCAAGCTGATCGAGACCGTGCCGCCGTCTCAGCCGCAGGCGCCCGCGAAGAAGTAGGTGTCGTGGCGCCGTAGCCCGGATGGAGCGCACACGGCGCTCGACCGTCGCCAAGGTCCGTCCAGCCGTCGCAACCCGACAAGTCCCGCCGAATCCACTTCCGCTTTGAACCTCCCCGCAATCCGCGGCGTCAAATGCCCGGAATTTGCAGTCGGCGCCGCACATCATGGTGCCGGAGAGGGGCTAGAAGTCAGATGGATGCAGCTAAGACGCCGGGCATCTTCGTCCACCAATATGCGGGCCTTCCGCATGGTCCGGCCTTCGAACATTGGCGCGAGCGGGCCTTCGGTCCCTGCGGCCTCGACGTCGGGCCGAGCCATGGCGACAACATCGATTGCCGGCTCCAGGTCAGCGTAGTCGACAATATCGCGTTGGCCATTCCCGAAGGTGCCTCCGCGCAATATTCGCGCACGCAGAGCCATCTGGCCGACGGCAGCGACGATCTGGTCCTGATCGCCGCGCATGCGGGTCTCGTCCGCGTCGGGCAGAACGGCCACACCGTCGAACTTGCGCCCGCGCAGATGGTGCTCGTCGACATGGGCGTCACCGGCACCGTCGGCCACACCCAGGAAGATCGATTCACCAGCATCCGCATGCCGCGCCGCGCGCTGCTCGACATCAATCCGCGTGCCGAGGACAAGCTGTCGCAAGTGCTCTCGGACGGCGCGGTGGCCGAGACGATCTTCCGCTACCACGCACTCGCCGCCAATCACGCGCCGCATCTCGACGCCGTCGGCCAGCGCCTGACCGCGCAGCACGTGATCGATCTCGTCGGCCTGTTGCTCGGCACCGATGCGGAGCATGCAAGCCTTGCGCGCGGTCGCGGACATGCGGCGGCCCGTCTCGATCTCATGCGTGCCGACGTGATGGCCGCGCTCGGCCGCAACGATCTCTGTCTGTCCGAGATCGCGACGCGCTCAGGGCTCAGCCCGCGCCAGGCGCAACGCTTGTTCGAGCAGGCCGGCACGACCTTCACCGAATTCGTGCTGGAGCAGCGCCTGTTGCTGGCACGCAAGCTGCTCGGCGATCCCCGCGCGAGGGCGCGCAAGATCAGCGACATCGCGCATTCCTCGGGCTTCTCCGACCTGTCCTATTTCAACCGCGCCTTCCGCAAGCGTTTTGGCGCGACGCCATCGGAGCTGCGCGAGGCCTGAGCCGCGATTTTATGCGGCGGAGCGGCGACGCCGCGGTTGGTCGATCCGGGCAAATGAGCTATATCTGCCTGCGCGGGCAGGCCGCCGGAATTCTTGAACAAGGCAGTAAACGGACATGGCGCGTATCGTCGTGCTCGGCGCGGGGTTTGCGGGTCTATGGGCGGCCATCGGCGCCGCGCGCAAGCGCGACGAGATCGGCGCGGCCGGCCGTGACGTCGAGATCCGTGTCGTTGATCGCAATCCCTATCACAACATCCGGGTGCGCAATTACGAGGCCGACCTCAGCGAGGTCGCGCTGCCGTTGCCGCAACTGCTCGATCCGATCGGCGTCACTCATGGCATTGGCGAGGTCGAAGCCATCGACCCGTCACGGCGCGAGATTTCGCTCGTCACGAGCAGCGGCGAGGAGACGCTGAGCTACGACCGCCTGGTGCTGGCGCTCGGCAGCGAAGTGATGCGTCCCGCCATCCCCGGCCTTGCCGAGCATGCTTTCGATGTCGATACCTATGCCGCCGCGCTCATCCTCGAAAATCATCTCGTCTCGCTCGGACACAGCGCGCCCTCGCCAGGGCGCTCGACGGTCGTGGTGGTCGGCGCCGGATTCACCGGCATCGAGGTGGCGGCCGAGATGCCGGACAGGCTGGCGCGCGCCGGCATCACCGGCAGCCGCCGCATCGTGCTGGTCGATCCCAACCCTGCGGTCGGCGCCACCATCGGCGCGCATGCGCGTCCTGTCATCGAGACGGCATTGGCCTCGCTCGACGTCGAGACGCGGCTTGGCGTGCGCGTCGTGTCCGTCGAGGCTGCCGGCATGCGCCTGAGCTCAGGCGAGTTCATCCCGGCGCAGACCGTGATCTGGTGCGCCGGGATGCGCGCGAGCCGGCTGGCCGAGAGCTTCGCGGGCGCGCGCGATCGCCTCGGCCGCCTGCTGGTCGATCCTTTTTTGCGGGTTGCCGATGTGCCGGGCGTGTTCGCCGCCGGCGATGTCGCCTCGAGCGTGGTCGACGGACTGCATCCGACGGTGATGTCCTGCCAGTTCGCCCGTCCCATGGGCCGCTTCGCCGGTCACAACGTCGTGGCTGATCTCGCGGGCCTGCCGATGCTGCCGCTGCGCATCGACTGGTACGTGACCGTGCTCGACCTCGGCGGCTGGGGCGCGCTCTATACGGAAGGGTGGGATCGCGAGGTTCGCGCCACTGGCGCGGCCGCAAAGGCGACCAAGCAGACCATCAACTGCAAGCGCATCTACCCGCCGCTCACCGGTAGCAAGGCCGAGCTCTTTGCTGCCGCAGCGCCGACGGTGCAGGCGCCGCCGCCGACTTATGGGGCGCAGTAGAATTTGATCGGGGCTGGTTGGAGGATCGCGGCTGTGCCAATTGCTCCGTCATTGCGAGCGCAGCGAAGCAATCCAGAATCTTTCCGCGGCGACAGTCTGGATTGCTTCGCTACGCTCGCAATGACGAGGTACCCCAGACATGAGAAAGCGCCCGTGGGGGGCGGGCGCTTTCCGTAGTCGACTTGGGGTTGGGGTCGTCTACATATCCACGTGGCGACTTTGGGGGGCTGGTAAAGAGCCGCGTGAATTCACAAAACTCGTCAAATCTCCTTATCGAACGAGGGATGCGTTCGAGCTGGTGATAACAACCGGCTTGCCGGCCTTGATGACGCGGGCGGTCTGGGTCAGACCTTCGTCCGAACCCGTGCGCGCCGCCGTGATGCCGAAGCCTGCCACCGCGATGCCGGCGACGAGGGCTACGACCACGATTTTCAAGTGGGTCGAGCGATCGGCGCTGTAAATCGAGTGGTTCATGGAAGGCTCCTGCCGCCATCTACCCGAAGTAGTCGCTACCCTGTTGGGGGAGGTTCATGCTTCCGGTCACCAACAACCTAGTATTGGGGGGATTCGTTCCCAAGGGGCGATCACAAGAGCGTGACAGGACGTGAAAGATCGCGATCGAAAGCGACCCCTCAATCGTGCGATTATATAATTATTTCAAAGGTGTAATGTGCTTGCGAGGCGCCTTGTTCGCATTTGGTCGACAAGGCGCCAGGAACTCAAAAACCATTTGCCTGTGGCCGAAAAACATACGGCTTCTTAAGGCAAATCAGATGCTTCCGACCGTTTTCAATCTCGCCCTGGGGTGGATTTCAGCCTGCGACAGCACCGTCGTCTGAGCCCGGAACCGCTCGACGAGGGAGCGTACGAAGGGACGAATTGCCGCAGACGTGACCAGCACCGGCGCCTCGCCTTCGCGCGCGGCGCGCTCGAAGGCCTCGCGCACGCCGGTCATGAATTCCGACAGCTTCGAGGGCTGCATCGCGAGGCTGCGTTCCTCGCCCTGGCCGATGATGGATTCGGCGAAGGCCTGTTCCCACCGCGCCGACAGCGCGATCAGCGGCAGATAACCGCTGTAGGAGGTGTTCTGCGCGCAGATCTGCCGCGCGAGGCGGGCGCGGACATGCTCGACCATGGTCGCGGGATTGCGCGAGAAGGCGAGCGAGTCGGCGATGCCTTCCAGGATGGTCGAGAGGTCGCGGATCGAGATGCGCTCGGCGAGCAGCAGCTGCAGCACGCGCTGGATGCCGGAGACCGTGACCTGGCCCGGCACGATGTCCTTGACCAGCTCGCCCTGCTCCTTCGGCAGCTCCTTGAGCAGCTTCTGCACCTCGCCATAGGAGAGCAGGTCCGACATGTTGGCCTTGAGCAGCTCGGTGAGGTGGGTCGAGAGCACGGTCGCGGCGTCGACGACGGTGTAGCCCTTGAGCGAGGCTTCTTCCTTGAGGCTGGCATCGACCCAGGTTGCGGGCAGGCCGAAGGTCGGCTCGGTGGTGTGGATGCCGGGCACCTGCACCTGGCTGCCGCCGGGGTCCATGACCATGAACTGGTTCGGCCAGATCTTGCCGGTGCCGGCGTCGACCTCCTTGATCTTGATGATGTAGGTGTTGGCTTCGAGCTGGACGTTGTCGAGGATACGCACCGCGGGCATCACAAAGCCCATCTCGATGGCGAGCGAACGGCGCAGCGCCTTGATCTGCTCAGTGAGGCGGTCGGTGCCATCAGGCCCGTTGACGAGCGGCAGTAGCGCATAGCCGAGCTCGATCTTGAGATCGTCGATCTTGAGCGCGGCGGAGATCGGCTCTTCGGCCGCAGCGGCGCCAGGTGAACCCGGCGTTCCCGGAGCGGATGCGGTCTTTGCAACTTCGTCAGCCCTGGCAGTCGCCCGGTTGCGGTTGCGGGCGTGCCAGGCGAGCGCACCGGCGCCGCCGCCGAGCGCCAGGAAGGGGATGGTCGGGATACCCGGCAGCGCCGCCAGCACCAGCATGACCGCCGCGGACATCGCCAGCGCCTGCGGATAGCCGGAGAACTGTTTCATCAGCGCCTTGTCGGCGGCGCCGGACACGCCGGCCTTGGAGACGAGCAGGCCGGCCGCGGTCGAAACGATCAGCGCCGGCACCTGGGTGACGAGGCCGTCGCCGACGGTCAGCAGCGTGTAGCTGCGCCCGGCATCGGCGAAGGAGAGGCCTTGCTGCGCGACACCGATGATCATGCCGCCGACGATGTTGATGAAGACGATCAAAAGGCCCGCGATGGCGTCGCCGCGGACGAATTTGGAGGCACCGTCCATGGCGCCGAAGAAGCCGCTCTCGTCCTCCAGATCCTTCCGCCGCTGCTTGGCGACCTTCTCGTCGATCAGGCCGGCGGAGAGATCGGCGTCGATCGCCATCTGCTTGCCGGGCATGGCGTCGAGGTGGAAGCGGGCGGCGACTTCGGCGATACGGCCCGAACCCTTGGTGATGACGACGAAGTTGACGATGATCAGGATGGCGAAGACGATGATACCGATGACGAAATTGCCGCCCATCACGAAGCTGCCGAAGGCTTCGATGACGTGACCGGCGGCATCCGTGCCCTCGTGCCCGTGCGACAGGATCAGGCGGGTCGAGGCCATGTTCAGCGACAGGCGCAGCATGGTCGAGATCAGGAGGACGGTCGGGAAGGCGGAGAATTCCAGCGGCGCCTGGATGAACAGCGACGTCATCAGGATCAGGATCGAGAGCGTGATCGAGATCGCCAGGAACAGGTCGAGCACGATCGCGGGCAGCGGCAGGATCAGCACCACCAGGATGGTGAGGACGCCCAGCGCCAGCGCGATATCGCCGCGCTTGAGGATGTTGCCGATCTCGGTGAGGGTCGGGAAGCCGGCGTTCGTGCTGCCTACGCCCTGTCCCGCGGTGACGTCGACCATGGTAGCTGCTCCCCCGCGCGACTGCCGTCCGCGCGCCCCAAATGTCTGCGCGGCGGCCGAAGGGCCGCCGTTTCGAAAGTGAGGCACCGCACTGGCGTCCACGGGGGACCTCCCGTTCTACGCGGCTGACGACACTCGACTTCACCCGGCAATTCTTGCCGGGTGTATGGTTAGCAAAGGGTTAACGGAGGGTGCGGCAGGTGGTCAGATCGGGGTGTTTCGGCCACCTGGCAGGGACGAAGTCGTCATGCCCGGGCTTGTCCCGCCTGCGCGGCCCAAGGCGTGGATGGCCGGGACGAGCCCGGCCATGACGTTGTGGAAGCGTTTGGCGCCGAAATCAGCTGCGGAGGACGTAGCCCTACTTCGCCTTCTGCATCGTCGTCACCGTATACCCCGAAGCCGCCTCCTCGGCCTCGAAGGTTACCTTGTCGCCGACCTTCACCTGCTTGAGCAAGGCGGGGTCCCTGACGCGATAGACCATGGTCATGGGTTCATCCATGCCGAGGCTTTTCGCCGGTCCGTGCTTGAGCGTGATCTTGCCGGCGCCCTCGTCGATCTTCTTGACTTCGCCGCTGATCGCGGCGCCCTGGGCCGCGAGGGCTTCGGCGGCAAGGCCGACGGTCAGCGCCAGCGCTGCGGCGATACGGATGGTCCGGTTCATGGGAGTCTTCCTTGTTACTTCACGGTGACGTGGCCGACCATGCCGTAGTCGCGATGGTCGGGAATCAGGCAGGAGAATTCGAACGTGCCGGCCTTGCTGAACTTCCAGAGGATCTCGGCCGTCTTGTTCGGTGCGAGCCTGACGCCGTTAGGGTCGTCGTGCTCCATATGCGGATGCTTCTTCATCTCCACGGCATGCGCGAGATTCTCCTTCGTGGTGGCGAGCAGGAATTCATGGTCCTCCTTGCCGACATTGCGCAGCACGAAACGAATCTGCTCGCCGCGTTTGACCTCGATCCTGGCGGGCGCGTAGTCCATCTCGTTCAGCAGGATCTCGATCGTGCGCGCGGGCTTCCTGGGATCGCCGGGCTCGCCGGCCGAAAAGGTCCCATGCCCGTGCTGGTCGTGGGCAAAGGCCGGCGCGGTCGAAAGCGCGGCCAGCGCAAGTCCGAGTTTGATCGTCTTCTTCATCTTGTTCTCCAGTTGGTGGTGGTTCATCGAAACGCTCACATCTTCATGTTCTTCATCGGCGCGCCTTGCTGCCGCGCCGGCTCTGCGGCCGGCGGCGTGACCTCGTAGGCGACGGTGCCTTGCGGGAATTTGTAGGGGCCGGGATCGCGATAATCGTCGCGCGCGAGGTCCTCGCGGATCTTCATCACGGTGAACATGCCGCCCATCTCGATCGGCCCGAACTGACCGGTACCGGTCATCATCGGCAGCGTGTTGTCGGGCGCGGGCATCTCCATGTTGCCCATGGCCATGCCGGTCGAGCCCATCGCCATGGCATCGGGCGCGAGCTTGCCGACCGCCCTGGCGAGATCCTTGCGCGACACGCCGATCAGGTTACGCACCTCGTGCCCCATTGCGTTCATGGTGTGATGTGACTTGTGGCAGTGGAACGCCCAGTCGCCGGGATTGTCGGCGAGCACGTCGAACACCCGTACCGCGCCCACGGGTACATCGGTGGTCGTCTCCGGATATTGCGCGCTCTCCGGAATCCAGCCGCCATCGGTGCAGGTCACTGCAAAGCTGTGGCCGTGCAGATGGATCGGATGGTTGGTCATGCTGAGATTGCCGATGCGCACGCGCACCTTGTCGCCGAGCCTGACCGGCAAGGGATCGATGCCGGGAAACACCCGCGAATTCCAGGTCCACATGTTGAAGTCGGTCATCTCGTTGACCTGCGGCAGGTATGTGCCGGGATCGACGCGATAGGTGCTCATCACGAAGACGAAGTCGCGGTCGACGGGCCGGAAGCTTTGATCGCGCGGATGCACGACGACCATGCCCATCATGCCCATCGCCATCTGCACCATCTCGTCGGAATGCGGGTGGTACATGAAGGTCCCGCTCTTCTTCATCTCGAACTCGTAGACGAAGGTTTTTCCCGGCTGGATGTGCGGCTGCGTCAGTCCGCCGACACCGTCCATGCCGCTGGGAATGATCATGCCGTGCCAGTGCACGGTGGTGTATTCGGGCAGCCTGTTGGTGACGAAGACACGAATCTTGTCGCCTTCGACCGCCTCGATGGTCGGACCCGGTGACTGGCCGTTATAGCCCCACAGATTCACTTTCATGCCTTCGGCGAACTCGCGCACCACGGGTTCGGCGACGAGATGGAATTCCTTCCAGTCGCCGTTCATGCGGAACGGCAGTGACCAGCCGTTCAGCGTGACCACGGGGCGGTAGTCCGGGCCGCTGATCGGATGCAGCGGCGGCTGCATCACCACCTTGTCCATGTGAGGCGCTTCCGGAATGGACGCGGCCTGCACACGGCCGCTGACGGCTGACGCGCTGGCAAGCGCGGCGGTGCCCAAAAATCCTCGGCGGGAATACATGTTGGCCTCCATCTCAGTGACCGCCATCGGCAGGCGCTGCCGCGGCGATGGTGGTTGAAGTGTCGCCGCCCGACGCAGGTGCGCCGCCGCCGTTGACGGCAGTCTGGAGGTCGGACTGGGCGAGGAAGAGTTTTTGCTTGGCATCGATCGCGCCGCGCAGCGACGCCAGGCGCTGCCGCGCTTCGGTGAGCAGCGCGAAAATATCGACCTGCATGCGGGAGAAGCGCAGCTGCATCTCCTCCGTGATGATCTTGCGCAGCGGCAGGATCTCGCGCTGGTAGTGGCTGGCGATGTCGTAGCCGGAGCGATAGACGCGATAAGCATCGCGGGCCTCGGAGCGGACGTTGACGGCGCGCTCGGTCAGGCGGTTGAAGGCGAGATTGTAGGTCTCCGCCGCCTGCCGCACCCGCACCTCGCCGCCGTCGAAGATCGGGATCTGGAACTGCACATCGAAACCGCGTTCGCGGAACGGCGGGCCCTCGGGATCCTGGGTGCGGCGGGAGATGCCGGCGAGGTCGAGCAGCGTGACGAAGCGCGTCGCCTCGGTGAGATTGAGCGACTTTGCCAGCGCCGTCAGCTCCAGCCGCGCGATCTGAAGGTCGATACGATGGGCAACCGCATCGGCCTCGATCGAGGGCAGTGCCTGCGGCCGGCGCGGCAGCGGCGGCAGTTGATCGGGCAGACGGAAGTCGAGGCCGCCGTCCCACAGCCCCATCAGGCGCGCGAGCCTTTCGCGCGCGCTCGTTGCCGCCTGCCGCGCGGTGGCGAGGTCGGCCGTGGTCTCGGCATAAAACACCTGCTCGCGGGCCTGGTCGAGCTTGTTGATCGAACCGGTCTCGCCGAGTTTGACCGCGAGCTGCGCCGTCGATTCCGCCGTCGCCTTCGCGTCGGTGAGCAGCGCCACCATTTCGTTGCCGGCGACTGCGCGGACATAGGCGCGCCGGACATCGGCAGCCAGCCGCAGCGTCGCCAACGCCGCGCGCAATTGCGCCTGACGGAAACGGTCGCGGGCGATGTCGGAGCGGAACGGCAGCGTGGCCAGCGCGAGGATGTCGCCGACCACCTGACGCTCTATCTCGCTCGCGCCATTGCCTGCGATGCGCGAGATCGAAAACACAGGATTGGGCGGCAGGCTCTGCTCGACCAAATCGGTCTCGGCCAGCGCCAGCTCGTTATAGGTCGCTTGCAGTCCCTTGTTGTTGAGCAGCGCGATCTGCACGGCCGTCTCGGTGGTCAGCGTGCGCGCCAGCAAGCGGCGGACGGTCGCGTTGACGGCCTCCGCACCTTCGGCCGTTCGCACGAAGGCGACGTCCTTGTTGATGGTCTGGCTGGTGAGGTCCGAGACCGTCGTCATGCCTCCGTCCGGCGAGAATGCCATGCAGCCGGAGAGCCCCAGCGCAGTGAGCACGAGCAGGCCCCGCGCAAAATGATGCGTCATGGCGCGCCCCTACCGGTCTTGCTTCGGCTGCGGTGCGACAGCGTCGTTGCGGTCGCGCCATGGCCCCGGCGTCGCAGGTCGCAGGCTGGTATAGGGCGCGATGGTCGACCGATAGCTGGCGCGTGCGACCTTTGCCGCAGGATCGGCAGGATCGGCGCCAGCAATTTGCGTCGTTGCCGGCATGCAGCCCGACAGCGCGAGCGCAAGCACGAGCAGCAGCGGCCAATTGAATCGAAAGTGTCGTCCACGCGCCGCGGATGCGGCGGCGACCTTCGCCCCGGAAAGCGTAAGCATGAGTCATCCCTGATCTGTCGTAGAGACCACAGGTTCGCGCGCGCGGATGCGCGTGCGGTCCTGACGTCGTCGCGTCAGATCAGGCGATGGGAGGGCGGTAGCGCTGAGGCGGCGCCGCGCTGTGCAGGCTGACCACGATCTCGGGCGCGCAGGCGGAAATCGGCTGCAGCGGCTTGGCGATGCCGGGCAGGTCGGCCGGCAGGGCGCTCACGCACATCATCGCGCAGCACGGGCCAGCCTTGCCGTCATGGTGATGTTGGGCTGGCGCATCCTGTGCGGCAGCCTGGTGATGCGCGTGCAGGCCTGCGTGGTCATGCGACACACCGTCATGCACGTGGCCGGCCTGCATCTCGTGATGCACCGGCACGAGATCGGCGAGGAGCGCGTCGTCGAGGCACGGCGCCGGGCCGCTGCCCCAGGCGAGGGCTGCTGCCGGCGCGAGCACGCAGAACAGATAGGCGAGGGCGATGATCCGCCCCACCCTGATCCGCATCGATCGCGTCAATCGCAACAGCATTCCGCCGATAGGCTCCTCGCGCGGCAATGTTGCACACGCAGATTGCAAACTAATGGCAAAGCGCGGCTTCGCCAAGCATCTTCTTACCGCAGTGCACCGCGCATGCCCAATATCGCGGCACGATGCTTGACCCCAAGGCGGTCAGCGAACATGGTCCGGCCCGTGCACGCGCCAAATCTTCCAGGACAGAGACCGGCCTCATTCACCCCTGATTCGCGTCAGGCTTGGGTGCGGCTGTTGCTTGCGCTGCTGATCGGTTCGATCGGCGGCGTCGGCATGTGGGCGGTCGTCGTGGTGATTCCCGTCGTGCAGACCGAGTTCGCCGCCACGCGAGCAGCTGTGTCGCTGGCCTTCACACTGATGATGTTCGGTTTCGGCCTTGGCGGCGTGATCGCCGGCAAGATCACCGACAAGTTCGGCATCGTGCCGGCGATGGCGATCAGCATCGCTTTCATCGGCGTTGCCAACGTGCTGGCGGGGCTCTCGACCCAGCTCTGGCAGCTCGTCGCGGCCTATTTCCTGATCGGGCTCGGCACCTCGGCGACATTCGCGCCGCTGATGGCGGAGGCCTCGCACTGGTTCGAGCGCTATCGCGGACTTGCCGTGACCATCGTCGCGAGCGGCAATTACGTCGCGGGCACGATGTGGCCGCCGCTCATCAGCGAGGGCATGCAGACGATCGGCTGGCGCACCACGCATATCGGCATCGCCCTCGTTTGCGTGGTCTTGATGACGATCCTGGTGCTGGTCCTGCGCGCACAGATGGGCGACGACAAGGTCCGCAATCACGCCAATGCGCGCCCGCCGCAGGTCGATCTCAAGCTTTCGACCAACACGCTGACCGTGCTGCTCTCGATCGCCAGCATCTCCTGCTGCGTCGCCATGGCGATGCCGCAGGTGCACATCGTCGCCTATTGCGGCGATCTCGGTTACGGCGTGGCGCGTGGCGCTGAGATGCTGTCGCTGATGATGGCCTGCGGCATCGTCAGCCGCATCGGCTCGGGTTACCTCGCCGACAAGATCGGCGGCATCCGCACGCTGCTGGTCGGATCGCTGGCGCAGGGCTTTGCGCTGGTGTTCTATCTGTTCTTCGACAGCCTGACTTCACTCTATCTCATCTCCGCGATGTTCGGCCTGTTTCAGGGCGGCATCGTGCCGAGCTACGCCATCATCGTGCGCGAGGCGATGCCGGCGAGCGAGGCGGCAACCCGCGTCGGCATCGTGATCTTTGCCTCGGTGTTCGGCATGTCCTTCGGCGGCTGGGTGTCGGGCGTCATCTTCGACGCGACGGGCTCCTATGCTGCGGCGTTCGCGAACGGCGTGGCGTGGAACGCCCTCAATGTCGGCATCGTGCTGACGCTGCTGATCCGCTCGCGGATGAACACGGTCAAGACGGGACCGGGTTTTGCGACCTAGACTTCTCGCCCCACCTTCAGCAACGAGCAGCCGGTGATCTTGTAGCTGCCGTCCGCCTGCTGCTCGAGCGTGTAGAGCGCTTCCCAGGCTTCGCCATTGGCGTCGATGATGTGGACGTGCTGGGAGATCCAGTTGCCTTCGCTCCTGCTCTCGCCAAACTCAAAGCTCTTGTGCCGGTAGACCGGCGCGTAGCCGTTTTGCACCATGGACATGAAGATATCAGGGGCGGGGAAAATCTCCCTGATCGCCGGCGCGGCGTGGGAATAGGCCGCGGCCGCATCGTCGCGCGCAAAGGCCTGCTCCTGGGCGCGGATCACGCCCTGTGCCGCAGTGACGTCGGCGGCGCATGCTGGAGCGGCACCAAGGATAATCATAAGGGCGACGAGCAAGGCGGCGATGCGCATGACAGGCTCCGCGTTGAAATCCCGGCGATGCCAACCCTAGCACGCCCTCAGGGAAATACGGCGCGCTATCGCTTCCGTTTCACCGCGGGCTTTGCGGGCTTGGCGGCACGCGCCTTGGCCTTGCCGGCCGGCTGCACGCGTAGCCCGTCCACGAACACGTCGAGCATGCGCAGCACCGAGGATTGCCAGCCGGGCTGGTCGTGCATGTAACACATGCCAACGAGTGCCCTGAGCAGATCCTCCGGGCTGACATCGCCGCGCATCTGGCCGGCCGCGACCGCGCGGTCGAGCAGCGAGCCGATCGCCTTGGTCAGCCGGTCCATCGAGAACGCCGCGAGTTCCGACGAGCTCTGGAACGTCAGCGCCAGCGCGGCCGACATGCCCTTTTTTGTGGCAACGAATTCGACGTTGGAGCGCAGCCAGCGCCGCAGCGCATCGACCGGGTCTTTGGCGTTCTTCAATTGCTCGGCAAGCTCGCTGAGCTGCTCGACCTCGCGCCGGTACACCGCCTCGAACAAATCCTCGCGAGTTGGAAAATGCCGATAGAGCGTGCCGATGCCGACGCCGGCGCGTTTGGCGACGGCTTCCAGGCTTGCCTCGGGACCGCCCGCGTTGAACACGATTTTCGCCGCCTCGAGCACGCGCTCGCGATTGCGCACGGCGTCGGCGCGAGGCTTCCGAATCTGGTCGGTCTGGTCGTCCATGGCGGTAATGTAGATCACGAATTGGTTAGATTGAACCCTCGCAATGAACCCTTGCAAGGCTGCATCGCGTTGTCTGCGCATGGGCTTTTGACGAATTCCAAATATTTTTCGGCGACCCTTGTTAAGCGGAGGGTGCCTCCGTATCTTCCTTGAGATGTTGGCTGGGTTCCGCCTGGCCAACGCATATCGACGGCGGCCACGGAGGTGGCGCGCTGGCCGATGACTCATGTCCATATCTGATCGGAGCCTTGTATGAACCACTCCATCAGCCTCACCGTGAACGGTGCGCGGCGCGACTTCGTCCTCGACGATCCGCGCGTCACGCTGCTCGATCTCCTGCGTGAGCGCCTCCATCTGACCGGAACCAAGAAGGGATGCGATCGCGGCCAGTGCGGCGCCTGCACCATTCTCGTCGACGGCAAGCGCATCAACTCCTGTCTTGCTCTGGCCATCAGCCATGACGGCGCCGACATCCTCACCATCGAAGGCGTCGCGCGCGGCGACCAGCTTCATCCCGTGCAGGCGGCCTTCATCGCACATGACGGCTTTCAGTGCGGCTTCTGCACGCCCGGCCAGATCATGAGCGCGATCGGCATGATGCAAGAGGCGCAGGCCGGCAACGATCCCGAGCGCATCCGCGAATGCATGAGCGGCAATCTCTGCCGCTGCGGCGCTTATGCCGGCATCGTCGATGCCGTGCTGGAAGCCCAGGCCGGCACGGACGAATCCAATCAGAGGCGCTCCGCATGAAACCGTTCGATTATATCAGGCCGGCCACAGTGGCCGAGGCCGTTGCGGCGGCCGCTAAGCCGGGCACTGCCTATCTCGCCGCCGGCACCAATCTGCTCGATCTGATGAAGGGCGGCGTCAGCCGACCGGATCGGCTGGTCGATGTCACGCATCTCGACGGACTCGATCAGATCGAGACTCTCGCCGACGGATCGTTGCGCATCGGCGCGCTGGTGAGCAACGCCGATCTCGCGCATGACGCAAACTTCGCGAAGTCCTACCCGGCCGTTGCTGAGGCGCTGCTCTCCGGTGCGTCCGCGCAACTGCGCAATGCCGCGACCGTCGGCGGCAATCTGCTGCAGCGGACGCGCTGCGCCTATTTCTACGACACCGCCAGCCGCTGCAACAAGCGCGAGGCGGGCTCTGGCTGCGACGCGCGCGAGGGCGAGAACCGCACGCATGCCGTGCTCGGCTGGAGCGAGAGCTGTATCGCCACGCATCCGTCGGACTTCTGTGTACCTCTGGTCGCGCTCGATGCCGTCGTCGAGATCGAGGGCAGGAACGGCCGCCGCGAGATCGCGCTCGACGCGCTACATCGCCTGCCGGGCAATACGCCCGAGCGTGAAACGGCGCTCGAACCCGGCGACCTCATCGTCGCGGTGCGCCTGCCGCCTGCCGCACGCAGCTTTGCCGCACATGCGCGCTATCTGAAAGTTCGCGAGCGCACGTCTTACGCGTTCGCCGTGGTCTCGACCGCGGCTGCGTTGCGGATCGAGAACGGCAAGATCGCGGAGGCGCGGCTGGCGCTCGGCGGCGTCGCCGCAAAGCCCTGGCGTGCCCGCGCCGCGGAAGATGTGCTCAAGGGCGTCGCGCCGACGAGCGACGCTTTTCAGGAAGCCGCCTGGCGCGCGCTTACCGACGCAAAGCCGTCCGGCGACAACGCCTTCAAGATCAAGCTCGCACGCCGCATCGTCGTGCGCGCGCTGACCCTTGCCGCCGCCGGTACGCCCGCGCGCATCCCCGCGCTGCCGGCCTCTCCCTTTGCCTCGACGTCCGGAGCCATCCATGCCTGAGCTTAATCTGTCCAGCTCTCCCGCCCATCTGCGCCACGGCTCGAACATCGGTCAGCCGCTGACCCGCCGCGACGGCGTCCTCAAGGTCAAGGGGCAGGCGACCTACGCCGCCGACAATCATCCGCCCGGCATGCTGTTTGCCGTGATGGCGGTCGCCAGCATCGCGCATGGCCGCGTCACCTCGCTCGATGTCGCCGCCGCAAAACGCCATCCCGGCGTCGTCGACGTCATGACACCAGACCACAAGCCACAGCTTGCGATCGACCCTGAAATCAAAACCAATCCGTTCGTGTTCCGGATGGAGGTCTTGCAGAGCAATGAGGTCCGCTACGCCAACCAGCCCATCGCCGTCGTGATCGCCGAGACGCTGGAGGCCGCGACTGAAGGCGCGGTGCTGCTGGCGCCGCGCTACGAGACGCTGCCTGCGCTGGTCGGTCTCGATGCCGGCGAGAGTTACGTGCCGCCGGTCGTCGGCGTCGGCAACCCCACCGAAAATCACCTCGGCGATGTCGAGGCCGGCCTTGCCGCGGCCGAGAAGCAGATCGACGCGCTTTACGAAACGCCGCCGCAATATCACAACGCGATGGAGCCGCATGCGATAGTGGCCGCATGGAATGGCGACAATTTGCAGATCGACATGCCGACCCAGGGTCTGATGCTGTCGCTTGCGCGCGTGGCAGAGTTGTTCGGCATCGCGCATGACAAGATCCACATCCGCAGCCCGTTCCTCGGCGGTGGCTTTGGCTCGAAGGGGCTGATGGCCGGTCCGCCGGTCCTCGGCATCATGGCCGCAAAGCTGGTCGGCAAGCCGGTCAAGCTGGTACTGCGCCGTGAGCAGATGTACGGCCCGGTCGGTCACCGTGCACCGACGCGTCAGCGGCTGCGCATTGGCACGGACGGCGAAGGGCGCCTGACTGCGCTCGATCATCACGCCCGGACCGTGTCGAGCACGTTCGACGATTTCTACGAGCCCGCGGCGGACGCCTCGCATACACTCTATGCCAGCCCATCAATCCGCACCTCGCATGACGCCGTGCGCGTCAACACCGGTACACCGCTGTTCATGCGTGCGCCCGGCGAGGCCACCGGCTCGATCGCGCTCGAAAGCGCGATCGACGAAATGGCCTGGGCGTGCGGCATCGATCCGCTGGCTTTCCGCCTGAAGAACTACGCCGAGGTCGAGCCGATCACTGGCAAGCCGTTTTCGTCCAAGGCGCTGCGTGCTTGCTACGAGCAGGGCGCGGCGCGCTTCGGCTGGTCGAAGCGTTCGCTCCAGCCCCGGCAGATGCGTGATGATGCCGGCCTTCTCGTCGGCTGGGGCATGGGCACGGCGACTTTCCCAGCGCTGATGTTCCAGGCCGAAGCGCGCGCGGTCATCCGCCGCGACGGCTCCGGCGCGATGGAAATCGGCGCGCATGACATGGGGCAGGGCGCCTGGACGGCACTCGCCCAGATCGCGGCCGACGAACTCGGGCTCGACATCGACCGTGTCGAGTTCAAGGCTGGTTCATCCGACTTGCCCGACGCCGGCATTGCCGGTGGTTCGGCGCACACCGCGACCGCGGGTGCTGCGATCCATAGCGCCGGTGCGGCCGTGGTCGCAAAGCTCGCCGATCTCGCCACCAGTGACGAGCGCTCGCCGCTGTTCGGTGCCGGCAATGCCGGCGTGATCGCGCGCGACGGCAGGCTGATCCGGCGCGACGACGAGAGCCGCGGCGAGAGCTACGTCGAGATCCTCGCCCGTGCGGGCGTTGCCGAGATCGAGGCCCGCGGCACCGGTGCGCCAAATCCTGCGGCGATGGAGGAGTATGCGATGCACGCCCATGGCGCGGTGTTCGCGGAGGTGAAGGTCGATCCCGAACTCGGCCAGGTCCGTGTCACCCGCATGGTCGGCGCTTTCGCGGCTGGGCGCATCGTCAATCCGCACCTGGTGAAGAGCCAGCTGTTCGGCGGCATGATCTGGGGCATGTCCTTCGCGCTGCATGAGGAAGCCATCACCGACCGCCGCAGCGGCCGGATCATGAATGCCAATCTCGGCGAGTACCACATCCCCGTGAATGCGGACGTGCCGCCGCTCGACGTGATCACGGTCGAGGAGCACGATCCGCATGTGAATGCGCTCGGCATCAAGGGCGTCGGGGAGATCGGCATTACCGGCAGCGCCGGCGCGGTCGCCAACGCGGTGTGGCATGCGACCGGCGTGCGGGTGCGTCGTTTCCCGATCAAGATCGAGGAGTTGCTGACCCAGCGTTGAGGCAAAAAGGCGGGACGAGATCTTCTCGTTCCGCCGCGTCCTGCTAATGCAGTTTCTTGCGGAGCGCCTTCAGCGCTTCTCGCTGCGTCTCGATGTAGTCGGCAATAGCCTTACGCAGCTCCTGCGAATGGAGCTTGTCGGTGTCGCGCTGCACTTCATCGAGCGCAGCCTCTGCATTGGCGAGCGTGATCTTCATCTTCGAGCCCAGTTATGAAGCGGCGCCGGAATGTTTCCTCGGCTTGGGTTCGCAACATATAGAGGATCGACGCGCGGAATTTGAGATGCCTCAAGCTCCGTAAGACACCGGGGCACTCCGTAAGATTCCGGATAATGTCGATGCGCCTCAAAACGTCGGCGGCGTGCAGGCCGAGATCACTTCGCACGGCTTGCCGCCGACGCAGCGGAAGCGATGCGGGCGACGGCTCTCGAAGTAGTAGGCATCGCCGGGATTGAGGATGCGGCGCTCGTCCTCGACGGTGACTTCGAGCTTGCCCGAGATCACGATGCCGCCTTCCTCGCCGTCATGGACGAGGTGAACGCGCCCGGTGTCGCTGCCGGGCTCGTAGCGCTCCTTCAGGATCTGCAGGCTGCGGCCGAACAGATTGTCGCCGATCTGGCGATACGAGATCGGCTTCTTGCCGACCTCGGTCAGCTCCTCGGCGCGGTAGAAGATCTTGCGCCGCGACTCCGGCTCCAGCGCGAAGAACTCGGCGAGCCCCATCGGGATGCCGTCGAGGATGCGCTTGAGCGCGCCGACCGACGGGTTCATCTGGTTGGATTCGATCAGCGAGATCGTCGAATTGGTGACCCCGGCGCGCTTGGCGAGCTCGCGCTGCGACAGCTTGTGGTGCGCCCGGATGAATCGCAGCCGTCCACCGATGTCGACGCTCATGCCCCTGGTCCCTGTTGCAGGTGTTGCGGATCGCGCAAATATGGACCGGCAGCCCCAGTGAAATCAATGGCTTGCAGGTGACCAGAAAAGGACTTGTTGCGCTTCCGAAGCCGTGCCTCTGCTATCCGGTCAGCAAAGGAGCGTGGCCCGTGACCCTTCATCAGATTCCGAACACTATCAAGACCGACTCGTTCTGGATGCCGTTCACGGCCAACCGTCAGTTCAAGAAGGCGCCGCGCCTGTTCTCCTCGGCCGAGGGCATGCACTACGCCACCGTCGACGGCCGCAAGGTGATCGACGGCTCCGCCGGCCTCTGGTGCGTCAATGCCGGTCACGGCCGCAAGCAGATCGCCGCCGCGGTCGAGCGCCAGCTGATGACGCTGGACTTCGCGCCGTCGTTCCAGATGGGCCATCCGCTGGCATTCGACTTCGCCGAGCGTCTCGCCGAGATCGCGCCGAAGGGCCTCGACCGCATCTTCTTCACCAACTCCGGCTCCGAGTCGGTCGACACCGCGCTGAAGATCGCGCTCGCCTATCACCGCGCCAACGGCCAGGCGAGCCGCACCCGTTTGATCGGCCGCGAGCGCGGCTATCACGGCGTCGGCTTCGGCGGCATGTCGGTCGGCGGCATGGTCGCCAATCGCCGCGCCTTCGCCACCCATCTTCCGGGCGTCGACCACATCCGCCACACCCACGATCTCACCCGCAACGCCTTCGCCAAGGACCAGCCTGAGCATGGCGCCGAGCTCGCCGACGATCTCGAGCGTCTGGTCGGCCTGCACGGCGCCGAGACGATCGCGGCCGTTATCGTCGAGCCGGTGCCGGGCTCGACCGCGGTGCTGCCGCCGCCGAAGGGCTATCTCAAGCGTCTGCGCGAGATCTGCGACAAGCACGGCATCCTCCTCATCTTCGACGAGGTCATCACCGGCTTCGGCCGCCTCGGCACGCCGTTCGCCGCCGACTTCTTCGGCGTCACGCCGGACCTGATGACGACGGCCAAGGGCATCACCAACGGCACCATTCCCTGCGGCGCGGTGTTCGCAAGCCGCAAGGTTCACGACGGCCTGATGGTCGGCCCGGAGAACCAGATGGAGCTGTTCCACGGCTACACCTATTCGGCGCATCCGACGGCCTGCGCCGCCGGCATCGCGACGCTCGACATCTACAAGGACGAGGGCCTGTTGACGCGCGGTGCGTCGATCGCCGGGTACTGGGGCGATGCGCTGCATTCGCTGAAGGGCCTGCCGAACGTCGTCGACATCCGCAATTGCGGCCTGATGGGCGCTGTCGAGCTGTCGTCGCGTGACGGTGCGGTCGGCGCGCGTGGTTACGACGTCATGGTCGATTGCTTCAATCGCGGTCTGTACTTCCGCATGAGCGGCGACTCCTTCGCGCTGTCGCCCCCGCTCATCGTCGAGAAGAGCCATATCGACGATATGGTCTCGATCCTCGGCGACGCCATCAAGCGGGTGGCCTGATAATTGCTCTCGCCGTTGCGGAGTTTGTTCTTGCAGCGGCGAGCGTGATGCCGCGGGAGTTTGACGAAGCGTGAAAGTTCTGATCCTCGGCAGCGGTGTCATCGGTGTCACCTCTGCCTACTACCTTGCGCGTGCCGGTCATGAGGTGACGGTCGTCGACCGTCAGCCCGAGCCGGCGCTGGAGACCTCGTTCGCCAACGCGGGCGAGGTGTCGCCTGGCTATTCGTCGCCCTGGGCCGGCCCCGGGGTGCCGGTGAAGGCGATCAAATGGCTGCTGATGAAGCACGGCCCGCTGGTGATCCGGCCGAAGCTCGACCCCGTGATGTGGGTCTGGCTCTCCAAGATGCTGCGCAACTGCACCAGCGCGCGTTACGCGGTCAACAAGAGCCGGATGATCCCGATCGCGGAATACAGCCGCGATTGCCTGCGCGACCTGCGCCGCGACATCGGCATCCAGTATGACGAGCGCTCGCAGGGCACGCTGCAGCTGTTCCGCTACCAGGCGCAGCTCGATGGCACCGGTGAGGACATCGCCGTGCTCAAGCAGTATGGCGTTCCTTTCGAGGTGTTGAGCCGGGAGGGTTGCATCGCGGTCGAGCCGGCGCTCGCCGCCGTGAAGGAGAAGTTCGCCGGCGGGCTTCGCCTGCCGCAGGACGAGACCGGCGACTGCCACATGTTCACGCAGGCGCTGGCCAAGCATGCCGAAGCGCTCGGTGTGCGCTTCATGTTCAATACCGGCATCGATCGCATCGTCACGGACGGCGCGCGCGTCAGTGGTGTCGTGACCAGTGCGGGCACGTTGCAGGCCGATGCCTACGTTCTCGCGCTCGGAAGCTGGTCGTCCCGGCTCGTTGCACCGCTCGGCATCTCATTGCCGGTCTATCCGGTGAAGGGCTATTCGATCACGGTGCCGATCAAGGACGCCTCCGGCGCGCCGGAATCGACTGTGATGGACGAGAGCTACAAGGTCGCGATCACCCGCCTCGGCAATCGCATCCGCGTCGGCGGCACCGCCGAGATCTCCGGCTATTCGAGCCAGCTCTACGACGCCCGCCGCGCCACGCTCGATCATTCGCTGACCGATCTGTTCCCGCGCGGCGGCGATCTCTCCAAGGCGACGTTCTGGAGCGGCCTGCGTCCGATGACGCCGGACGGCCCGCCCGTGATCGGCCCGACGCAGTACGGCAACCTCCACCTCAACACCGGCCATGGCACGCTCGGCTGGACCATGTCCTGCGGCTCCGGCCGCGTGCTCGCGGACATGCTGTCGGGCAAGAAGCCGGAGGTCGATGTGAGTGCGCTGACGGTGGACCGGTACAAGTATCGGTTCGGCTAAGACTCCATCCGCCCGTCATTGCGAGGAGCGAAGCGACGAAGCAATCCAGAGTGCCTCCGCGGAGAAAGTCTGGATTGCTTCGCTTCGCTCGCAATGACGATGTGGAGACGTCGCGGCTTTTCTTACTTTCGCCGTGCGCGGTGGAAGGTGAGCACGGGCTTACCCCGCCCCCGTCACGCAATTCACCCACAGCACCACAGCCTTCGCATCATTGGCCGGATTGGAAAACCGGTGCGGCCTTCGGCTCGCGAACCGAAAACTGTCGCCCGTCTTCAGCGACCACGTCTCGCTGTCCACCGTCAGCATCATCTCGCCTTCGAGCACCAGGCCGGCCTCTTCGCCGTCATGGGTATAGAGTTCGTCGCCCGCGGAGCCGCCGGGATCGATATGCACCAGGAACAGGTTGAGCCGGTTGTCGCTGCCCGCAGCGCTCAGCAATTGCTTCGAAATTCCGCTGCGCCAGAGTTTCAGTTCCGGCCGCTGAAGCCCGCGCGTCACCACCTGGTCGGAGGCACCGTCTGGACTTGGGCTCGCACCGAACAAAGCGGCCATGCCGACGCCGAGCACGTCGGAGAGCGTTGCCAGCACGCGCAGCGATGGCGACGACAGGCCGCGCTCGATCTGGCTGAGGAAGCCGATCGACAGGTCGGTGCGCGCCGCGACGGTCTCGAGCGAGAATTGTCTGACACGCCTGAGATCGCGGATACGGCGGCCGACCGCGACATCCATCGCGGGCTCGGCCGGCTTGGTGGCAGCCTTGGCTTTCACCTTCGCCGGCTTTGCGGCGGCCGGTTTGCGTATTCTTTTGCCACCGCTCACGTCAAACCGCTTCCTTCATGTGCATGAAAACCGCTTGCATCGCCCGCGAAAGTGTGACCAAATTTTCATATTGGTGAAAATAGGCCGAAACGGCTTGGCCCGCAACGTCTGATCACGACATGCGCGAGCGCCGACATCGGCCAAGCCCAAAGGGGGATGCGATGAAGCGTTTTGGTCTGGCCGCGGTCGCGGCGCTCGCGATTGCAGCGGTGATGCCGGCTTCGGCGCAGCAGGTGCTGAAGGTCGGCTCGACGCCGACAGGCATTCCCTTCACCTTTCTCGACACCAAGACCAACACCATCCAGGGCATCATGGTCGATCTCGTCACCGAGATCGGCAAGGACGCCGGCCTCAGCGTGCAGATCGAGCCGATGGCGTTCTCGGCGCTGATCCCGTCGCTGACATCGGGCAAGATCGACATGATTGCGGCGGCGATGTTCATCACCGCGCCGCGCAAGGAGGTCGTCGACTTCTCCGATCCGATCTACACCTACGGCGAAGGCCTAGTGGTCCCGAAGAGCGACACCAAGGCCTACACCACGCAGGATGATTTGAAGGGCGAGACGGTCGGCGCCCAGGTCGGCACCGCCTTCGTCGATGCGCTGAAGAAGTCCGGCCTGTTCGCCGACGTCAAGGCCTACGACACCATCCCGGACATCCTGCGCGACGTGAACACCGGTCGGCTCAAGGCCGGCTACGCCGACTATCCGATCCTCGCCTACAATCTGAAGCAGGGTGGTTTCCCCGAGGTGCGTCTCGTCGACGGCTACAAGCCCGTCACCGTCGGCTCGGTCGGCATCGGCGTCCGCAAGGGCGAGGCCGCGCTGCTCGGCAAGATCAACGCCTCGCTTGCGAAGCTGAAGGCCAACGGCACCATCGACAAGATCCTCGAGAAGTGGGGTCAGAAGGCGCAGGGTTGATTGACAGAGGCTGGCAAGGCTGTCCGATGAAAGGTTTCTGGCACGACGCCGTCGAGTTCTTCCCGATCCTGATGAGCGGCGTCGCGCTGACGATCATCGTCACCATCGGCTCGCTGCTGCTCTCGACCGTGCTGGGCCTGATCTGGGCGATGATGCGGGTCTCCGGCATCAAGGTGCTGTCGATGCTCAGCGCCAGCCTGATCAACGTGATCCGCGGCATCCCGATCATCGTGCTGTTGTTCTACCTCTATTTCGTGATGCCGGATCTCGGTGTCACGCTGTCGGCCTTGCAGGCCGCGATCCTCGGGCTCGGCATCGCCTATTCGGCCTACCAGGCAGAGAATTTCCGCGCGGGCATCGAGGCGATCGACAAGGGCCAGATCGAGGCGGCGCAGTCGATCGGCATGGGTTGGTGGCTCACCATGCGCCGCGTGGTGCTGCCGCAGGCGGTGCGCATCGTGCTGCCGCCCTACGGCAACGTCATGATCATGATGCTGAAGGACTCGTCGCAAGCCTCGACCATCACGGTCGCCGAGCTAGCGTTGCAAGGCAAGCTGATCGCGTCATCCACCTTCAAGAACACCAACGTGTTCACGCTTGTGGCGCTGATGTACCTCACCATGAGCATTCCGCTGATCCTGCTGGTCCGTCACTTCGAGAAGCGGGCGGGCAAGAAATGATCGAGCTCACCGACGTCCACAAGAGCTTTGGCCAGAACGAGGTGCTCAAGGGCATCACGGCCTCCGTCCAGAAGGGCGAGGTGGTCTGCATCATTGGCCCCTCGGGCTCCGGCAAGTCGACGATCCTGCGCTGTATCAACGGGCTGGAAAGCTACGACCGCGGCGAGATCAACGTCGAGGGACTGAAGGTCGATCGCGATGCGCCCTCCATCGTGAAGGTCCGCACCCAGGTCTCGATGGTGTTCCAGCGCTTCAACCTGTTCCCGCATCGTACCGTGCTGGAGAACGTCGTCGAAGGCCCGCTCTTTGTAAAGAAGGAGCCGCGTGCGCAGGTGCTCGAGCGCGGCCGCGCGCTGCTCGGTCAGGTGGGCCTCGCCGAAAAGGCCGATGCGCATCCGCCGCAGCTTTCCGGCGGCCAGCAGCAGCGCGTCGCCATCGCCCGCGCACTCGCGATGCAGCCAAAGGCGATCCTGTTCGACGAGCCGACCTCGGCGCTCGATCCCGAGCTGGTCGGTGACGTGCTCGGCGTGATGCGCAAGCTCGCCGATGACGGTATGACCATGGTCGTCGTCACCCACGAGATGGGCTTTGCCCGCGACGTCGCCGACCGCGTGCTGTTCATCGACGGCGGCGTCATCGTCGAGCAGGGCGCGGCGAAGGCCGTCCTCAATCAACCCCAGCACCCGCGCACGCAGGACTTTCTGCGCCGGGTGCTGCATCCGCTCTGATCGGTTCTCATCATGACTACGCGCCTGCCTCTGCCGCCTTCGCTCTATGCCGACACCGCCGTCGCGCCGGTTGCCACGCCGCCGCTCGATGTCGACAAGACCGTCTCCGTTGCCATCGTCGGTGGCGGCTACACCGGCCTGTCCACGGCTTTGCATCTGGCGGAGCAAGGTGTCGAGGCTCTGGTGCTCGAGGCGCAGGAGCCGGGCTGGGGCGCGTCGGGTAACAATGGTGGCCACACCAATCCCGGCCTGAAGCACGACCCCGATCAGATCGAGGCCGATTTCGGCGCCGAACTCGGCCGCCGCATGATCGACTTCTCCTACGGCACGACCAATTTCACGCACGACCTGATCCGCCGCTACCAGATCCCTTGCGAAGCGCGGCAGAATGGCACGCTGCGCGCGGCCTACAACGAGGCCAGCGCCGCCGCGATCGAGAAGACGGCGCAGCAATGCATCCGCCGCGGCATGCCGGTGACATATCTGAACCGCGAGCAGCTGCGCGAGATGACCGGCACCGACCGTTACATCGGCGCCATGCTGGACACGCGCGGCGGCGATCTGCATCCCCTCAGCTACGCCCGCGGCCTCGCGCGCGCCGCGATCTCCGCGGGCGCCAAGGTCCATGGCGAAACGCCGGCGCTGTCACTCCGTCGCGACGGCGCGCGCTGGCGCATTGAGACGCCGCGCGCGGTGGTGCATGCCGACAAGGTCCTGCTCGCCACCAACGGCTTCACCGACGATCTCTGGCCGGCGCTCCGCCGCACCATCGTGCCGGTGTTCTCCTCGATCGCCGCCACCGCGCCGCTGTCCGACGCGGTCGTCCGTTCGATCATGCCGACACGGCCGGTGCTCTACGAGAGCGGCCACATCACGGTCTATTACCGCATCGATCAGCACAACCGCCTCTTGATGGGCGGCCGCGGCCCGATGCGCTGGATCAAATCGCCCAACGACGTCGCCTATCTCATGCGTTATGCTGAGCGGCTATGGCCGCAGCTCAAGGGCGCCGCCTGGACGCATGGCTGGAACAGCCGGCTCGCCATCACCAAGGATCATTATCCCCATGTGCACGAGCCGACGGAGAGCGTCCTGATCTCGCTCGGTTGCAACGGCCGCGGCGTCGCGCTCTCGACCGCGATGGGCGCGCAGCTCGCGCGCCGGCTGATCGGCGGTGCCAAGGTCGAGATCGACATGCCCGTCACGGGGATCAAGCCGATCCCGATGCATGCGTTCTGGCCCTTGGGGGTTACGACTGCCGTGATCGCGGGCCGGGTGCGGGACCGGCTGGGCGTTTGAAGAAGAAGGCGCCGCCCCGTCAGGAGCGACGCCTTGCATGACTTGCAGATAGGGCGTCAGCAGCGGCCCTGTTTCCACAGGCCGGGCGGGCAGCCCCTGCCGCGCCAGCCGACCTTGCGCCCGTGGTGCCATCCGGGAGGAGTGGCATGGCGGTGTCCATGATATCCGCCATGATGGCCGTGACCATGGCCATGACCATGTCCGTGGCCGCCTCTGGCGAATGCGGCGTTTGGCATGGTGAAGCCGGCCGCGATGATCAGTGTTGCGGCGAGCGCAAGTTTCTTCATCCGAAATCTCTCCTGTTAGGCACGCATCTGTCCGTTCGACGAACGAACATCGATCGCGGTGTCGCGTGCAAATGCGGAGGAGTCGTGACGCTCAGGATTCGGCGACAGCGTCGGCCCAGGGCTGGAAGATCTCGACCGCGCCGGAATTCGTATCGCCCTGGCGCATCACCACGCTGGGGCAGGCGAACTTCTGCGGCAGGGCCTGCACTTGCGTCTCTTCATAATCGAAGCGTGCGGCAAGTGTCTTGCGCACGTCCGCCGGCAGTCTGATATCGCCGATCACGACCGCGCCTTCGCTGGCATCGATCCGCGGCTGGTGTATGGCCGTATCAAGGTCCATGCCGAAATCCATCGCAAAGGACACGAGCTGCATCACCGACGGCAGGATGCGGCGGCCGCCGGAGGCGCCGACCGCGAGACGCTTGCCGTCCTTCGTTTCGGCGATGACGGGCGTGTAGTTGCAGAGGCAGCGCTTCCCGGGAGCGAGCGAGTTGGTGGTGCCCGGCGTCGGGTCGAACCACATGATGCCGTTGTTCATGGCAATGCCGGTGTGCGGCGTCACGTATTTCGAGCCGAAGGACGAGAGCAGCGTTTGCGTGACCGCTGCGATATTGCCGTGGCGGTCGACCACGGAGAAATGCGTTGTGCAGGCGGGCGCCAGATATTCGGCGCCGAGCGAGCGCTTGCCGTCGGCATCGCCCATGTCCTTGAGCCGCTCGCGGAAGGCTGCTTGCAGCGCCACCGCATATTCGCTGTAGGTGGTCGCGTCGGGTGCGTTTCCCGGCTTCAGACTCTGCTGCAACAGCCGCAGCGCATGCGCCATTGTCGGTCCGGCCGTGAGCTCCGGCGTCGCATACACCTTGCCGTCGCGATAGGGGATCGCCAGCGGCTCGCGCAGATGGGCGCGAAACGCGGCGAGATCCTCCACCGACAGCGAGCCTCCGTCGGCCTTGATGTCGGATGCGATGCTTTTGGCGAGATCACCCTGGTAGAAATCGCGCGGGCCAGCCTCGGCGAGGTGCGACAACGTCGCCTTCAACGTAGCCAGCGGCAGCCGCGTCTCGGACTTGATACCCCACGGCGCGCTCGGCGGCAGGCCATCCCTCAGGAAGGTGGCCGCGCTCGCGGGATAGCGCCTGAGATCGGCTGCCGATGCCGCGATCGTCAGCGTGGTCCACCAATCGACCAGCAGGCCTTCGCCGGCGAGCGCGGCGGCCGGCGCGACCAGATCCTTCCACGGCATCTTGGCGTAGCGGCGATGCGCCTCCTCCATGCCGGCGACGACGCCGGGGACGGCGACCGAGCCGGGGCCGTGAATGTTGCGATCGTCCTTCACCCGCGGCCACGGAAACAGATCGGAGGCCGCGCCTTCGCCGCTGAGCGGGTAGTCGGTGGTGCGCAGGCTCTGTGGCGCGCACATGCCGTAGTCGATCACCTCGGTGCGATTTTCCTTGGCGCGGTAGAGCACCATGGCGCCGCCGCCGCCGATGCCGCTGTTCCAGGGCTCCAGCACGTTCAGCGCAAAGGTGGTCGCGACGATCGCGTCCACGCAGTCGCCGCCCGCCGCCAGCACCTGCGCGCCCACTTCGGCCGCCCGTCGCGATTGCGAGGCGACGATGCCGCCCTTGGATGTGACGGCGGGTTTGCGGACGGCTTGGGCGAGGCTGAACTGATGAGGCATGATGTCGTCTTGATCTCTGGATTCGGTTGTTCTGGCTTCGTTGCGCTGACGCGGAAGCTGCAGCATTGGCGGGGCGCGCGAAGGATGGCACATTGCCGCCAACGAGAAAATCCAAAGGGAGACGCGGCATGGCAGGTGTGAAACAGGCGCGGGATGGCGCCGTCGGAATTCTGACCCTCGACGAGCCGGCGAGTCTGAACGCGATGACGCCGGACCTGCTCGGCGCGCTCGCCGCCGCCGTCGCCGAGATGACTGGCGATGGGGACGTCCGCGCCCTGGTCCTCACCGGCGCGGGACGCGGTTTTTGCTCAGGACAGAATTTGAAGGCATCGGAAGCGCTGGGCGAGGACATCGCCGCCGGCGTGATGCGCTTCTACTGGCCCGCGTTCAAGGCGTTGCGCGAATGCCGCGTGCCTGTCGTCGTCGCCGTCAACGGCGTCGCGGCCGGCGGCGGCTTCAGCCTTGCGATGGCCGGCGACATGATTGTTGCGGCGCGGTCGGCGAGCTTCATCCAGGTGTTCAGCCGGATCGCCCTGGTGCCTGACCTCGGTTCGACCTGGCTGCTGCCGCGGCTGGTCGGCCGGCAGCGCGCGCTCGAGCTGATGTTGCTGAACGAGCCCCTGACGGCCGAACGTGCTCAGGAGATCGGCTTGGTGCGGCAGGTCGTCGACGACGCGAAGCTGATGGACGAGGCGCTGGCCCTGGCGCGCCGTCTGGCGGACGGCCCGACGCGCGCTTTGGTCGCAACGCGTGCGCTTGTCGAGGAGAGCGAGCATGCGGCTTACGAGGCGCAGTTCCGCCGCGAGATCGAGGTTCAGGCCACGATCCGCAAGAGCGCCGACGCCATCGAAGGCCGCACCGCCTTCGTCGAGAAGCGCAAGGCGAAGTTTACGGGGAAGTAGGGGAGCAGCCGCGGACTGCGCTCAGAGCCTGCGATCCAGCCGGCTGGCCTGATATTTGGCGTGCCATTTCGGGCCAGGCCCGCGCATGTAGTGAAGCTCGGGGCGGTAGGGGTTGCCTGCGATCCGCACCAGCTTCTGCCACTTGGTGGCGACGAAGTTGAGGGGCTGGCAGAGCAGGGTTAATGAAGCGAACAGCACGGCATCACCTCAATGCGGCTTGCCGAGCATGGCGGTGAAGGGAAGGTCGAAGATCTCCTCGCCGTCGGAGCCGCTGACATGGATCACCCAGTCGCGCCAGTCTTCGGCACCCGGGGTGTAGATCATCGAGTGCATGATCTGGGCCGCACGGTCACGCGCCTCGGTCAGGCTGGCCACCGCGGTGCCGCTGCGATCGATCAGCGTGCCTTCGGTGTTGGAGCAGTGAAAATAGACCTGGACCATATGCGTCTCCTGTCGGGAGCGACTGGGATGGCAAATCGATACCACCCGAGGCCTTCGCGAAACATTCGGGGCGAGCCCGGTAAGGGAATCTACGGAGATTGGTCGCTGCGAACGCCCGAGCGGGTTTGATCACAGGGAGGTGATGATCAACTGGACGGCGTTCCCATGGCATGGAACAACTTTGGACCGAAAGTCCGGGGGATCGCCGTGAACCAGCTCACATTCTGGCATGAACGCCGAAGCCTGTTTGCGGCGATCGTCGCCGGAGCACTGCTCGGTCTTGCCCCGGGAGCCTCCTCCGAGCCGGTGAGGAAAAGCGGCTACGCGATCGGCACGGAAACCTGCGGCGGCGGTGACCTCGCCTTTCCCAGAATCCAGATCGACATGAAGACGGGATTCTGCGCCGGTCTCGTCGCCAGCGAAGAGGATCGCCTGAAATTTCCGCGCTCGATCATCCAGGTGCCGGGCCGTGACCTGTTCGTGGTCGCCGACATGGGGGGCTGGGGCCACACCGATGGACGGTTGCTGCTGCTCGATCCGCACGCGCCGCAGGGGCAGCGGTTCAAGGAATTGCTGACCGCCATCGAATATCCGTTCGGCCTCGTGATTGGCCCGGACAAGAAGCTGTATGCCTCGACCGCGGAGACGATCTTCCGGTTCGATCCGCTCGCCGACAATCCCCGCAGCACGGTCGAGACCATCATCCGGCACATGCCCGGCCGCCGGATCACATTGCCTGACGGCACCAGGCTCGACGAGAGCGCGCATCCGCTCAAGCAGTTCGTCTTTGACAGGAACGGGCGGCTGTTCGTCAATGTCGGCTCGCACAGCGACGACTGCATCACGCCGGCGCCGATCACAAGGCCATGCGCGGCGGCCGAAGGCGCCTCCGCGATGGCCTCGATCTGGCTGTTCACACCGCCCGTAGGCAGCGCCTTCCCGGCGTTGAAGCCGAACGATCCCGACCCGCCGCACACCGTCTATGCGCGCGGCCTGCGCAACTCGATGGCGCTGGCGCTGCATCCGAACTTTCCTGATCCCGGTTACGCCTTCCTGCAGGGCGAGAACGGCCGCGATCTGCCCGACATCTTCAAGCCGAACGAGGAGATCAACGCGATCGAGCAGGGCAGGCATTATGGCTGGCCCTATTGCTACGACCTGTCGACGCCGAGCCCCGAATTCAAGCTCGTGCTGCAATCCGGGGTCTACAAGTCGCTCTGCACGGCCAATGCGCTCTACAAGGCACCGTTCTCGCTGATGCCGCCGCACGGCGCGCCGCTCGCGATGCTCTATTATCACGGCGCGAAATTCCCGGAGCTGGAAGGCAAGCTGCTGGTCGGCCTGCATGGCTATCGCCCGACCGGCAGCCGCGTCCTCGTCTATGACGTCGACGACCATGGCTTCCCGAAGCCCGCCCCGGCGCCGGTGCGCTACCACGTCAGTTGCGCGGCCGATCCGACCCACAGCTTTCAGACCGACGCCGGCAACGTCGCCGCCGCGCCGTTCGACGAACTGATCGCAGGCTGGCACCGCGTCAACGGCGCGCGGCCGCAGGGCGCGCCCGTCGGCATGACGGTCGCAGAGGACGGCGCAATCTGGCTGGTCGAGGACAAGAACCAGACGATAATCCGCATCGATCGCGCTGCTGGCGATCCGCCGCCGCTGCCTTGCGACATGCGCAGCCAGGCGATGATCGACCAGCTCGCGGCCTTCGTCGCCAGGGACGCGCAGAACGGTGTCCGGCTCACCACGCTGCGCAAGGGCCTCGTCGAGAAGCATTGCGTCGGCTGCCATTCGGATTTCGGCCTGAAGGCAGGACAATCGGAGGCGGAAAAGGACGCGACGGTGCTGCGCTTCATGCTGTCGCAGGACGGCTGGATCTATCCGGGCGATCCCGACTCCGGCAAGCTGCGCACGCGGCTGCGCGGTATCGGCGCCGAGAAGCTGATGCCGCCGGGTGGCGAAAGCCTGCCCAAGTCAGAGCCTGGCTACACGCGGCTGCTCGATACCGCGGACCTGCTGGTTGCGAAAATGGTTCCGGGCACGCGGATGCGGATCAAGTCCGGGCCGCCGCAGCGCAAGTTCTTTGGCAAGACCAACAAGGAATGCGGCGAAATACCGGCCGCCAAGGTCGTTGTCGTGACACAAAGGAGCGCTGTAGACAAACCCGGCTTCAGCCGATTCTTCCGGCCTGCCGATCCCTATCTGAATGGCGAGTGCAGCGACGACGATGGCTATTACATTCGGCAGGAATTTCTGGTGCCTGTGCAGTAGCCTCCTTCTCGTCATCGCGGCATCGCCGGCCGATGCTGAAACAAAGCTGTTCGAAAGCGTGCAGGTGACGCCGTCGGGCGAATACACCTTCGGCATCGAAGGGCCGGCGGCCGATCTCGACGGCAATCTCTTCGTGGTCAACTTTGGCAAGCCCGGCACCATCGGCAAGCTGCCGGTGGGCGGCGCGGCTTCGGAGCAGTTTACGGCACTGCCCGCGGGCAGCGTCGGCAACGCCATCCGCTTTGCGCGTGACGGCACCATGTTCATCGCCGACTACAAGAAGCACAACATCTTCGCGATCCCGAAGGGCGCGAGCGAGCCCGTCGTCTGGTTTCATTCCGACGAGATGAACCAGCCCAACGACATCACCATCGCGCGCGACGGCACGATCTATGCGAGCGATCCGAACTGGAAGGGCAGGGAAGGCCACATCTGGCGCATCGCCAAATCCGCGGACGGCACGGTGCAGGGGCAGGTGATGTCGGCGTCGCGCGCGATGGGCACCACCAACGGCATCGATCTCAGCCCTGACGGCAAGACGCTCTATGTCGGGGAATCCAGCAGCGGCAAAATCTGGTCCTACACCGTCAGCGGCAACGAGCTCACCGGCGCAAAACTCGTCAAAGCCTTTCAGCCCGACACCGTCGACGGCCTGCGCACCGACGTCGCCGGCCGTCTCTATGTCGCGCGCATCCTCAAGGGCACCATCGCGCTGATGAAGCCCAATGGTGCGGTCGAGCGCGAGATTGCGCTGAAGGGCAAGGAGCCGACCAATCTCGCCTTCGGCGGCAGCGACGGCAAGACCGTCTTCGTCACCCAGCGTCAGGGCGGCTTCGTCGAGTCCTTCCGCACCGACCAGCAGGGCCGCGAGCACTGCCTCCAGCGCGGGCGCTGCTAGAGCATCACGGGCGGTCTGCCTCCGGCGCAGAGCAGCACCAAAGCGGCGGCATTCTTCTTGCTTGCATCTGGCCGCCGCAGGCATTTAGACATCTGTGGGCACCGTCAACGCGACCACGGAGTTTTTGAGTGAAAGCCGTCCATACCGAACTGCATCGCAGCCACGATCCGCAATTCTTCCTGGTTCGCGGTGTCGTCAAGCGCACCACAGAGCAGCCCGAGCGCGCCGATCGCCTGCTCAAGGGGTTGAAGGACGGCAAGCATCAACTGGTCGAACCGACGACATTCGGACAGGGGCCGCGTGCGCGGATTCACAGCCCGGAATATCTGTCGTTCCTGAGCGAAGCCTGGGACGCCTGGACCGCGCTTGGCGATTCCGGCCCGGAGATGATCGGCAACATCCATCCTGTTCGTCATGCCGCGACCTATCCCACTCATATCGTCGGCAAGCTTGGCTGGCACACCGCCGACACCGCGGCGCCGATCGGTCCCGGCACCTGGGCCGCGGCCTGCGCCGCCACCGACGTTGCGGTCACGGCAGCGCAGATGGTGATGGACGGCGAGGATGCGACCTATGCGCTCTGCCGCCCGCCCGGTCATCACGCCTACCGCGACATGGCCGGCGGCTTCTGCTTCCTCAACAACAGCGCGATCGCAGCCGCGCATCTGCGGCTCAAGCATGAGCGCGTCGTGATCCTCGACGTCGACGTCCATCACGGCAACGGTACGCAAGGAATCTTCTACGCACGCCCTGACGTGTACACGGTGTCGATCCACGCGGACCCCATCGCGTACTATCCTTATGTGTGGGGCTACGCGCATGAGCGCGGCGAAGGACCCGGCCTCGGCGCCAATCTCAACATTCCCCTCGCCATCGGCACCGGCGACGACGGCTACATCCAGGCGATGGACGTCGCGCGCAGGGCGATCGAATCCTTTGCCCCCGGCGCCCTCGTCATCGCACTCGGCTTAGATGCCTCCGAGCAAGATCCACTGAAGGGCCTCGCCGTCACCACGCCGGGCTTCCGCCGCATCGGCCAGGCCATCGCGAAGCTGGGCCTGCCGACCGTGTTCGTGCAGGAGGGCGGCTATCTCTCGGATATTCTGGGCGCGAATTTGACGTCAGTGCTGGCGGGGTTTGAAGAGGCGCGGTGATCTTCGCCTCTCCCCACGTGCGGCCGGCGATCGTCTGTGAACGTTTACGAGAGGTCGTCATGCCCGGGCTTGTCCCGGGCATCCACGTTCTTTGCGCCGAGGGGTGAGACGTGGATGGCCGGGACAAGCCCGGCCATGACGCTGATGGTGCTTCAACGCCCAAAGCGCTAGCGCTGGAGAGGCGAACCTCAGTCCTTGAAAAGGATCTGCTCCAGCAGGTCGATCCGCCTGATCTGGATGGTGCTGCCGTCGATGGCGATGATGCGGCGGTTCTGGAAACGCTTCAGCATCATCGTCACCCATTGCCGGGTCGAGCCGACCATGGCGGCGATCTGGTCATGGGTGATCTTGCGGTTGATGACGATGGTGTCGCCGTCGGCCGTGCCGTGCAACTCCGACAGCGTGAGCAGGAACTGCGCCAGCCGCTCGATCACCGAGCGCGTGCCGAGGATCTGCGCCATCGAGGAGTAGCATTTGCCCTTGGCGATGAGGCCGTCGATCAGCGCCAGCGCGAAACTCGGCATGCCGGTCAACAGCTTCTCGAGCGCCGGCCCGGAGAGTGTCGTGATCTCGCAGGCCTCGATGGCGATGCCCGACCACATGTGAATGCCACCGCCGGATATCTCGGGGCCTCCGATGAAATGTCCCGGCGTCCAATAGGCGAGCGTGATCTCGCGTCCCGACGGCGCGGTGTAATAGACCCGCACCTGTCCGCGGCGGATGATGAAGATGCCGTCGTGGCCATCGCCCTGGCTGAATACCATTTCGCCCTGCGGCACCGAGATGATGCGGCCGGCCGCGTGCACGCGCGCCTGCTCGGACGCGGACAAACGGTCGAGGAAATGCGCGCCGGCATTCAGCCCGTCGATCGTCTCGCTCATGAACAGCGCCGAGCTTGCGGGCCTTGCACGCGTGCTGCGGACCCGCCGCGTCTTCTTGTGGTCGGTCCAGTCGAACGGAACGCCTGCATGAGGCCGGTCGGCGAAAGCGACAGGCTCGGTCGCGGCAGCTTCCTTGAGTATGGTCATCGCAATCCGTCAGCTCTCCAGGGGCTTGCGAATAGGTAAGTGCGGCGGTGGTGCGATGTCCATCTCTTTGCGATCGTTCCAAATCACTTAGCAAAGCTTGATGTGTGCGGCGACCGGCAGCGAAACGATTCCTCTGTCCATGGCTCCGTCCTGAGAAAATCCTTTGCGTCGTTGCGCGACGGAATCATGACGCGAACGTCCTGCGACAGCGATGCAAGTAATTGCTTCAAGCGTTGCGCCGCGCCTTCGATAGTGCCGGCCAGCGTTGTTGCCGGCACGCGCCCGGCCTTCCGAGGACAGTTCGATGATCGTATTCAGCTCTTTGAGACTCAGTGTGGCCATTGTGGCCATCACTGTTGCGATGTTCGCGCCGGCCCAGGCGGAGACGATCCGTGTGGCAGTCGGGACACAGGACACGACGATCAATTGCGCGACCGGCGGACTGCTCATTCGCGAGCTCAAGCTGCTTGAGAAATTTTTGCCCCATGATGGCAAGTACAAGGATGTCACCTACGACATCCAGTGGAAGAATTTTACGAGCGGCGCGCCGCTCACCAACGAGATGGTCGCAGGCAAGCTCGATTTCGGCGCGATGGCTGACTTTCCGGGCTCGCTCAACGGCGTGGCGTTCCAGAAGGCCGGACGCCGCAGCCTCTTCATCAGCGTGCTGTCGGGCAGCACCAAGGGCAGTGGCAACGGCATCGTGGTGCCGTCGAGCTCGCCGGTGCAATCGCTCGATGAGCTCAAAGGCAAGACCATCTCGGTTCCCTTCGCCTCGACCTCGCACGGCATGCTGCTCCGCGCGATCGAGGCCAAGGGCTGGAATCCCGAGACCGACGTCAACATCATCACGCAGGCGCCGGAGGTGGCGGGGCCGGCCTTGCAGGCCGGCAAGATCGAGGCGCATGCCGACTTCGTTCCGTTCGCCGAACTGTTCCCGTGGCGCAGCTTCGCGCGCAAGATCTTTGACGGCGCGCAGGCCAATGCCCCGACATTCCACGGCGGGCTGGTCGACGCCGATTATGCCGAGAAATATCCCGAGATCGTCGTCGCCTATCTGCGCGCAGCGCTGGAAGCGGACCGCCTGATCGCTGAAGAGCCGGAGAAGTACAGCGAGCTGATCGCGAAGGTGACCGGCATCGAGGCGGAGGTCGACTACCTCTTTCACGGGCCGCTCGGTCTTCAGACCCGCGATGTGACCTGGAAGCCGGAGTACCGCCAGGCGGTCGCAACCTCGATCAAAACGCTGAAGCTGCTCAAGCGCGCGGACAGCGATCTCGATATCAACCAGTTCGTCACCGACAAGTTCATCCGTATCGCGGCGGCGCAGGCGGGCCGCGATTACGACTCCGAACTGAAGAACTATGCACAGCTTCCGCTTCGCGCCAAGGACGCCGCAACGGGCGCCGAGATCAGCGACTTCAGCCGCGTCGCACAGATCTGGGTCAAGGACGAGGCTCATGTACGCCACTATGCCTCGCCCGAGAACGCGCTCAAGGCGCTCGCCGGCCTCGAGAAGGATGGCAAGACCATCCGCGTCGTCTACGCTCAGGATCGCGAGAGCGGCATCAAGCTGTTCGCAAACCAGGCCTGGTTCGTGCGGTCGTCCAAGGGCGAGCTGGGCGCGTTCCTGCTCAAGCAGGCGGCCGAGGGCTGGTCGAAGACAAACGGGGGCGCGGTGCTCGACTTCGCGGCCGCGCGCGAGTCCCTCGTCGCGAGCCGGTGAGGCGATGGCCACCGTTATCAAGGCGCGGCCTGCGGGCATCCGCTGGATGGTCCGCGGCATTTCGATCCTGGCCTGCATTGCCCTGTGGCAGGTCGCTTCGACAACGCATCTCAATCTGGGGATCGTGACCTTCCGCAACGTGCCGCCGCCGGTCGAGGTCGTTCAATCCGCGCTCGCCCTGTTTCGTTCGCCGAAACTGACGGCACATGTCACCAGTAGCCTCTGGCGCGTGTTCGCGGGCTACGGGGCGGCGGTGGTGATCGGCGTGATCCTTGGTTTTGCCATCGGCCGGTCACGCGCCGCGAGCGACCTTTTGCTGCCGCCGCTGGAATTGCTGCGGCCGATACCGGCGGTGGCGTGGATACCGCTGTCGATCTTGATGTTTCCGTCGTCCGAACTCTCGATGATCTACATCACCTTCATCGGTGCCCTATTTCCGATCGTGCTGAACACCGTCCACGGTGTCGCGAATGTCGACCGCCGGCTGGTTGCCTCCGCCCGCAGCCTCGGCGCGGGGGAGTTGGCGATCCTGAGCGAAGTCGTGCTGCCGGACGCCGCGGCCAGCATCGTCACGGGGCTTGCGATCGGCATGGGCACCTCGTGGTTCTGCCTCGTCACCGCGGAGATGATCTCGGGCCAGTTCGGCATCGGCTATTACACCTGGGAGGCCTACACGCTCCAGAACTACGCCGACATCATCGTCGGCATGCTGATCATCGGCCTGCTCGGCATGGGATCCAGCTGGCTGCTGACGACGGCCGGGCGGCTTCTGATGCCCTGGCGTAGCCCGAAGGTGGCGCGATGAACATCCGGGTCGCAGATATCGGTACGAAGAGCGTCGGTCGGATCGACTTCGCCGATGTCTCGATTTCACTCGGATCGGGCGGTGACGCATTCGAAGCGGTCAGCGGTCTCGATGTCGCGATTGCGCCGGGCGAGCTCGTCTGCATCCTCGGTCCCTCCGGCTGCGGCAAGTCCACGCTGCTCGGCGCGCTGGCCGGGCATTTGCCGATCACGGCTGGCCGTCTCACGGTCGACGGCCAGCAGGTCCAGAGCCCGAGCCCGGACCGGGGCATGGTGTTTCAGCAGCACACGCTGTTTCCCTGGAAGCGGGTGCGCGACAATGTCGCCTTCGGCCCGAAGATGCGGGGCCTTGCGAGGAGGGAGCGCGACCGCGCCGCCGACGCGATCCTGAAGCTGGTCGGCCTTTCCGGCTTCGAGGCGTTCTATCCCGCGCAATTGTCGGGCGGTATGCAGCAGCGCGTGGAAATTGCGAGGGTCTTGATCAACCAGCCGCGGGTGCTGCTGATGGACGAGCCCTTCAGCGCGCTCGACGCGCAGACGCGCGGCATGATGCAGGAGGTCCTGCTCGACATCTGGAGCAAGATCCCGACCACCACGGTCTTCGTCACCCACGACATCGACGAGGCATTGTTTCTCGCCGATCGCATCGTCGTGATGAGCGCAAGACCCGGTCGGGTGATCGAGGACGTCGTGCTGCCGTTCGCGCGGCCGCGGAGCCACGATCTCGTCACCGAACCCGAATTCGTGCGCCTGAAGCGGCATGTCATGCAGCTCTTGCGGCGGCCGGAGGGCAGCGAGCCATTGGCGCGGCTCAGTCCGCTCGGCGTGCCGTCCTAAAACATCCCGCTCGCCGCGAGCGCCTTGCGGACGTGCTGCATCTCGGCCTCGTCGGCGACCATATCGAGCATGATCGTGGTCAGGCCCTTCGCCGCAAAATCCTTCAGCTTTGCGCCGATCTCGGTGTAGCTGCCGACGAGATAGGGGCAGTCGGCCTGGAAGGTGAGGTACGGCAGCAGCCAGTAACCGTTGTCCGCGAGCTCGCCGCTCTGGCCTTCATAGAGCCGCCGCTTCCACACGGAATCGCTGTTCTCCACTGTGAGCGCGAGCAGCTCGCGATCATCGGGATTGTCGCGAAAGCGTGCCTTAGCGGCCTGCCGTGCCTCGTCGCGTCCCTCGCGGGCGAAGATGCCAAAGTTCATTCCGGGCGCATCGAGACCGCGATCGAGATCGGGCGGCAGCATCTGCATCTTGATGCAGCTGGTCTCCTTCGCCACGCGCTGCGCCGCCTCCGACTGGCCCGCGACCAGGAATTCCGGCATCAGCTCCGCCGGCAGGCGCGGGCGAAGTTGCAGATTGCTCGCGCGGTAGAACCGGCCCTCGACATTCACCGGGCGGGGGCTTTCCAGCAATTGGCGCATCAGCGCGACGAATTCGCCGAGCCTGATGTAGCGGTCGGCATGCGACTGCTCGTCGCCCAGCCCCTGCAAATCGCTGACCGCGGTCCCCGTGATCATGTTGAGATAGACCTTGCGGCCGTGGAGCTGCGCAAAGGACGAGACGAATTTTGCCGCGGTGAACGGGTGCATGTAGACCGGATTGACCGCGATCAGCGGCGAGCTTCGCGTGGTCTCACCCATGATGTGCTGGGCCATCGCCCAGGGCTCGACGAACACGTCGTTGCCTTCGAACAGCAGGATGCCTTCGAAGCCGTTGCGGTCGGCGAACTGTGCCACCCGCATCAGCTCGCCGACATATTTCTTGGGATCGCGGTTGCGCGAGATCGCGGGAAAGACGCGCAGCCGCGGGGGCGTCATTCAGCCGCTTCCTGGAACGGCCAGGAATTGCGGGTGATGGGAAGGCCGCCGCGCGCGCGGGAGCCGTCGGCGATCGCGAGGCGATGCGAGGGCGACGGCGAGCACAGCGAGAAGCGCCATGCATGCGGATCGTCGGCGATATCGGGCTTGAAGCTGATCTCGATGGCCTCCCGGGACACCTGCATCGCGAAAGCGTCGAGCGGCAGATTGAGCCCAAAACCCCTTGCCTTCAGATAGGCCTCCTTGAGCGTCCAATAGTCGAAAAAGCGCTCGATCGCGGCAGGCTCCGGCAGTCCGCGCAACGTTTCGACCTCCTCCGGCGCAAAGAAGCGAAGCGCGGTGGACAGTGGCGCGACCCGCCGCGACACGGTTTCGACGTCGACGCCGACGGTCTCATGCCCGGACACGACGCAGGCAACGCAGCCATCGGCATGGGACAGGCTGAAATGCAGCGCGGTCGAGGTCGCGGGCGCCGCAACAAACGGCCGCCCGTAGCGACCGGCCCCGAAGGACCAATCGGTGGGTGCGACGTTCGGCGCGGCCTGCGACAGCGCCAGGCGCAGCATCGCGTGCGCGAAGATATATTGCCGCCGATGCCGCTCGAACATGAAGCGGTCGGCGCGAATCCGTTCGTCGACCGAGAGCAGGCGCCGGCACGCATCGACTGCGCCCGGAGCGTCAATGGTCTCGATCAGTCCGACAAACAGTTCAATTCTGTCGTCTGCCATCAATAAGGCCCATGGCGTCAGGCGGAGGCCAAGTCTCCGGCCCTGACGGAAGAATCAACTGAGCAAGAATCAACTGAGCGGACCGCTTCTAACGGTCCACCCGGGCAATTTCTTGTCGATTTGCAGGCCGGTTTACAGGCGCAAGCTTGTGCGAGACCCCAACTCGACGAGCGAGCGGCCCATATCCGGAAAGTGAAGCCTGAGGATTCGTGCGGCGTCCCGGCCGACGATCCTTACTTCTTCTTCTTCTTGGCTTTCTTCGCTCCGCCCAGCATCGAAAGGCTGGCGTCGACATCCTTGAGCGCGGACTGGAGCTTCTTCTTCTCGGCGCCCAGCAACTTTTGCAGGGCCTTGCGGTCCTTGTCGCTCAACGAGGTACCCTTGGTAAATTTGATGAAACCCACAACATACTCCCCAAGTTGAAAATAATCGTCCAAATCAAATCGAGGGAATAATCTTGCGCGCTGGCGCCAAATAATCAAGATGCAACTTGGTCATGCACAGCTTTGGCGAGTGAACCTGTGTTCTCCCGTCCCGTACAGCCGGTCATGCCGCCCTGCGAGCGAGTAATCGGCCGAGCGGCGTGTTGGGGTGGGCGACGGCCGCATCCAGCAGCGCGACGAGATGCGCCATCCACTCACCGATCCTGCGGCCATCGAGCAGCTCGCCCTTGTAATTGCATGAGCCGGTGATTCCGGTGGGGCGTTCCTTGAGCATCAGCGACAGCCAGGTCTGGTCGATCGGCAGCACCGGCTGGCCTTCGCGCGCGACGTTGCCGATCGATTCGATCGTGACGTCAGCCAGATCGAGCGGCTGGCGCAGCGGATTTTGCAGGGTGAAATAGACCTGGAGCAGCGAGGCCGGATCGATCCCCTCCTGCTCCAGATGGTCGGCCAGGATGTTGAACGGCAGCTCCTGGCGCGCGTGCGCGTCGAGCACGCTCTGGCGTACCCGGGCCAGGGCTTGCGCGAACGACAGCTCCGGCGTGATTCGGGTACGGACGATCACCGTGTTCTCGAACGGACCGACGACCCGGTCGGTATCCGGCTGGGCGCGATTGGCCATGGCGGTGGCGACCGAAATGTCGTTGCGGCCGGTCTGCGCCAGCAGCAGGGCTTTCAGGCCAGTGAGAAGGCACATGAACAGCGTGCTGTTATGCCGGCCGGCGAACGCCGTGAGCCGGCCGATCAGCTCGCGCTCGAGGCTGACGGGGTGATGCCCGGTGGACGCGCCGGGGCTTGCTTCATCGTCGAAGACGGGGGCCGCGCCGCGCAGATTCTCCGTCCAGTCGGCGGCCTGGCGGCGGGCGGCGTCGGTGCCGCACCACCAGCGCTGCCAGCGGGCGACGTCCGAAAAGGCGAGCGGCAGTTTCGGCAGCGGCACGGACGGACGTCCGGCCAGCGCCGCATAGCGGTTGGACAGCTCCTCGAACAGCACGCCGATCGACCAGCCGTCGGCAATGGCATGATGCAGCGTCAGCAGCAGCACATGATCGTCGGCATGGAGCCGCAACAGCCGCGCCCGCAACAGCGGCGGCCGCGCAGTGTCGAACGGGGCGTAGGTCTCCTGCTCGATCAGGAGGTCGATCTTCCTGAGTTCGAGGGCTTTGCGCCGCTTGTTGTCGTGGGGACGTCCGTCGCCGATGACCTCGATGGTGAGGGCCGGTCCGAGCTCGCCGGGGGTGGCGATGCGGCTGACGGGCTCTTCGCCTCTCCGGCCGAATCCGGTCCGCAGCGATTCGTGGCGGCGCACGATGTCGCCGAACGCCTGCGCGAGGGTGGTCGGATCGAGCGGGCCCTGGAGGCGGAAGGCAAAGGGCAGGTTGAACAACGGCAGGCCCGGCAGGTTCTGCTCGATCCGCATCATCTGGTCCTGTGCGATCGAGGGCGTTGGGAGCCCGCTTTCAGCAGGCCGCAGCATGCCTGTTGCCGGCTTACGCGGCTTTGCTGCCACGGCCTCGTCAACCCGGCGGGCGAGCTCTTCGATCGTCGGAGCCTCGAAGATGGTCTTGATCGGCAGCGACACGCCGAGCGCACGGGCGACGCGCGCCATCGCCTGGCCCGCCAGCAGCGAATGGCCGCCGAGATCGAAGAAATTATCGGTCACGCCGAGGCTCTCGACCTTCAGCAGGTCGACCCAGATGTCCGAGAGCACCTTTTCGGTGAAGTGCCGCGCCGGCACGGCGGCGTCCGGTCCGGGGACGTCCTGCTGCGCGGGCGCCAGCAGCGCCGACCGGTCGATCTTGCCATGGGCATTGAGCGGCATCTGGTCCAGGAACAGGAATGCGGACGGGATGGCATGGCCCGGCAACCGGCTCTTCAGGAAGTCGCGCAGCTCGCTGGCGCTGCTCTGGCTGCCGGCCCTTGCGACGATATGGGCGATCAGCCTGACATCGCCGCTGGCCTCGCGGCGCGGCTCGACGATGCCGGCGCGCACCGCAGGATGGTCGGCAAGCGCGTTCTCGATCTCCTTGAGCTCGATACGGTAGCCCCGGACCTTGACCTGATGGTCGGCGCGGCCGAGGCATTCGATGGTGCCGTCGGCGCGGCGGCGTGCGAGGTCGCCGGTCCGGTACAGCCGCCCGCCGGCCTGGCGCGCGAACGGATCGGGCAGGAAACGCTGCCGGCTCTGCGCGGGATCGTTGATGTAGCCGCGGCCGACACCGGCGCCGCCGATGCAGAGCTCGCCGGTCACGCCGACCGGCAGCGGTTGGAGGTTTTGATCGAGCACATGGAGCTGGGTGTTGGGCAGCGGTGCGCCGACCGGGACGTTGCTCGTCGCCGCCGCCGGCGCTTTGGTCAGGCGATGCAGCGAGACGTCGTCGGAACATTCCGACGCGCCATAGGCGTTGATCAGCGGCACCTTCGGGCAGCGGGCGAACCAGGTGCGGCAGAGATCGACGGGCAGCGGCTCGCCGGTCGAGATCAGGAGCCGCAATCCCGCAAAGGCGCGCTGGACCTCCGCTTCGTCCATGCGGTCGAGGATCACCCGCAGCAGCGACGGGACGATCTCGAGCACGCTGATGCCTTCACGCTCGATCTCCCGCGCGAGCAGGATCGGGTCCTGCACGATTGCGTTGGCGCAGACATGGACGCGCGCACCGACCATGGGACCGGCAAGGAACTGCCAGACCGAGATGACAAAGCTCTGCGGCGCAGTCTGGGCGATCACGTCCCTGGCCGTAAGGCCGAGCTCGGAAATGAGCGACGCCAGATGGTTCGACAGCCCGCGCTGCTCGATCATGACGCCCTTCGACGCGCCGGAGGAGCCGGATGTGTAGATGAGATAGGCGAGGCTCGCGGCTGCGCGCCGCGCGGCGCGGGCCGGCCTGGTCGATCCGGGTGCGATCGCGTCCTCGAGCTCGGCGACATGGATGCGCTCGACCAGCGGTTCGAGCAGCGCCTCGACCATGGCCGACTGGGCGCGCCCGGTCAGCAGCATGCGGGCGCAGCTCGATCCGAGGATGGTCGCAAGCCGCGCCGGCGGCTGGTCGGGATCGAGATTGAGGAAGGCTGCGCCCACGCACTGCGCGGCGATCATCGCGGCGAGCAGGTCGGGCCCGCGATCCGCAAGCAAGGCGACAACGCTCTCGGACCCGACACCTTCGCGCGCGAGCCAGCGTGCCGCCGCCTGGCTGCGGCGGGCGAGCTCCCGATAGGTCAGGGAGGTGTGTCCGTCCGTTACCGCGATTGCGTTCGGTGTCTTCTTCGCCTGGCGCTCGAGGCGTTCGCAAAGATTGCCGCGCGTGGTGAAATTGGCCACCACGCCCTGGCCTTTCGCCAGCAACTGCCGGCGTTCGGCCTCCGTCAGGAGCGGCAGGCGCGAGATGCGCTGCTCCGGATTGGTGATCACGGCCTTGAGCAGGGTCTTGAATTGAGCGGCCATGCCTTCGATGGTCGCAGCGTCGAACAGATCGGTGGCGTATTCGAAGAAGCCCGTGAAGCGGCCGTCGGCCTCGACCAGTTCGAGCGTGATGTCGAAGCGCGCGACTTTCGGGTCGACCTCCAGCCGCCGCGTCGACAGGCCGGGGAAACGTGCCGCCTCGATCGAGGCGTTCTGGAGGATGAACATGATCCGGAACAGCGGGTTGCCGTCGCTCCGGCGTGCGATCTGCAGCGCGCGCAGCACTTCCTCGATCGGGAGGTCCTGGTTGCGGTAGGCATCCAGCGTGACCTGCCGCACCCGCCGCAACATTTCGCCAAAACCCGGATCGCCGCCGAAATCGTTGCGCAGGATCAGGGTGTTGGCGAACAGCCCGATCAGTCGCTCGCTCTCGATCTGGTTGCGGTTGGCGATCAGCGATCCCGTCGCGACATCCTCGTGTCCGGTGTGGCGGAACAGCAGGCACTGGAAAGCCGCGAGCAGCGTCATGAAAGGCGTGACGCCCTGGTCCTGGCTGAGCGCGCGCAGATCGGCCGACAGTGCCTTGGAGAATTCGAGATAGTGACGGGCGCCGTGACCGCTCCAGACCTCCGGCCGTGGCCGGTCGGTCCGCAGCGGCAGCGTGGTGACGCCGTCGAGCTGGGTCCGCCAGTAATCGAGCTGCTCCTTCGCCGCCGGCGTCTGAGCCCAGCTTTGCTGCCATAGCGCAAAGTCGCGATACTGGAAGGCGGGCGGGGGCAACGTCACCGCGCTTGCCTTGCGCGCAGCGGCATAGTGGGCGGCAAGCTCCTCCCAGAACAGCCGTTGCGACCAGCCGTCGGTGACGAGGTGATGGACGTTGACCACCAGCGCGTGGCTGGATTTGTCGAACGACAGCAGGGTGACCTTCAGCGGCGGCTCGCGCGCGAGGTCGAACGGATATTGCGCGAGCTCGAGCGCCTCGCGCCGGATGATTGCGCCCTGCTTGTCCGCCGCGCAGGGCTTGAGCTTGATCCGCTCGAATCGCGGAGGTGATTGCAGCACCCGCTGCGCCGGCTCGCCCTCGCGCTCGATGAAGATCGAGCGCAGCGCCTCGTGGCGCGCGCAGATCGAGGCGAGGCTCGCAGAAAGCGCGGCGACGTCGACCAGGCCCTTGAGAACGGCGACCTCGACGACGTTGTAATTGTAACGGGTCGGATCGAGCCGGGAGAGCACATACATCCGCTGCTGCTGGAACGATAGCGGCGCGTCTGCTGCCGCCGCCTGGCGCCATGCGGGCACCATCGTCTCGCGATGGGTTGTGGCGGTCTCGATCCGGGCCGCAAGCGCCGAGACCGTGGCGCAATCGAAGATGTCCTCGAAGGAGAAGTCGACGTTGAAGCGTTCGCGCAAGCGCGAGCGCATCTGCGTTGCCGCAAGCGAGTCCGCGCCGAGCGCAAAGACATCCTGGTCGATGCCGACCTGCGGCAGCTCCAACAGACCGGCCCAGATCCCCGCGAGCTGGGTCTCCAGCGCGTTGCGCGGCAATTGCGCTTCGACGCCATGCTCCGCGGTTGCGATCAGATCGGCCAGCGCGTTGCGCTTGACCTTGCCGCTCGCGCCTTTCGGCAGTGCGGCCACGCCGCGGATCAGGCTCGGCACCTTGTAGGCCGCAAGACGTTTGCGCGCGAATTGCCGAAGCTGGTCCGGAGTCGCTTCGGAATTCGGGCGCAGCACCACGACGGCGGCGACGTTTTCGCCGAGCTTCTGGTGCGGGACGGCGAACACGCCGGCCTCCAGCACCGCCGGATGGCTCAGCAGGACCTCTTCGACCTCCAGGGGCGAGATCTTCTGCCCGCCGCGGTTGATGACGTCCTTGATGCGGCCGACGATGAAGAGATAGCCGTCGGCGTCGAGATAGCCGAGGTCGCCGGTCCGGAACCAGCCGTTGCGGAAGGCGGCCCGTGTCGCCGCCTCGTCATTATAATAGCCGCGGCTCATGTTCGGCCCGCGCAGCATGATCTCGCCATGCTCGCCGCTCGCAAGCGTGCGGCCCGCCCCGTCCATGATCGCGATCTCGGGGCCCGCAGCGCGGCCGACCGATCCGACCTTGCGCAGCTCGAACGGATTGGCGGTGATCTGCGAGGCCGCTTCCGTCATGCCGTAGGTCTCGAGCACGGGAACGCCGAACATCGCCTCCAGCCCGTTCAGGATCGCAGGCGCGAGCGAGGATGAGGCCGAGCGGATCACGCGCAGCGACGACGAGCGGGCGCGGTCCGGGTCGGCCTCGGCCGCCGTCAGCAGCGCGCGATGGATGGTCGGCACCGCCGTGTACCAGGTCGGTCGCAGCTCCCGCATCCAGCTGAAGAAGGACAACGCGTCGAAACCGTTGGTGCAGATCACGCTGGAGCCCGCGGCCAGCGCCGTCAGCAGGCCGGAGATCAGACCATGGGCGTGAAACAGCGGCAGAGCGTTGAGCAGGCGGTCGTGGGCTGCGAGCGACAGCACGCGGCCGGCATTGTATGCGGACAGGCACACATTGCGCTGCGTCAGCGGCACCATTTTCGGCCGCGCCGCCGTGCCTGACGTCAACAGGATGAAGGCGTCATCGTCGCCGCGCGAGGCGCCGCTTGTGCTGGCCGGCCCGACTGCCGGGCCGATGAACGCGCAGCCGCCGAGATTGTCGTTCGGCCCCGGCACGAAATCGATCACCGCGATATCGAGTGCCTTGGCAACGTCACGACTTGGTGAATTCATGTCGGCCCGGGTGACGAGCGCGGTCAGCTTCAATTCGCTGAAATAGCGCTGCAGCTCGTCGGCCGTCAGATCCGGATTGATGGGGACACAGGCGCCGGCCGAGGCGACCGCGATCAGCGCGAGCGCGCTGTCGGCGCCGCGCGGCAGCGCAACGGCAATCCGGTCGGCAGGGGCAATGCCGAGCCCCCGCAGGGTGCGGACCAGCTGCTGGACCAACTCACCCAGCTTGCCGTAGGTGAGGGCCGGCCGGCCCGGCGCGAGGAGAGCCGGTGCCGACGGCGTCTTGCGCGCATAAAAGTCGAGAAGGCCGCCGATATCGGCAAACGTCCTGGTTTCGGCGCCTGCGCTGTCCGAATCCTCTCCCGCTACGGATGCAATGTGGGACAATGCCATTCCCTTTTGATCTGATTGAGCTATTCTTCCCAAGACTTAGGGAACGCGTCCAGTCTGAGGTGAAGTTCGGGCCCCAAAATCTGTGGTTGAGGGGCCTAAAGCCCTTCGACGGAGTGAAGGTTGGGCAGAATCACCATGCTGGAGAATGAACCTGTTACGGGGACGGAAGGCGGGTTGAAGCGCTGGCTCGAAGGCGTCGGTCTTGGACATTACACCGATCTCTTCGCACAGCACCGCCTCGATCTCGATGTGATGGGGGACCTGACGGAATCCGACCTGGTCGAGCTCGGATTGCCGCTCGGCGATCGCAAGCGGCTTCAGCGCGCGATGTCGGCGCTATTCCACGCTGAGACCGCCGAGAAGCCCGATACGGCCGCGCGCCCGCAAGTCCGGGCGGAAGTCGGTGCCGAACGGCGTCAGCTCACCACCATGTTCTGCGACATGGTGGATTCCACCTCGCTGTCGGTGCAGTTCGACCCGGAAGACGTGCGCGACATGATCGCGAGCTTTCGCGAGACCTGTGTCCGTGTGGTGAAACATTATGAGGGGTTTGCCGCGCGCTTCGTCGGCGACGGTATCCTTGTCTATTTCGGCTATCCGACCGCGCATGAGGACGATGCCGAGCGATCGGTGCGCGCCGGGCTCGAGATCGTGCGGGTGCTGTCGACCGCGCGCGCGATCGAGCCACGCGGTGCGCTGAGCCACGCCCCCGCCGTCCGCATCGGGATCGCAACCGGTCTCGTCGTGGTCGGCGACCTCGTTGGCCAAGGCACCGAGGAGCGCGATTCCGCGGTCGGAGAAACTGTCAATCTCGCCGCGCGCCTGCAAGGTCTGGCGCCACCCAACGGCGTCGTGATCTCGTCCTCGACACAGTCGCTGCTGAAGGGAAAGTTCGACTACCGCAATCTCGGTGTCCACGCGCTGAAAGGCATCTCGGAGAAGACGCAGGCCTGGCACGTGGTGCGCGCCTCGCGGGCGGAGACCCGCTTCGCCGCTGCCATGGGCGGGCGGTTGACGCCGCTCGTCAACCGCGAGGAGGAGATCGCGCTGCTGATGGGGCGCTGGCAGCAGGTCAAGGACGGCGACGGCCAGGTCGTGGTCAAGTTCGGCGAGCCCGGCATCGGCAAGTCGCGCATCATCCAGGAGATCTTCGACCGGATCGCGGGCGACCGCCATGGACACGTCTCGTTCCAGTGCTCGCCCTATTACACCTCCACGGCGTTCTATCCGTTCTCCGAGCAGCTCAAATTCTCGCTCGGCCTCGACCGCGAGGATCCATCCGCGACGTCGCTGGCGGGTCTGGAGACCGCGATCGCGGCCGCCCATGGCGACATCGAACAGGTCACGCCGTTGTTTGCCGCGCTGCTGTCGATCCCGACTGGAGACCGCTATCCGCCGCTCGACCTGTCGCCGCAGCAGCAGAAGGACGCGACCGTCGCGGCGCTGGTCAATCATTTCCTCGGCCTTGCGCGCGACATGCCGCTGGTGATCGCGCTTGAGGATCTGCACTGGATCGACCCGACCTCCCGCGAGGTGATCGACCTCCTCGTCGCCCGGGTGCAGAACCAGCCGGTCCTTGTCATCATCACCGCGCGCTCCGAATTCCAGCCGAGCTGGAACGCGCATTCGCACATCACCACGCTGGTGCTGAACCGCCTGAGCCGGCAGCTGCGCACGACGCTGGTCGAGCGCGTCGCGGGCCGCGAGCTTCCCAAGGAGGTGGTCGAGGAGATCATCGTCAAGACCGACGGCGTGCCGCTGTTCCTGGAAGAGCTGACCAAGACCGTTCTCGAATCCAACCTCCTGACCGAGCGGCACGGGCGCTACGTGCTGTCGGGCCCATGGCGGCAGCTCGCGATCCCGGCGACCCTCACCGACTCGCTGATGGCGCGGCTGGACCGGATGGGGCCGTTCAAGCGAATCGCGCAGATCGGCGCCACCATCGGTCGCGAGTTCTCCTACGAGACGCTGCACGCGGTCGCCAATACGCCGGCGGAACAGATCGAGGCCGCGCTCAATCATCTGGAGGAGGCCGGGTTGATCATGCGCCGCGGCCATCCGCCCGGCGCGCTCTACTCCTTCAAGCATGTGATGATCCAGAACGCCGCGCACGACAGCCTGCTGCACAGTGAGCGGCGCAAGCTGCATTCGCGGATCGCGCAGGTGCTCGCCGAGATGTATCCGGAGAAGACCGAGCGCGAACCGGAGCTGCTCGCGCATCACCTCACCGAATCCGGCCAGAGCGAGGGCGCCGCCAGCTTCTGGCTCAAGGCCGGCAAGCAGGCGGCCAAGAGCGGCGCCAATCTGGAGGCGATCGGGCATTTGCGCCGGGGCTTGAGCGTCGTGCAGGCCAATGCGCGCATGCAGGGCGCCGACGAGATGGAGCTGGAGCTGCGCATCGCGCTCGGCAACGCATTGATTGCCGCCAAGGGCTACGCCGTGCAGGAGGTCGAGGAGAACTACATCCGCGCGCTCGAGCTCGGTCAGCAACTCGACGACGACGAGAAGGCCTTCGCCGCCACGCGCGGGCTCTGGGTCTGCCATTTCATCCGTGCCGATCTCAGCCGCGCGCACGATCTCAGCGTCGAGCTGTTGAAGTTCGCCAAGCGCGAACGGCTGAACGAGCGCACGCAGCCGGCGCAGCAGACCGGCTATCTGATCGAGGCGCACCGCTCGATCGCGATGACGATGCTCTATCGCGGCCGTTTTGCCGCCTCCCAGCACCATCTGCACCGCTGCATCAACCTCTACAGTCCCGATCTGCACTCCGATCTGATGGAGCGGCACGGTACCGATCCCGGCGTCGTTTCGCTGTCCTATCTTGGCTATCTCCTCTGGTTCCTCGGCCGGCCCGACGCGGCGCGCCAGCACAGCGAGCAGGCGATCGCGAATGCCGAGAAGATCCGCCATCCCTTCACGCTCGCCTTCGCGCTCGTGTTCGGCGCCTATCTGTGCCAGCATTTGCGCGACGTCGAGGGTACGCGCGACCACGCCAACCGCGCCATGATCATCGCCACCGAGCACAATTTCCTGCACTGGAAGCAGCAGGCGGCGATCCTACGCGGCTGGGCGCTGGCCCAGCTCGGCGAGGCCGACGAAGGTCTCAGCCAGATGCGCCTCGGCCTCGACGAATACGAGGCGATGGATTCCTGGCTCGCCGGCTGCTGGTTCCGCTGCCTGCTTGCGGAAGCCTATGCCAAGGTCGGGATGCGCGATGCCGCCTTGCGCGCGCTGGACGGTGCGCTCGCGACCGCGAGACGGACCGGCGATCACTCCTATCTCGCCGAGGTCTATCGGCTGCAGGGCGAGATCACGATGTCGGACGGTGATCCGGCATCGGTGCAGGAGGCCGAGGACCTGTTCGCCCTGTCGCTGGAGACCGCGCGCAAGCAGGGCGCGCTGTCATGGGAGCTTCGGACCGCCGTCAGCCTTGCGCGGCTGTCGCACCAAGCCGGCAAGCGCGAGCACGCAAGTCTTCTGCTTTTGCCGATCGTCGGCAAGTTCAGCGAGGGCTTTTATACCCCGGATCTGAAGCAGGCGATGCAGCTCCTCAGCGAGCTCGGCGGAGACGTGCCCGTCCTTGAACAGGCCGATGCGATGAAATGAGCGATCTTGCCGCCGCGCGTGCGCGCTACGTCGAGTTGATTACGAAGCGAGAGCGGATCGCCTCGCCGCGCCTGCTCGAAGCGCTCGCCGCCGTCCCGCGCGAGGATTTTCTGGCGAAGGGACCCTGGCGCATCAAGAGCGAGGCGGCGCGCAGCTACCGGCTGACGCCGGATGCCGATCCCGTTCATCTCTACGACAATGTGCTGGTCGCGATCGATGCGCGCCGCAAGCTCGACACCGGGCTGCCGAGCCTGTGGGCGCACTTCATCGATCTGCTCGACGTCGGGGAGAAGGACCGCGTGGTCCAGATTGGCTGCGGTCTCGGCTATTTTTCGGCGGTGTTGTCGAAGATCGTGGGGCCCAAGGGCAGGGTGCATGCAATCGAATGCGACGGGCGGATTGCGGCGCGTGCCGCGAACTACCTTCGCCCCTATCGCAATGTCGAGGTCGTGCATGGCGATGGATGCGAGGAGATCGGCGAGCCGGCCGACGTGATCATCGTTCATGCCGGCTTCCCGCACCCGCATCCGCTCTGGCTTCAGTCGCTCCGTCCGCGCGGCCGCCTCCTGGCGCCGTTGACGCAGCGCGACCGCGAAGGCGCCGCCCTCAAGATCACGCGCAAGGGCAGGGGGTTCGAGGCCGAGGCGGTGCAGCAGATCCGGATCTTCCCCGGCCAGGGTCGCGGTGTGACCGCACTGGACGACCGCGTCGCCGACTGGTGGCAGCGCACCTCCGCGCTGGCGCCACTGCGTTTTCGCGCCATCGAGCAGGGGCTGCCGTCGGATGGCTAATGCTTGGTTTCGTTTTACCTTGATTCCGTTTGTGAGTTTCCAGCATCTCGCGGTGCGGCTATGAGTGCGGCTTGATGGCCATTCGAGCGCGCTCCATGCATTCCGTTGCCCTGCTGACCGCCAGCTACGCCAAGGATATCGAACGCTTTTCGCTGCTCAGCGAGAGCATCGACACCTGGCTCTCGGGATACACGCGGCATTATGTTCTCGTTAACGATGAGGACGTGCCGCTGTTCGCGCGGTTCGCATCCGACAAGCGCGTCATCGTTCCGGCCTCGAATTATCTGCCGAAATGGCTCTGGGCGCTGCCGCCGGCGCTTCAGTTCCTCAGCAAGCGCCGGGTCTGGCTGTCGCTGCTGTCGTCGCCGGTGCATGGTTGGCACATCCAGCAGATCCTGAAGATCGCCGGCGTGCTCAACGCATCCGAGCAGCGCGTCTGCATCCTGGACTCGGACAATCTGTTCTTCCGCGAATTCGACGTTGGCCAATATGCCGGCGCCGAGAAGACGCCACTGTTCGTCACTCCAAAGGACATCGGCGCGGACCACCCGTTGCACGGGTTGTGGCTGCGCACAGTCGATCAGCTTCTCGGTATCAAGGAGCGCTCGTTCCCGGCCGACGACTATGTCGGCAACGCGCTGGTCTGGGACCGGGACACCGCGCGCGCGATGACCGACGCCATCAAGGCGGCGACAGGATTGAACTGGGTTCTGGCGTTGTGCCGGAAGAAGAAGTTCTCGGAGTATCTGATGTACGGACACTTCGTTGCGAAGTCGCCCGCGCATCTGGCCACCCATCGGGTCACCGAAGACAGCGTTGCGGTCTCGCATTGGGACGACACGCCCCTCGACCGCCCGGCCATCGAAGCGATGATGCGCGCGGCCTCGCCCGAACAGGTCGCGCTCTGCATCCAGTCCTATTCGTCGACCTCGGTCGACGACATCCGCGACGTGTTCCGCCTTAGCTCGCGGGATCGACGCAGCCCGAGCCTGTCTCCTGAAGATATGGGTGATGCGGCCGAATTCGAAGTGCCGGCGAAGACGCGCTAAGGCCGCGTCTCAGGCGTCTCTCGTGAACTTGCTGATGACGTCCATGAACGGCTTCGGCTTGAACTCGCCGTCGAGCGGCAAGGGGCGGTTCGGCTGCTTGTCCGCGCGGGCGAAGGTGCCGTTGATCCAGCTATAGCGATCCGAGAGGCCCCAGGTCAGGATCGAGCGCACCGGGCCGCTGGTCGAGATCGCGGTCAGGAGATCGTCGACGCGCTTGGCGACGATGGCGTCGCGCTCCGCAGGACTTCCCGTCAGCTTCTGGTCGTCGACATCGAGCTCGGTGACGAGCACATCGAGGCCCCAGGAGCGCAACTCGGTGACGAATTCGGCGAGCCCATGCGTGTCGATCTCGAGCTCGGCATGCAGATGCGATTGTAGGCCTACGGCGTGCAGCGGCACGCCCTGGTCGAGCAGGTCCATGATCAGGTTGCGGTACGCCGCGCGCTTGGCAATGAACGAGTCCTTCGCCGACTCGATGTCATATTCGTTGATCGCGAGCTTGACGAAGGGATCGGCCGCGGCCGCCGTGCGGAAGGCCAGCGGAATCCAGCGGTTGCCCAGATGCTGCGTCCAGAACGTGTCGCGCCGGTCGGTGATCTTCTTCGGATTGTCCGGGATCGGCTCATTGACGACGTCCCACGACGTCAGCTTGTCCTTGTAATAGGACACGACGGTGCCGATGTGGTCGACATAGGCGCGCTCGACGCCCTTGGTGTCCTTGATCTGCTTGGTCCAGTCCGGAATGTCGTGATACCAGGCGAGCGCGTGGCCGCGCATCGTCAGATCGTTCTCCCTGGCGAAATCCAGGATCGCGTCGGCGCGCTCGAAGTTGAACGTGTGCGCGTTCGGCCGCAGCATCGGCCATTTCAGCTCGAGCACCGGCACCACCTGGGTGCAATAGGTGCTGATGGCTTCGCCGAGCCTGGGATCGGCTTGCAGGTCCCAGAGCGTCGCCGCAGCGCCAAAGCCCGGACGGCGCTGCGCGAGTTTTGATGCCGGCGCGGCGGACGCCGATGCCCCCGCCGCGAGTGCTGCGGCGCCGCCGAGGAGAAATTCGCGTCTGTCGAGCCTGGTCACGGTGGGACGTTCCTTTTGGAACCAATGCGCCATCGTACCAAGCGGCGCCTTGCGACGCCGGGGTTTCCTGTCGTTGGGTTAACCTTTGCGGATGTCCGGTGCGCAACGCGCGTGGCGCTGCGTCGCTGTTCCAGTCTGGATCAGGGTTTCGTGTCGTGATCGCTCGAACCGCCCCAGGGAAAGGGCAAATTTAACGCTAACGCGCGAAAGCGGCCTTCCAGCCTCATTCGCCGCCCGATCTGCAGACTTATGTGACACTCTTGAGAGATGCTGCGGCGCAGTTCGTTCGCCCCGCCAAGGTCATTGATTAACGGCCGTCACCATCACAACACCGTTGCCGGTCCTGTGCTCGCATGCTGAACCGCCATTTCTCGATTTATCTCGTTGCCTATATCCTGCCCGCAGCGGTGGGCTTCTTCGCGGTCACGGCCTACACGCGGCTGCTGACGCCGGCCGAGTACGGCGTCTATGTCGTCGGCATCAGCCTCGCCGGCATATTGGGCGCGATCTTCTTCGCCTGGATCAAGCTGTCGGTGTCCCGCTATCAGGCGATGTCGGCGGAGGTGGATTTTCGCGGCACGGCGATGGTTGCCTTCGGGCTGACGGCCGCGGTCCTCTGCGCCACCACGCCGCTGGTCATTCTGTTCCGTAGCGACCTCAGTGTCGAGCTGCTGCTCGCCAGCATGTTCGTGGCGATCATGGCCAATGCCGTCGATGTCGGTCAGGAATTCGAACGCGCCAAATTGCGCCCCTACAGGTTCGCGGCGATCTCGATCGTCCGCAGCGTGTCGAGCGTCGGTTTTGGTCTGCTCGGCATCTGGCTCGGCTGGGGTGGCTTGGGACTGCTCGCCGCGTTCGGTCTGGGCTCGCTCACCGGCATCATTCTCAATCTCGTCGGCGACCGCACGAAGATCGCGCGCTTCGAGCGAAGCCAGTTCATGCAGCTGGCGCGCTACGGCCTGCCGCTGACGCTGGCCGGATTGTCCGTTGCGGTCTATTCGGCCTGTGACCGGCTTATCGTCGCTTATCTGCTCGGCAAGGACGCCGCCGGCATTTTCGGCGTCGCCGCCGATCTGCCGCGCCAGTTCATGGTGATGATCGCCTCCAGCGTCGCGGCCGCGACCGTGCCGCTGGTGTTCCGCTCGTTGTCGGAGAAGAACAACGAGACGACGCGGGAGCGGCTGAGCGAGAGCCTCGAGTTGCTGCTCGTCGTCGTCGCACCCGTCGCCGTCTGGCTCGCGCTCGCGGCCGACCAGGTCGCGGGCACGCTCGTCGGCGTCGATTTCCGCGCCGGCGTGTCGGCGCTGCTGCCGACGCTGGTGCTCGCGCGCTTCTTCGGCATCGCCAATCAATTCTATGTGCAGATCAGTTTCCAGCTCGCCGAGCGGCCGTTCATGCTGGCGGCGCAGTCGTTCCTCACGCTCGTTCTGAGCGTGGCACTGATGTTCGCGCTGGTGGCCGGCTACGGCCTTTACGGCGCGGCGCTCGCCACGCTCGCCACCGAAGCGCTCGGCTTCGTCGTCGCCGTCGCCCTGATGCACCGCGCCCATCCCGTGCCGTTCGACGTCAACCGCCTCGCCGGCGTTGCGGCTTCGGCTGCGGCGATGGCGGGCGCCATCCTCATTGCGCGGACGCAAGCCGGCGGTACCGGTATCGTGGCGTTGATGGTCGTCAGCTCCGCGGGTGGGGTTGCTTACGCCGCAGCGGCCTGGCTGCTCAACGTCGCGAACGTGCGGACGTTGTCGCTGCGCTTCCTGCGGACGTTCAACCGCAAGGCGCTGGGCGTATAGAACCCGCGCGCTACCCCGCCAGAAAGCCGCCATCCACGGCAATGACGGTGCCGGTCGCATATTGCGAAGCCGGCATGCAGAGGAAAGCGACGGCGCCGGCAATGTCCTCTGGCTGTCCCCAGCGCTTGAAGGCGGTGCGGTCGGCGATGCGCTGATAATGCGCAAGGTCGCTGCGACCGGCGGCGTTGATCGCGGTTTCGACATAGCCGGGCGCGACCGCGTTGACGCGGATGCCCTCTTCGGCCCACTTCAAGGCCAGCGCCTTGGTCAGCATCACGACACCGCCCTTGCTGGCGCAATAGGCGGGAATCCGCGGCAGCGCCAGCGTCGCGTTCATCGAAGCGATGTTGACGATCGATCCCGTCTGCTCCGCGAGCAGCGGACGGAATGCCATGCAGGTCCGGAACGTGCCGGTGAGATTGACGTCGAGCACCTTCATGAAGGTCTCGATCTCGAATTCCTTGTCGCGCGCGAGAACGCCGGCGCAGTTGATCAGCGCGTCGACGCGCTTGTGTTTCCGGGCGAAGGACGTGACGGCCGCGTCATCGGTGACATCGAGCGTCGCGAGCGTGAGGCCCGCGCGCGGTTTGAGGAGGGTGCGGGCAAGATCGGCCTCGTTCGCACCCGTTGCAGTCACCGCCGCACCCAGATCGCAGAATTGATTGCTGATGGCGGCACCAATGTCGCCGGCGCCGCCGATCACGACGGCATGGAAGCCGGGGGCGAGGGAAAAGTTCGGATTCATCGGGAGTGTCTCACTTCAGGGATTTCGGGGGCGCTGCCGTCGACTCGCGGACGACCAGCGAGAAGTCGATCTCGCGATGCATGATGGTTTGCTCGCCGGCGAGGCTGCGCACCAGATATTCGCCGGCGCGCTGCCAGGTTTCTCCGGTCGGTACGTGGATCGTGGTCAGGCTCGGCCGCAAATGCCGGCTCCAGTCGAGGTCGTCGAAGCCGACCACCGAGAGGTCACGCGGCACCGAAAAACCGCTGCGCTCGGCTTCGAGCAGCACGCCATAGGCGATCACGTCGTTGCCGCACACCACGGCTGTCGGGCGGTCCTCGAGGCCCAGGAGATAGCGGGCCGCCTCGCGCGCGTCGTCCAGCGTATAGGGCACCTCGACATGCCATTGCGAAGGCAATTCGAGCCCGTTCTCCGTCAGCGCGCGGCGAAAGCCGGCGACGCGCGCGCTGGCGCGGTCGTTGTTGCGCTGGAGCGCCGAGACGATCCCGATGCGGCGGTGGCCGAGCTCGATGACATGCGCGGCGGCGCGATGGGCGGCGGCTTCGTTGTCGGTGCCGACGCAAGGATAGGGCCGGTCGGGCTGGTAGATGCCGACATTGATGAAGGGCACCGCGTTGTCCGCCAGCAGCTTGCGCAATCCGTCGTGATGGCAATCGCCGCGCAGCACGAGGCCGTCGACGCCGCGGCTGATCAGATTGCGCGCCTGCTGCAATTCGACGTCGAGATCGTAGCCGCTCGTGGTGAGAAACAGCATGTATCCGACCGACGACAAATATTGCTGCAGCGAGGCGATGCCGCGTGCGAACATCGTGTTGTCGATCGTCGGTACGATTGCGCCAAGCGTGCGCGAGCGGCGTGACGACAGGATGCGCGCCGGCGCATGCGGGATGTAGCCGAGCGCGTCGATGGCCTGCTCGATACGCGCCCGCAAGGAAGGGCTCACCGCGTCGGGGTTGTTGAGGGCGCGCGAGACCGATGCCGTCGAGACGCCGGCACGGGCCGCCACGGCGCGGATGCCCTGCTTCACAGACTTGGCGTTGGTCAGTCTCATGAATGTAACGTTACATCGGGCGTAGCGAGCCGCATGGTAGCGGCAATGTCGCGAATCTGCCGCAGATTGTGCGGCTTGTCCATCGCTTGACACGGCGGATGCGAGGTCTATTTTGTAACCGTTTTCAAGTACTGCTCAAGCGTGTTCAAAATGGTCCGCCAGCTTAAGGCGGCCAGCCGGGAGGAGAGTTCGATGAAGGCCAGGATGCTCGCGACCCACGTCGCGTTGCCCGTTCTCGCGATTGCTGCGGCGACCGCGCAGGCGCACGCCGCCGATTTCGACTGGATGAAGTTCAAGGGCAAGACCGTCACCTTTCTCGCCAACAACAATCCGGTGTCGCAGGCGCTGCTGACTTACAAGGCCGATTTCGAGAAGCTGACCGGCATGACCCTCAAGGTCGACGGCTATCAGGAGCAGCAGATGCGCCAGCGTCTGGTGACCGTCATGAATGCGAACAGCGACGAGGTGGACGTGTTCATGACGCTGCCCTCGCGCGAGGGCGAGCAGTTCGCCGCCGCCGGCTGGTACGGCGATCTCACCGCGATGGCCAAGAACGAGGTGGCCAGGGAATACGACCCCAACGGATTGAGCCAGGCCCTGCTGAAGGCCGCGACCTTCGGCGGCAAGCTGACCAGCATGCCCATGAACATCGAAGGCCCGATCTTCTATTACCGCACCGACATCTTCAAAAAGTGCGGGCTCGAGGCGCCGAAGACGATCAAGGACGTCGAGGCCGCTGCCGAGAAGATCAAGAGCTGCGATAGCACCGTGACGCCGTTCGTGTCGCGCGGCCTCAAGCCCGCGATTGCCTATACCTTCAGCAACATGCTGCACAATGTCGGCGGCAGCTATATCGCAAACGGCAGGTCGAACCTCTGCTCGGTCAAGGGCAAGGAAGCGCTCGACACCTATAGCCGGTTGCTGCGCGATTTCGGACCGCCTGGCGTCGTCAATTATAGCTTCCAGCAGATTTCGGCGCTCTACCGCGGCGGCCGCGCCGCGATGGCGTTTGAGTCGTCGAACGAGTTGCGCACGGTGATGGAAGGCGGCGCGCGCCTGAAGGACACCGGCCTGCTGCCGTTCCCGGCGGGCGATGCCGGCCAGGTGCCGACCACGATCGGCTGGGGCATGGCAGTGTCCTCGCACAGCAAGCAGCCGGATGCGGCCTGGTACTTCGTGCAATGGGCGACCAGCCCCGAGGTGCAGAAGAAGATGGCGCTTCAGGGCATTGCCCCGCCGCGTCCGTCGGTCGCCAAGGATCCTGAATACCGCAAGTGGATCGACGAGGAGCCGGTGCGGAAGGAATGGCAGGCCGCGCTCGACGTGCTCGCAACCAAGGGCTCCTCCGAGGTCGGCTATCCCATCGTCGCCAATCCGCAATCGCGCGAGTTCATCGGGCAGGCGGTACAGGATCTGATCCTGAAGCAGAAGACCGTCGATCAGGCTTGCGCGGATGCCGACAAGGCGCTGGATGCGCTGATCGCGCTGAACTAACCGCCTCATGCCGGCAGGCTTGCTGCCTGCCGGCACCCAACTCGATCGAGGATACGAACGCATGTCTGATGCGGCTGCGACACTCACGCAGGACCGGCAGAAGCTGGAGATGGCGGCCCTATCGGCGCCGGCCGTGGTCTTCACGGTCGCGATGATCGCGTTTCCGGTCGTCTATACGATCTGGCTCGGCTTCCAGACCTTCTCCTCGACCGGCAAGCAGTCTTTCGCGGGCCTCGCCAATTATTCGAAGCTGATCTCCGATTACGAATTCTGGCACGGGCTGTGGATCACCATTGCGCTATTCGTGCTGTCGCTGGTGCTGCAGCTCGTCTTCGGCGTCTGGCTGGCGCTGGTGCTGTTCCACGCCAAGCGGCTGCCAGGCATCGTGCGCTCGCTGTTCATTTCGCCCTTCATGATGCCGCCGGTGGTGGCGGGCATGATGTGGCTGGTGATCCTCGATCCGTCGCTCGGTGCTGCCAACTATATCCTCCAGTCATTCGGCCTGCCGCCGTCGGACTGGCTGGCCTCGCCGACCTGGGTCATTCCGACCGTGGCTCTGATCGACAGCTGGCAGTGGACGCCTTATGTCGCCCTGATCGTGCTGGGCGGCCTGCAATCCCTGCCGCCGAGCGTCTACGAGGCGGCGCAGATCGACGGCGCGTCGCCATTCAGGACTTTCCAGCGCATCACGCTGCCGCTGCTGCTGCCGACCATCGTCACCGCGGCGATCCTGCGCAGCGTCGATCTGCTGCGCTTCTTCGACATCATCTACATCACGACCCAGGGCGGCCCGGGCAACGCCTCGAACACGCTCAACATCTACGGCTTCAGGGTCGGCTTCGAGTTCTTCAACATCGGCTATGCCAGCGCCCTGATGCTGACGCTGACGGCGATCGTGTTCGGCGCCGTGCTCGCCTTCAACCGCCTGCGCGGCGCAGTGGCCTGGTGATGTCATGAGCGATGCCGCCAACACCGACCGCTGGATCCGCTGGCTCAACACGGTGCAGCTCCTGCTCGCCGGCGTGCTCATCATGGCGCCGACGGTCTGGATGGTGCTGTCCTCGTTCAAGCCGTCGTTCGAGGTCACCGCCTATCCGCCGACGCTGAGCTTCTCGCCGACGCTGGAAAATTATGTCGAGCTGACCAGGACCACGCCGTTCCTCAGCTACGCGCTCAACAGTCTCATCGTCACCGTTGGCTCGACCGCACTCGGTCTGCTCTTTGGAATTCCTGCTGCCTTCGCCGTCTCCTGGACGCGGATTTCGTGGCCGGCGATCCTGACGCTCGCCGCGCGCATGGCGCCCGGCACGTTGTTCCTGCTGCCGTGGTACGTGATGTTCCGGCAAATCGGCATGATCGGCTCCTACACCGCCCTGATCCTCAGCCACGCCGTCATCACGCTGCCGATCGTGATCTGGGTTCTGCTGCCGTCCTTCGACGGCATTCCGCGCAGCGTGTTCGAGGCGGCGCAGGTGGATGGGTGCAGCGTCACGCGCATCCTCTGGCGCATCGCGCTGCCGCTGGTGGCATCAGGCGTCGCCGTCTCGGCGATCCTCGCCTTCGTGTTTTCGTGGAACTACTTCCTGTTTGCGCTGGTGCTCTCCAACGGCGACACCAAGACGCTGATCGCGGCCGCCTTCAACTTCATCGGTGAGGGCTCAACGCAATGGGGCGCTCTCATGGCTGCGGCGACGCTGATCGCGTTGCCGCCGCTGGTGCTGGCGGCCCTGGTTCAGCGCTGGCTGGTGTCCGGACTGACGCTCGGTGCGGTGAAAGGCTAGGTATCGAAATGAACGTGTCGCCCCGTCCGAATTCGATCATGCAGGCCGCGGTCTTCCACGGCAATGACCGCATCACCATCGAGCGCGTCGCGATGCCCGATGTCGGCACAGATGAAGTGCTCGTCCGCGTCTCGCGCACCGCACTGTGCGGCTCCGACTTCAAGCTCTGGCACAAGGGCGCCGAGTTCACCGCCGGCCATGAGATCTTTGGTGTCGTCGAGCAGCCCGGTCATCGCCTGCACGGACGCCGTTGCGCCGTCTATATCCCCTTGCATTGCGGCCACTGCGCCGCTTGCAAGCGCGGCGATACCCAGATGTGCCTGGAAGTCTCCAGCCTGATCGGCTGGAACAGGCCGGGCGGCTATGCCGAATATGTGCCGGTGCCGGAGAACTGCCTGCTGCCGGTGCCTGACGATATCGAGGACAGCCTTGCGCCGCTGCTGCTCGACACCATCGGCACGTCGGGCCACGCCGTGCGCTTCGTCAGCCGCGTCGTGCCGGCGAGCGAGGCTGGGCCTGTGCTCGTCATGGGCGCAGGGCCCGTCGGCCTCGGCGTCGTGCTGGCGCTCCGCGCGCTCGGCTACGACGATATCCACGTTGCCGATCCCAACGCGGCGCGGCTGAAGATTGCACAGTCCTTTGGCGCAAATGCGCACCCGGTCGGAGATACCTCGAAGCGCTTTGCCCTCATCATGGAATGCTCCGGTGCACATGCCGCGCGCAACCTCGGCATCGAGCTGGTCCTGCCGCGCGGCGCGCTGGTGCTGGTCGGCGAGAACGCCGCGCCCTGGACCATCGAGGAAGGCAAGGTCTTCCGCCGCAAGGACTTTTACATGATCCGGACCTTCTACTTCCCGGTCTCGGATTTCGAGCCGAATGTCGAACTGCTGCGCAAATACAAGGACGAGTACCGCGTCCTCGTCGATGGCGAGTTCGGTCTGTCGGCTCTGCCGGAGAATTTCGCCCGCTTCGCCAAGGGCGAGCTGATCAAGCCTGTGCTGGCACTGGACTGAGCGATCATGGCTTCGATCTCGATCCGCAACCTCACCAAGCGCTACGGCAATTTCACCGTGATCCCCGATCTCAATCTGGAGATCGCGGACCACGAATTCGTCGTGTTCGTCGGCCCGTCCGGCTGCGGCAAGTCGACCTTGTTGCGCATCATCGCCGGCCTCGAGCCGATTTCGTCCGGCGATCTCTACATCGGCGACAAGCGCGTGAACGGCGTCCAGGCTGCGCAGCGCGATATCGCGATGGTGTTCCAGGATTACGCGCTCTACCCGCACATGCGGGTCTACGACAATATGTCGTTTGCGCTGGAGCTGAGAGGCACGCCGAAGGCCGAGATCGACGCCCGCGTGAGGCGTGCGGCCGCACTGCTGCACATCGAGCCCTATCTCGACCGCAAGCCGAAGGAGTTGTCCGGCGGTCAGCGCCAGCGCGTCGCCATGGGCCGCGCCATCGTGCGCAATCCCAAGGCCTTTTTGTTCGACGAGCCGCTCTCCAATCTCGATGCGAAGCTGCGCGGGCAGGTGCGGGCGGAGATCAAGGCGCTGTCGCAGGAGCTGAAGACCACCATGGTCTTCGTGACACATGACCAGATCGAGGCCATGACCATGGCCGACCGGATCGTCGTGCTCCAGAGCGGCACGATCCAGCAATACGATACACCGGAGACGGTTTACGAGCGGCCCGCCAACCAGTTCGTCGCCGGCTTCATCGGCTCGCCCGCGATGAATTTCTTCCCGGTCGAATGGCGTCAGGAGCGCGCGATCCTGTCGCAAGGCGGAACGGTGGTGCCGCTGGACGGCGAGACCGCTGGCTGCCTGAGCAAAGCCGGCAACGCCGTGCTGGGCATTCGCCCCGAACACTTTGCCATCGCCACTGATGCCGCCGATGGCATCGCCATCAACGTCAAGCTGGTCGAGCCGCTCGGCTCGGACACGCTGATCCATTTCGATCTCGCCGGCGGCTCCGCCATCGCGCGGGTCGATCCGGCGCTGCGGCCGAAGGTTGGTGATCGCATCAATCTGCGCCCACAGTCGGGCAAGACGCATTTGTTTGCTGCATCCAACGGACAGGTCCTGCGGTGAGCGCGCCGGCCAATATAGTGGATCTCGCGGACGTTGCGTCCGGCACGAAGCCCGTGCACGTGATCTGCCTCGGGCTATCCGCGCTCGACCAGGTCTGGCGCGTCGATCGGCCATTCGCGGGTGGAAGCGAGAAGATCAAGGCCGTCGAGTACGGTACGCTTGGCGGCGGCATGGCCGCCAATGCGAGCGTCGCGGTAGCGAAGCTCGGCGCGTCCGTCGCGTTCTGGGGGCGAGCAGGAAATGACGCCGCCGGCCATGAGATGAAATCGGCCTTCACGGCCGAAGGCGTCGATGTCGAGAATTTCCGGCTGTTTCCCGACGGCCGCTCGTCCGTGTCCGGGGTCATCGTCGACAGCTCCGGCGAGCGGCAGATCGTCAATTTCCGCGGCCTTTATCCGGAAGCCGCGAACTGGCTTCCGCTCGAAGCTGTCGCGCGCGCATCGTCCGTGCTGGCCGATCCGCGCTGGGTCGAAGGCGCCGCGACGTTGTTTCGGGAAGCGCGATCGCGCGGCATTCCGACGGTGCTCGACGGCGACATGGCCGATGCCGAGGTATTCGAGCGGCTGCTGCCCTTGACCGATCACGCCATCTTTTCCGAGCCCGCGCTCGCCGCCTTTGCCGGCTCGGCCGAAGATAGATATCTCGCAGCCCTTGCGCGCTTCGGCTGCCGCGTCATCGCCGTTACGCGCGGCGAGGGCGGCGTGAGCTGGTACGAGAACGGCCAGCTGCACCGGCAGGTCGCCTACGCCGTCGACGTCGTCGACACCACGGGCGCGGGCGACGTCTTCCACGGCGCCTATGCGCTCGCAATCGGCGCCGGCCTCGATGTGCGCGCCGCCATGGCGTTTTCGGCGGCGACGGCCGCCATGAAATGCCGCCACGCCGGCGGCCGTAACGGAATCCCTGAGATCAACGAGTGTCTTGTATTCATGAGGACGAAGCCATGAGAACGATTGGAAAGAACCGCGGCCTGGCACGGCTTGCTGACGCGGATGGCCATTTTCGCATGGTCGCGCTGGATCAGCGGCCGCCGTTGTTCGACGCCATTGCAAAGGCAAAGGGGATCACGCGGGACCAGGTCGAATATTCCGACGTCACGGCGGCCAAGCGTCTCCTCGTCGAGAACCTCGCGCCGCATTGCAGTTCGATGCTGTTCGACCCGAACTTCGCAGTGCCTGCCGCGATCGACCTGCTGCCGCCGCGCTGCGGTCTGATCATGACGCTGGAAGAGCACCGCGTTGAGGAAACCGCGGGCGGCCGCAAGTCGCGCGCGATCACCAATTGGAGCGTGGAGAAGATCCGCGCGATGGGCGGCGACGCCGTCAAGGTGCTGGCCTGGTACCGGCCGGACGCCGATGCGGCGGTGAACGAGCACCAGAAGCGTTTCGTGCGCGAAATCGGCGAAGACTGCGCCCGTCACGATATCCCGTACGTGCTCGAGTTGCTGGTCTACCCGTTCCTCGGCAGCGCCAATCACACGGCCGATTACGTGGAATCGCCCGGCAAGCTCCCGGGCCTCGTCATCGACAGCGTGCGCGAATTCGCAAAGCCTGAATACGGCGTCGATCTCCTCAAGCTGGAGAGCCCGCTTGCAGCCAACAGCCTGCCGGCGCGTGACGGCAGCACGGGAGCAAAGGCCGCGCAGAAGGAGTTCGATGCGATCGGTGATATCTGCCGCGAACGCAGCATCCCCTGGGTGTTGCTGTCGGGCGGCGCTGCGCCTGAAAAGTTCGAGCGCGTGCTCGACTACTCCTATGCCGCAGGCGCAAGCGGTTTCCTGGCGGGCCGCACCATCTGGCTGGATGCCGTCCTGAAGAACTTTCCGGACCGCGCAGCGGTGTCGGCCAGCCTGCGCAAGGATGGCCTCGGGGTGCTGGAACGGCTCAATCAGCTGACCACGGCCAAGGGCACGGCGTGGAAGGCGCGCTTCCCGGTGTTCGCTGATATCAAGCAGGAAGGTGACTTCGCGCGCGCCTACTGAGATGGTAACGGTCCCGCGTGGTCTCACCTCGGTCGCAGGACCTGCAATATGACGACTGACAGCTTCATCATCCGCTCGATCGAGGCGTTCTGCTATCGCTATCCCTTGGCGACGCCGGTGGTGACGTCGTTCGGCAAGATGCTCAACCGTCCGGCCGTCTTCGTTCGCGCGCTCGACGAGGACGGTGTCGAGGGATGGGGCGAAGCCTGGTCCAACTTTCCTGCACCGGGCGCCGAGCACCGTGCCCGGCTTGTCAACGAAGTGCTCGCTCCGGGCATTGTCGGGCGCAGGTTCGACGGTCCCGCTCAGGCTTTCGAGGTCCTGTCGAAAGGCACCGAGGTGCTCGCGCTCCAATGCGGCGAGCCCGGTCCGTTCGCGCAGGCGATTTCCGGCATCGATCTCGCGCTGTGGGATCTCTCGGCGCGGCGGCGGCGCTTGCCGTTGTGGCGGCTGCTCGGCGGGCAGACGGGCAGGATCAAGGTCTATGCCAGCGGCATCAATCCCGGTGGCGCCGCGCAAACGGCCGAAGCTGCACTCAAGCGCGGCCATCGCGCGTTGAAGCTGAAGGTCGGCTTCGGTGCCGAGACCGATCTCGCCAATCTGGCCGCGCTGCGCGCGATCGTCGGCGCGGGCATGCTCGCCGCCGATGCCAATCAGGGCTGGTCGGTCGATCAGGCGCTGGAGATGCTGCCGCGGTTGGCCGCGTTCGATCTGCGCTGGCTGGAGGAGCCCCTCCGCGCCGACCGGCGGCGCGAGGAATGGCGCCGGCTACGGGCGAGCGCGACAATGCCGATTGCCGCGGGCGAGAACATTTCGAGCGTCGAGGGCTTCAAGGATGTCCTGGCCGAAGACGTGCTCGGCGTCGTTCAGCCCGACATCGCGAAATGGGGCGGGCTGAGCGCATGCGCTGGCGTCGCGCGCGACATCCTGAAGGCGGGCAAGACGTTCTGCCCGCATTATCTCGGCGGCGGCATCGGACTGCTTGCCTCGGCGCATCTGCTGGCGGGCATCGGCGGCGACGGCTGGCTCGAGGTCGATGCCAACGACAATCCGCTGCGCGACCGGTTCTGCGGTGCCGTTGCCAATGTCACGGATGGTACGATCGTCCTCGGCGAGGAACCGGGGCTCGGATTCACGCCAGACCTGTCGGGAATCGCGAACTATCGCAGCCTGTAGACGGCTGCGACACCTGCGTCGTCGGGCGCCGCGCAGGCCAGTTTCCCCTTGCGTTCTATTCCTCGTCGCGGAAAGCTGCCGGCGAGACGGGCAGCCGCCTTCACATTTCATAACGATGGCCGGAGCCATGTCTCGCCGAGCTTGAAAATCAAAGTTCGTTCTGCTCATTAGGGATCTGCAATTGCGCTGCAACATGCGCAAAAAGCCCATCGACTAAAGTCGATAGCCAGCGAGGAAACGAAAAAATGCGCAAGCTCACTTTGGCCATTGCCGTGATCGCCCCGATGCTCGGTCATGCCGCGTCGGCTGAGGACACCCTCAAGATCGGCTACATCGATCCGCTCTCCGGCGGTGGCGCCAGCGTCGGCGAGGGTGGTCTGAAGACATTCCAGTATCTGGCCGACGAGCTTAACGCCAAGGGCGGCATTCTCGGCCACAAGATCGAGATCGTGCCGCTCGACAACAAGACCAATCCGCAGGAGAGCCTGGTGCAGGCCCAGAAGGCGATCGACGCCGGGGTCCACTACATCACGCAAGGCAACGGCTCGTCCGTCGGCGCGGCGCTGTCGGATTTCGTCACCAAGAACAACACGCGAAATCCCGGCAAGGAAGTGCTGTACTTCAACTACGCCGCCGTCGATCCCAGCCTGACCAACGAGAAGTGCAGCTACTGGCATTTCCGCTGGGATGCGAGCTCCGACATCAAGATGGAGGCGCTCACCAACTACATGAAGGACACCGCCTCGATCAAAAAGGTGTACCTGATCAACCAGGACTATTCGTTCGGTCAGTCCGTCCGCTCCGACGCGCGCAAGATGCTCGGCGCCAAGCGGCCCGACGTCCAGATCGTCGGCGACGAGCTGCATCCGCTGCTGAAGGTCACCGATTTCTCGCCCTATATCGCCAAGATCAAGGCGTCCGGCGCCGACAGCGTCGTCACCGGCAATTGGGGCCAGGACTTCGCGCTGCTGCTCAAGGCTGCCGCTGACGCCGGCCTGAAGGTCAACTGGTACACCTATTATGCCGGCGGCGCCGGCGGCCCCACTGCCGTCAAGCAGACCGGCCTCGATCATCAGGTCTTCCAGATCACCGAAGGCTTTGCGAATTCCGGCAACAAGACCGCGATGGATTACGAGAAGGCGTTCCGCGCCAAGGTCAATTTGTCGCTCTGGTACCCGCGTGCGGTCAACGAGATGCGCATGTTCAAGGCGGCTGCCGAGAAGGCCAACTCGATCGATCCCGTGAAGGTGGCGGCGGCGCTCGAGGACCTGAAGTTCGAGGTCCTGGACGGCGGCAACGGCATCATGCGCAAGGACGACCACCAGTTCCTGCAGCCGATCTACATTTCCTCCTTCGGCAAGCTGACCGAGAATGAGCCGTTCGACGAGGAAAACACCGGCTGGGGCTGGCACCTCGTCTCCAAGGTCGACACGGCGCAGGCCATGGTCCCCACGACCTGCAAGATGGCGCGGCCGTAATCACGACAGCCGTCGTTTTCCCGCGGCCGCCATCGGTCGCGGGAATCGGTGGCTGGACTATTCTTGATTGGGCGATGTTCACCGGGGCCATCAGGCCCCGGACAGAGACGAGTGCGCTGTGCTTGAACTCATTGTCATTTCGACCCTGAACGGCGTGCTGTTCGGCATGCTGCTCTTCCTGCTGTCGAGCGGGCTGACCGTCATCTTCAGCATGATGGGCGTGCTCAACTTCGCGCATGCCAGCTTCTACATGCTCGGCGCCTTCTTCGGCTTCCAGCTCACCAAGTGGATCGGCTTCTGGCCGGCGCTGGTGCTCGCGCCGCTGCTGGTTGGCGCCATCGGCATGGCAGTGGAGCGCTATGGCCTCCGTAACACCCACAAGCACGGCCATGTCGCGGAATTGCTGCTGACCTTCGGCCTGGCTTTTGCGATCGAAGAGATCGTGTCGATGATCTGGGGCAAGAGCCCGGTCGACTATCGTGTACCGGCGCTGCTCGACTTCCCGGCCTTCACGATCTTCTCGACCAATTATCCCGCCTACAAGCTCTTCATGCTGGCCGTCTCGGTCGTGATCTTCGTGGCGCTGCTGGTCGTGCTCAAGCGCACCCGCGTCGGTCTGATCGTGCAGGCGGCGCTGACGCATCCTCACATGGTCGGGCATCTCGGCCACAATGTCGGGCGCGTGTTCATGGTGGTGTTCGGCGTCGGCAGCGCGCTCGCCGGCATTGCCGGCGTCATCGCCGGTCCGGCCCTGGTCACGCAGTCGGACATGGCCGCGGCGCTCGGGCCCATCCTGTTCGTCGTCATCGTGTTCGGTGGCCTCGGCTCCTTGCCCGGTGCTTTCATCGCCTCGCTCGTCATCGGACTGGTGCAGACCTTTGCGGTGGCGCTGAACGGCTCGCTGGCGAGTGCGTTCGGACCGCTCGATCCGTCGACGGGACCGTCGGTCCTCACCGACATCTGGAACGTCACAATCGCGCAGGTCGCGCCGATCGTTCCCTATATGCTGCTGGTGCTCATTCTGATCGTTCGCCCCATGGGCCTGATGGGGACGCGCGAGTCATGACCGCCAAACCGATTTCGGCATCGAAGCCCGCCGGCGACGGCTTGCGCTTCTACGGCGTCTGGCTGATCGGCATTGCCTTGCTGATCGTCCTGCCGCTGATCTTCTCCTCCGGCGGCTCGCTGACGTCGTTCAGCCTGATCGGCATCGCGATCGTCTTCGCGCTGTCCTACAACATCCTGCTCGGCCAGACCGGCCTGCTGTCGTTCGGTCATGCCGTGCACTACGGCCTCGGCGGCTTCGCGGCCTGTCACATGATGAATGCGGTGGTGTCGCACGGCTGGCCGATCCCGCTGCCGTTCATTCCGCTGTTCGGCGGGATCGGTGGTCTCGTCTTCGCTGTCATCATCGGCTGGGTCATGACCAAGCGCGCCGGCACCGTGTTCGCGATGATCTCGCTCGGCATCGGCGAATTGGTGGCGTCGTCCTCGCTGATCCTGCGCTCGGTGTTCGGCGGTGAGGCCGGCATCACCACGGATCGCACGGCGTTGCCCAAGATGTTCGGCTGGTCGTTCGGGCCGCAGGTTCAGGTCTATTACCTCATCGCGTTCTGGCTGGTGCTGTCGGCGATTGCGATGTACGCGCTGACGCGGACGCCGCTGGGGCGGATCAGCAACGCAGTCCGCGACAATCCCGAGCGCGTCCAGTTCATCGGCTACGATCCTCACGTCGTCCGCTATCTCGCCTATTGCTTTGCCGGGTTCTTCGCGGGCGTCGCCGGCGGCCTGACCGCGATCAATTTCGAGATCGCGAACTCCGCGCTGCTCGGTGCGATCCAGTCCGGTCTGGTGCTGTTCTCCACCTTCATCGGCGGCATCGCCTATTTCTTCGGGCCGATCCTCGGCGCGATCCTGGTGACCTATCTCCAGCTCGGGCTGACAGGCCTCACCAGCGTCTGGCAGCTCTATTTCGGCATCATCTTCATCGGCATCGTGATGTTCGCGCCGGGCGGTATCGCCGGCCTGTTGATGATGCACCGGCCGCTGGTTCGCGCCGGAACGCTGTGGACGGTGATCCCGTCCTATCTCGTCGCTGTTGTGCCGACTCTGGCGCTCGCCTGCGGCGTCATCCTCACCATCGAGACGGTCGCGCGCTATTCCGGCGGCGACCCGATCAACCTGTTTGGCATTCCGTTCAACGCGAAGTCCCCGGTGACGTGGATTACCGCGGCAGTTCTCGTCGTCGGCGGTGCGTTCGTCGCGCGGCTGAGCTGGCGGAGGATCGCGGACGCGTGGGACAGGGCTGCGACGGTCGCCCGTGACCGGGGGTATCTGGCATGAGCGGAGCGGTATCTGAAAAGAACGCAGCTATCGAAGTCCGCGCCGTCGAAAAGCGCTTCGGCAATGTCGGCATCATCCGCGATCTCAACCTCAGTGTCGCGAAAGGCGAGCGTCACGCCGTCATCGGTCCGAACGGCGCCGGGAAATCCACGACGTTCAATCTGATCAGCGGCCACATCAAGCCGACCTCGGGCGAGGTGAAGCTGAACGGCGATGTGATCTCCGGCCTGCGGCCGTTCGAGATCAACCGGCGCGGCCTGTCGCGCTCGTTCCAGGTCACCAACGTGTTCGCCCGCATGTCGGTCTGGGAGAATGTCCGCTGCGCCGTGCTGTGGGCGACGGGACACCGCTACGCTTTCTGGAAGAACGTCGACAGCCTGCCGGAAGTGCGCGAGCGCACGGCTCAGATCCTGGACGACATCCATCTCACGCACCGGCGCGATGTTCCGGCGGGACTTCTGACCTACGCCGAGCAGCGCGAGCTCGAGATCGGCATCACCATCGCGAGCGGGGCCACGGTCGTCATGCTCGACGAGCCGACCGCCGGCATGAGCCACGCCGAAACCGACCGCGCGGTGTCGCTGATCCGGCGGCTGACCGAGGGCAAGACCCTGGTCATCGTCGAGCACGACATGAGCGTGGTGTTCGGCCTTGCCGACCGCATCTCCGTGCTGGTCTACGGCCACATCATCGCCTCGGGCACGCCGGAAGAGATCCGGCGCGATCCGAAGGTCAAGGAAGCATATCTCGGCGAGGAAGCGCACTGATGCTCGAGGTCAGGGATCTCCACGCCTATTACGGCAAGAGCCACATCCTCCAGGGCGTCGACCTCGATGTCGCCGCGGGTGAGGTCGTGAGCCTGCTCGGCCGCAACGGTGTCGGCCGCTCCACCACGGTCAAGGCCATCATGGGCGAGGTCGCGCCGCAGGGCACGATCCGCTTCAAGGGCAAGGACATCGCCGGCCTGCCCAGCCACAAGATCGCGCACCTCGGCCTCGGCTATGTCCCTGAACATCGCGATATCTTCCCGAGCTTGACGGTTCGCCAAAACCTCCTGCTCGGCGTCAAGGACACGCGCCGCCCAGGCAAATGGCGGCTTGAGGACATGCTCGAGATGTTCCCCAATCTCGCCGCGCGTGCCGATACGGCCGCGGGCGTGCTGTCGGGCGGCGAGAAGCAGATGCTCACCACCTGCCGGACGCTGATGGGTGATCCGGACCTGATCATGATCGACGAGCCGACCGAAGGTCTGGCACCGCTGATCGTACAGCAGGTCGGCGATCTCATCGCCCGCATCGCGCAGGCCGGCGTCGCAATCCTGCTGGTCGAGCAGAAGCTCTCGATCGCGATGCGGATCTCGAAGCGCGTCTACATCATGGGCCACGGCCGCGTCGTGTTCGAGGGCACGCCGGACGAGCTCAAGGCCAATGCCGCCGTGCGGCAGGAATGGCTTGAGGTCTGACGCTCACATTGCCGTGTAACGAGCGCGCAAAATAGAACGGCTGCAAGCCGCGCATACGCATCTGAATTCTTCGCTACATCTCACGCTTCATAATCCTTGTATCGTCGCGCTCGCCGGCATCGCAATCGATGCGGCCGATGATAACCAAGAAGAAAGTGGAGGGCGCCGGCGGCAGCCTGTGAGCTCGCGCGTCGATGCGTCTTGCCTGGGAAGGAGATGCCGAGCATGCCGGGAAGACAACTGGTCCGTGGAGTCGTTGCTCTGCTTGCGGCGCTGGGCGCCGCTTCGGCCGCGACGGCCGGAAACTACGACACCGGCGCGACCGACACGTCGATCAAGCTCGGGCAGACCATGCCCTATTCGGGACCGGCCTCCGCCTATTCCGCGATTGGCCGCGCCGAGATCGCCTATTTCAAGATGCTCAACGACAAGGGCGGCATCAACGGCCGCAAGGTCGAGCTGCTCAGCATGGACGACGGTTATTCGCCGTCGAAGACGGTCGAGCAGGTTCGCCGCCTCGCCGAGAGCGACGAGGTGCTGGCGATGTTCTCGATGCTCGGCACCGGTCCCAACATCGCCGCGCAGAAATACCTCAACGCCAAGAAGATCCCGCAGCTGTTCCCGTCGAGCGGCGCCAGCCGCTGGAACGATCCGCAGCATTTTCCCTGGACCACCGGTTCGCAGCCGACCTACCGGACCGAAGGCCGCATCTATGCCAAGTGGATTCTTGCGAACAAGCCGAATGCCAAAATCGCCGTCATCACGCCGAACGAGGATCCCGGGCGCGACTATCTCGCCGGCTTCAAGGAAGGGTTAGGGGAGCACGTCAACCAGATCGTGTCCGAGGCCACCTACGAGACATCGGATCCGACCGTGGACTCCCAGATCGTCAAGTTCAAGGCCGCCGGCGCTGACGTTGTTTTCAACGAGTGCACGCCGAAATTCGCGGCGCAAGCGATCAAGAAAATCGCCGAGCTCGGCTGGAAGCCGCAGATCATCCTTCCCGCCGTTTCCAACTCCGTCGGCTCTGTGCTGGTGCCGGCCGGGCTCGACAATTCCGTCGGCATCGTCACCGGTGCTTTCCAGAAGGATCCCGGTGATCCGCGCTGGGAGAATGATTCCGGCATGAAAGCCTGGCGCGAGTGGATGAAGACGTACAATTCGGGCGCCGATCCGGCCGACGTCTTCAACGTCACCGGCTACACCATGGCGCAGATCATGGAGCTGGTGCTGCAGCGCGCCGGCAACGACCTCACCCGCGCCAATTTGATGAAGCAGACGCAGTCGTTCAAGGAGGTCGAATTGCCGATGCTGCTGCCGGGCATCAAGCTCAACACCTCGGCCGAGCAGGTGACGCCGATCCGGCAGTTGCAGATGGCGCGCTTCAACGGCAAGTCCTGGGAGCTGTTCGGCGACGTGATCGGCGAATAGGATCGATGCAGTGTGACGGGCGGGCTGGCACAGCCTTGGCCGCCCGTCTTGTCCCGCAGTTGCTTCCTCCAACGACAGTGAAACGACGATGACACCGACCGGTCCCCTCAGCGGTATCCGCGTTCTCGATCTGACGAGCGTGCTGTTCGGCCCCTACGCCGCGCAGATGCTCGGCGACTGGGGCGCCGATGTCATCAAGGTCGAGCCGCCCGCGGGCGATACTTGGCGCTACACCGGCGTGTTCCGGAACCGCGGGATGAGCGGCCAGTTCATGGCCGTCAACCGCAACAAGCGCAGCCTCGCGCTCGATCTGAAGCATCCGGACGGCAAGGCGGCGCTGGCGCGATTGATCCCGACGGTCGATGCGCTCGTCACCAATGTGCGACCCGCGGCGATGGCGCGGCTCGGCTTCGGCTATGAGGCCTGCGCAAAACTCAATCCGCGCCTGATCTATGCCGCGGCGACCGGCTTCGGCCAGGACGGGCCGTGGGCAGCGCGCCCCGCCTTCGACGAGATCATCCAGGCCGCGTCGGGTCTGGCGTCATCGATCGGATCGGACGAGGAGCCGGAATTCGTTCCGAGCCTGATCGGCGACAAGATCTGCGCGATGGCGATGGTCGGAGCGGTGTCCGCGGCCTTGTTCCGGCGCGAGCGCAGCGGGCAGGGGCAGATGGTCGAAGTTCCGATGCTGGAAACCATCGCCGGCTTCAACAGTATCGAGATGCTGGGCGGGCACGCGTTCGATCCGCCGATCGGCCCGACTGGCTACAAGCGGATGAAGAACCGGCGCCCGGTGCAGACCAAGGACGGCTGGCTGACGATGCTGCCTTACTCCGGAGACAATTGGTGCGCCTTCTTCGAGGCTGTCGGCCGCCCCGAGCTGATCGAGGAGCTCGGGGTGCGCGATCCCGTGCTTCGTTCCCAGAACATCGACAAGGTCTATGACCGCATGAGCGAGATCGGGCCGACCCGCACCACCGCGGAATGGGAGGAGCTATTGCTGCGGCTGGACGTACCGCACACCGCCTTCGCCCGGCTCACCGAGATCGGCGAGCAGCCGCATCTCGCCGCCGTCGCACTGTTTGCGGATATCGATCATCCGACCGAAGGCCGGATCCGGCAGGCGCGGCCCGCGACGAAATTCTCGGAAAGCCCGGCCGGCATCCATCGCATGGCGCCGCGCCTCGGCGAGCATTCGCGCGAGGTGTTGCGCGAGGCCGGCCTGAGCGATGCGGAAATCCAGGCCGCGGTCGACAGCAAGGCGGTTGGTGTCGCGTCCTGAGCCGGCCGGCGTTCGGGAACCGACTCTCTGTGATGACGGTCACATCCTGCTATCGCGGGCGGGTCTAGCGTAGGTCTGTTCATCTTCGCCCCGGATGCGGTCATGACCACCACCGACTTTGCCTTCGTTCTGCGCAGGCTAGGCCTTGCTGCCGCCCTCATCTGCGTCCTCCTGAGCCTGACCGTGTTCGCGGTCCTGCTAATCGTGGAGCACGAACCGGTCGGGCAGGCTGCCGCGCACGCTCTGCCGCTCATGGTGTATGCGCTGTTCGGCCTGTTCGGCGCTGCAATGACCCGGCTGATCGGGCGCCGTACCCACTAACCGGACATTGTGCCGCAGCGATTCGTGACCAGCCCCGGGCCAGCTCCGGCCCCAGCCCACCTTCCGCCCGCGCGAGCCCTCGTATATGAGAGATTTGCCGCCTGATAGGTCCGAATATTGCCGGATACGGAACGCAAGGTGGCTGCGAATTCTTAATTCAAAGATCGCAATCTGACGTGATCGACGTAAGGCGCGGACTGGTACTGGACCGGGGAATGGCATGAAAGACCTGATGACGACGGCGCAATCCACCACGGCGATGCGGCGTTGGCGGCCCCCCGGACTTGTTGCGCTCGCAACGGCCGTTGCCCTGACGGCGCTGAGCGGAAGCGCCGAGGCGGCCAAGCAGGCCCGCCAGCCGGCCGAGGCGGTGGCGCCGCGCGAGGCCGGCGAGCCGATCATGGCGATCGTGTCGATCAAGAGCCAGCAGGTCACTTTCTACGATTCCGACGGCTGGATTCTGCGCGCGCCGGTGTCCACCGGCACCACCGGGCGCGAGACGCCGGCCGGCGTCTTCGCCATCGTCGAGAAGGACAAGGACCACCGCTCGACCATGTATGACGATGCCTGGATGCCCAACATGCAGCGCATCACCTGGAACGGCATCGCGCTCCACGGCGGGCCGCTGCCCGGCTATGCCGCCTCGCACGGCTGCGTGCGCATGCCCTTCAACTTCGCCGAGGGCCTGTTCGACAAGACCAACATCGGCATGCGCGTGATCATCTCGCCGAACGACGCGGCCCCGATCGATTTCACTCATCCGTCGCTGTTCGTGCCGAAGCGCGAGGCCATCGCGGCCGTGCCGAACCGGTCCGACAAGCTCTCCGCTGAAGCCGAGGAGGCGATCCAGGCTGCCGCCGAGGCCAAGAAGGCTGCGGCCGCGGCCGCGAAGGAGGCCGCGTCGCTTCCCGCGTCGCTGCGCAAGCTGGAACAGCAGAAGTCCAAGGCCGACGCCGAGCTCGCCTTCGCCGACAAGAAGATCGCGGCTGCCAAGACCGATCAGGCGCGGGCGCAGGCCGAGGAGCTGAAGCAGAAGGTTGCGACCAAGGCCGCCGACGCTGCGTCGGCGCTCGAGGCCGCCAAGGCCGCCGCGCAGCCGAAGCGCGACGCCGTTGCCGCCACCAAGGAGGCGGCAAAGGTCGCGGCAACCAGGAAGGCCGATGCCGTGACGGCTGCGACCGACGCCAAGCTCGCGCTTGAGCCGGTGTCCGTTTACATCAGCCGCGCGACGCAGAAGCTCTACGTGCGGCGGAACACGCACAAGCCGGCGCCGGATGGCGGCGGCGAGGTGTTCGACACCAGCATCGAGGTTCCCGTCACCATCCGCAATCCCGACCAGCCGCTCGGCACGCATATCTTCACGGCGATGGCGAAGAACGATACGGGGCTGCGCTGGAGCGTGGTCACGATCGAGAACGGGGACGACGCCAAGGACGCGCTCGACCGCATTACCATCCCGCAGGACGTCTGGGATCGCATCGGGCCGACGGCATTGCCGCGTTCGTCGATCGTGGTCTCGGACGAGCCGCTGAGCGCCGAAACCAACTACCGCACCGAGTTCGTCGCGGTGCTGAGCAATCATCCGCAGGGCGGCTTCATCACCCGCAAGCCGACCGCGCCGCCGCCGATGGAAATGGCAAGCGATGACAGCTGGGGCAATGGCGGCAACGGCTTCGGCTTCTTCTTCCAGCAGCAGCCGAACCCGCAGCCCGTCAATCCGCGCCGCCGCGGCCAGTATCAGTATTATCAGCCGGCGCAGCCGATGCAGCGGGGCTTCTGGTAGGACGGCGCGCCGCGTCCGTATGATCTCATCTGAGATCCGCCACCGCCGCACCAAGCCGCAACTCGATGTCGGAACGCCGCTGCAATCCGCGTTCCAGCAGAGACGCGGCCCGCGCCCGCGTCGCCGGATGAGTAGCCGAGGTGAAGAAGGCCTTTAGCGCCGGCGGGAAGACGCTGTCCGCTGGCAGTGTCACGTCATTCATGAGCGCCTTGGCGCCAACCAGCGCATGCTTCTCGAATGAGGCCATCCGGCGAGCGAAGGCCTCGACGAACGCCTCGATCTCCGCGTCGGGCAGCGCGCGGTTGACGTAACCGTAACGCTCGGCGAGCTTGGCCGAAAAATCATCTGCGCCCAGGATCACCTCGAGGCCGCGCCCGCGCCCCATCAGGCCTGCGAGCCGCGCCATGGGATTTCCGCCGGGGACCGATCCGAGGCCGACCTCGAACTGTCCGAGAATGCCCCGTTCGATGCTGGCGAAGCGCATGTCGCAGGCCAGGACAAATTCGCTTCCCGCGCCGCGTGCACGGCCGCGGATTTCAGCGATGGAGGCGACCGGCGCGCGCGCCAGTCGTACGAGCACGTCGATCCAGGGATGCATGCCGGTCGGGCCGGGCGGCATCGCCGCCACTTTCGCCTTGTCGGCGAGCACGTCCCAATGCGCCAGGAAGAAATCCGGGTCCGCACTTCGAAACACCACGACCTTGACGTCCGCATCGCTCTCCAGCGCCGTGAGCAGCTCCTGGAGCTCGCCGATCGTGTCGGGGTCGATCAGATTGATCGGCGGATTGTTGAAGGTCGCGATCCATAGGCCGGAGTACGGCCTGTCGATGATGATCTGTCGGGTCATGGGAGTCTCCTTGTTTTTCGGCTTCACTGAATCACCTCGTCGGCGCGTGCGAGCAGGCTCGCCGGGATATCGAGCCCCGCCGCGCCGGCGGCCTTTGCGTTGATGACGAACTCGAACGTCGTCGGTTGGACGACAGGCAGGTCGGACGGCGAGGTGCCTTTGAGGATCTGGCCGGCATAAAGTCCGATTTGCCGGTAGCCGTCGGGCGGGGAGACGCCGTAGCTCATCAAGGCGCCCTGAACGGCGTATTCGCGGAATTGGTGGATCGCCGGAAGGCGTCCCTGTGCCTCGAAAGCCACGATGTGCTTTCCTCGCGTGTCGAAGAACGGGGACGCGCAAACGAGCAGGCCTTCGGCGCCCACGATCTTCAGTCGCTCGAAGGCAATCGCGAGATCGTCGTCGCTGCTCGCGTACACGATCTCGACGGGCTGATCGATGTCCTCCGCGGCCTGCGTGATCTCGAGGATTTGCGTTCCGGACTCCTGAAATTCGCGGTCAATGAGAACGCCGAGCACTTTTGCGCGAGGCAATAGCTCGTGCAGGATTCCGAGCCGCTTGGCCTCCAGCTCCGTGGCCAGCAGGCTCACGCCGGTCATGTTGCCGCCGGGCCGGTTCATGCTTCTGACGAGACCGATCTTCACGGGATCTCCGCCGACAGAGAAGACGGTCGGGATGTCGGCCGATGCGGCCTTGGCCGCGAGCGCGGACGGCTCACCACCGGCCGCGATCAACACGGATGGATTGAGCCTGACGATCTCGGCCGCCAGCGCCGGAAGCCTTTCATAGTCGCCTTCGGCCCAGCGGTAGGCGATCGTCGCGTCCTGGCCTTCGACGTAGCCGGCCTCGGTGAGCCCCTTGCGAAAGGCGGCGAGGATGCGGGCCGAATCGTCCGGCGTCCGGCTGCTCATGAAGCCGATGACAGGCTTGCCGTGCTCCTCCTTCGCAAAGGACGGCCACAATGCAAACCCGGCGAAAATTCCAAGAAAATCGCGGCGTCTCATGATCGAGCCTCCAGATTTGGTTCTGAGCTGCTCTTGCCTCGTCGGATCCGGCCAGGCTGCATGGCGTGGTTGCCCGTCCGGATCCTTCGTATCGGTTGGGCCCGACTAGGCAGCGACCACTGCGGACGGGTCCGACGCCAACACCTCGACGATCTCCTTCGTGGTCACGATGGCGCTGGCGTAGTTCGGCATGTTGATCTCGAGTGCGGCATGCATCATCTCGTCGGAGTAGTCGGCGACGGCGTCCTTGACGACCGTGACGTCGTAGCCGAGCTCGACGGCGAAACGGACGGTCGCTTCGATGCAGGTGTGCGCGATCAGCCCGATGACGATGAGACGCTGGATGCCGTGCCGTTTGAGCTGGAGATCCAGGTCGGTGTTGGCGAAGCCGCTGGAGCACCAATGTTCGCCGGCGACGATTTCGCCGGGCTCAGGCACGAACTCGGCGCGGAATTCGCCACCCCAGGTGCCAAACTCGAAGCTCTTGGCCTTCCACGCCCTCCGCTGGACCGGCGCGACGTACTTCCAGGATTCGTAGTCGCCGGGGCGGTAGCGGTGATGCATGGCATAGAAGACCCGAAGCTTCGCATCGCGCGCGGCATGCAGAACCTGCTGCATGTGCGGAACGCAATTGTTCGCTTCGGCCACGGCCTTGATCCGTGGCCAGATCTTGCCACCCTCCGAAATGAAATCGTTGTAGGGATCGACCACGAGGAGGGCGGTGATGCTCTTGTCGTAGGAAGAAAGTGTCATGGAACTCTCCATTGTGACGATGCAGCCGCGATTGTCAGGCGTTCGCTAGCGCAGCGCGTTCGATGCTGGCGGCGAACAGCGGTGTTTCGCTCTGATTGTGGGCGATCGAAGCGGGCTGGCGCTGCGCACGGAACAGGTCGAACGGGATGCCCTGCTTGCCGATGAAGGCCATGAACTCGTCGGTCGCGTGCGACCGGACGCGGTTGGTGAACTCGCACTTGCCGGGTTCCATTTCCTTGACGCTCAATTCCCAGGTGACGTGAATGGTCGTGCGTCCGGTGGGTGTGAAGACGTCGGAGGTCGAATCGAGGATCAGATGGTCCTTCTCGCCGAGAGTCTCGACGTAGTGCTGTACCATCAGGCTGCCGCCGATGGTCTCGACGTTGATGGACATCCGCTTGCCGTCCGGCGCAGTCGTGAAGCCGGCGGCGATGTGCGCCGGCGAGCAGCCCTGATATTCACGTTCGGACAGGTTGAAGCACCACTCGGGAATGTTGATCTTGTCCTTCGGGGCATTGATGATGGCGGTGAAGCTGGAATCGACGATCTGGTTGCTGGTCATGTCTCAATCTCCTCGTTGCGTTGCGCGCCGTTGACGTGCTCGAGACTTCACGGCCCCGTGTTCTGACCTGCGTGGCGCATTCGCAGATCTTTTGAACGGGTCGATTGGCCGCTCGTCCTGTAGCTAGATTGGTGCGGACGATCGGAATTTGCTCGTTATGGATTGTTATGGATCGTTAGCCCCTCACGGAGCCGCGAGCAGCCTGCGCCAAACGAGCCGGCGGCGCCTTCCCGGCGGTCGGCAGGCCGAGTGTTAGAGGCTGCGAGATTTTGTTATGAGCGGCGGTCTCAGCGGCGATGCCGCGGGCTCTTCCGTCCCGGCCAAACGGGTCCCGCACAGAATGTCGGAGAACTTACAAGCCATTGTCGCTCAAGACGAAAATGCGGGCGCCATTGCTGCGCAAAACGGCGGGCCGCCATGTCGGGACGTGGCGCCGCAGCACTACTCTTTGCCCCGGAGATCGGATATCACGATCAGTACAAAGCCGGTCTCCACCGCCATTCCGCGATCAGCCAATTGTAGCGCGCGACGCAAGAATACGCCGATAGATGCCAACAGCGCAGAACACGGAGATTATTTCGTTCGGTTCGTTCCGTCTGAATCTGACCGAACGGGTGCTGACCCGGAACAGCGAGCACGTGGAGCTTAAGGGGCGGGCCTACGATCTCCTGGTCGCACTGCTATCGCGGCCCAACGAATTGATCAGCAAAGCCGAGCTTCTGCGTCAGGTCTGGCCTGGCTTGGTCGTCGAAGAAGGTGCCTTGCGTTTTCATATGACCAACCTTCGCAGGGCGCTCGGTGAGGGCGGCGAAGGCAACCGCTACATCGTGACCTCCTCCGGGCGGGGTTATACTTTCGTTGCCCAGGTTGCCCGCTCGGTCGATCAAGAACCGCAAGCAGCCGCCGCGCCGTCCTTTCAACAAGCCAATCTGCCGGTGCGCCTTCCGATGATCGACCGCGAGGTCGAGATCGAGGAAATCCCCGCGCGACTGAAGGCGACACGCTTTGTGACGATCGTAGGGGCCGGCGGCGTTGGCAAGACGACGCTCGCGATCGCCGTCGGACACCGGTTGATGCAGAGTTTCGATGGGGCGGTGCTCTTTGTCGATTTCAGCATGGTCAGCGATCCGGCACTGGTCGGTACGGTCGTTGCCTCCCTTCTCGGATTGTCGGTGCAATCCAGCGACGCGACACCCAGCATCGTCGCCTATCTCCGAGACAAGCGGATATTGCTGATCCTCGATACCTGCGAACATCTGGTCGAACCTGTCGCCGCGTTCGCATCGTCGGTGTTCGCGACTGCGCCAAACGTTCACATTCTCGCGACGAGCCGCGAAGCGCTTCAGGCCGATGGAGAGAATGTCTACCGTCTCGACACCTTGGCCTGTCCGCCCGAGGGTGCTGACTTGACGGCAGAAATTGCCAGGGCATTTCCGGCCATCCAACTTTTCGTTGAGCGAGCCCGCGCGAGCGGCGCCCAGCTGCAGTTCAGCGACGACGAGGCGCCCATCGTTGCCAACATGTGCCGCAAGCTTGACGGCGTGGCGCTTGCCATCGAGCTCGCGGCCCGCCGTGTCGAGAGCTATGGCGTGCATGGGACAGCCTCGCTGCTGGACCAGAGGCTTGGGCTGTCCTGGCTTGGACCGAGGAGCGCGCCGCCCCGCCAGAGGACGCTGCATGCGACGCTAGACTGGAGTTTTGGCCTTCTCTCCGATCTGGAGCGAATAGTTCTCCGCCGGCTTGCCGCCTTCGTCGGGCACTTCACGCTCGATGCCGTGATCTCCGTCTGCGGACGCGATGTCGGCGAGAGGGATATTCTCGGCGCGATTGACAGTCTTATCGCGAAATCGATGGTCGCGACGCGTCCGGTCGGAACCATGATGAGCTACCGTCTCTTGGATACAACGCGTGCCTACGCGCGGGACATTCAGATCGCCGAGGACGAAGCCCATGACCTCGCAGTCCGGCATGCGACTTACTACCGCAATTGGCTGGAACAGCGGGGCCGCGACTGGTCGACCTTCGCGAGCGGAGCGGAACGAGCGTTGCACTTCGCCAGCATGAACAACGTGCGTGCGGCGCTCGAATGGTGTTTTGGAGAGCGCGGAGAGATCAGGCTCGGGATTCAACTCGCCGCGGCGGCCGTTGACGTCTTCCTGGCGATGTCCCTACTTGCAGAGTGTCACCGCTGGTCCCAGCGTGCACTGATCGCGCTCGACGCGGCCACCGTCGGGAGTTCCGATGAGATGCGGCTCCAGGCCGGCCTTGGGGTCTCCTCGTCGCAGATGTACGGGGAGAGCGACGCCGTCAATGACACCCTGAACAGGAGCCTCGCGATTGCCGAAGCGCGGGGCGATACGGCGTACGAGGCCGGACTGCTCAACATGCAGTACATCTTCCACGGCCGCAGCGGGCATTTCAGGATCTTGCTCGACTACGCCCAGCGGTGCCACGGGCTCGCCGAAAGATCCGGCGATCTTGCGATCAGAACGCTGGCTCATTCCGCCCTCGGCATGGCCTTGCAGTTTTCAGGCGATCTCGCTGGCTCGCGCCGCGAGCTCGAGTCCCTGATGGGGGTCCTGTCGCACGCTCAGCAGGGCTCCGTCTTGTTGGGCTACGATCCGCACTACCGGTCGATCGTCGCGCTGGCGCGAACGCTCTGGCTGCACGGCTATCCGGATCAGGCGGCGGATCGCGCGAGAGAGGCGGTCAAGGCCTCGGAGGCCATGGGGCATTCGGCTGCGCTGGCTCTGGTGCTGGCCGGCGCGGGAACAGTCTTCCTCTGGCGCGGCGATCTTGACGCCGCCCAGCACTACATCGATCGCTCTTATTCGCTGGCTGAGGCAAACGCCATGGGACCGCTGATGGCGATCGGGCGTTGCCGCAAGGCCGAGCTGACAATCCGGCGAGGAGATGTGAGGCAAGGCGTCGACGATCTGCGGGCCGGCCTCAAGCCGATTCACGCGGCGCGCCACGAACTGCTCACCACCGAGTTCAACATGGAGCTTGCGCTGGGCTTGCTCACGCTCGGGCAAGCCGGGGATGGGCTCCCTCTCGTCGATGCGGCGATCGATCGGGTGAACGGGAGTGGTGAGCTGTTCCAGATGCCGGAATTGCTCCGCGTGAAGGGCAAGCTGCTCAGTGCGACGCCGGGCGCGAGCCGAGAGGAGGCAGAAGCGTGCTTCCAGCAATCAGTCGACCTGGCGCGCGCGCAGGGCGCACGGTCCTGGGAACTGCGCGCGGCAACGGATCTGGCGGCGCTCATGGCCGAGACCAAACGACGCGATAGCGCGAAACGGCTGCTTCGAGACGTATACGGTCGATTCTCCGAGGGCTTTGAAACAGCAGATCTCAAGCTTGCTGCCAATCTGCTAGCTACGCTGGCGTAGCAGCTCCCGCACCAACTACCGCGCCTCGATCACGATCGCCTGAATCTTGCCTTCGACCGTTCCGGACCCATGGCGCGATCGGAGCGCCTCGGCGACGAGGTCGGTCGCTGCCTGAAGCTTGCTGGCATCCCTGGCCTCGATCTCGCTGCGCAGCGGCGTGCCCTGGCAGAGCGCGATCGCGACATACTCGGCCGACGGCGCGCGGCTCACCGCAGCAAGCGTTTGGATCGAGATGTGGCGGAAGCCCGCTTGTTCCAGATCGGCTCTGATAATGGCCTTGTCGTGATAGCCATGCGGCGTCCGCACCATGAAACGGGGCGGATCATCGGGAAACATTTTTCCGAGCGCGGCGGTGGCGTCGTCAGCGAACACGTTCTCCTCGATGCGGTCCCAGACGTTGAATACGAACGTGCCTTCCGGTCGCAACACCCGCTTTGCCTCGGCATAGCCTTTGACGCGGTCGGGAAAGAACATGACACCGAACTGGCAGCAGACCGCGTCGAACGCGGCTTCGTCAAAGGGCAGGGCGGTGGCATCCGCCTGACGCCATGTCATGCGCGGGTCCTCACCCTGGCGCTGCGCCGCGATCGCGAGCATCGGCTCGTTGAGATCGGTTGCGACGTAACGGATGCCGGGAGGCAGCGCCGCGGTCACGGCCCGCGTAACGGCGCCGGTACCTGCCGCGGTTTCCAGTATCGTCGACGGGGAAAGAGCCGCGATACGCTTCGCGATGTCGGCGGCGTAGTGGGCAAAGATCAGCGGGACGAGATACTCGTCGTAGATTTTCGGAATCGAGCCGGCGAAAACCTTGTCAGTGTTGGACATGCTTGCCTCGCTGAAGGTTCGGACACGAGGTTCATGCTACCATGGATCGCGGTCGTACCGCATCTGCGGCCTCTTCCGGTCGCAACCCGGCGGTCGGATTTTAAGGTTTCGCTCCGCCGACTTCGCGGATCGGCCGCGTCCCGTCCCAGGTGATCGCCGCCTGCCGGACCTTCTCGAAGAACGGCCCCTTGGTGCCGCTGATGTCGGAGATTTCGATGATGGTTCCTGGATGGGCCTGGGTGTCGAAATAGGCAAAGCGTCCCTTTTCTCCGCCGATCTGGCCTTCATGGCCTATCCTGTAGCCGAGCCCGAGTGCCTTGTCGTAGAGCGCCTGGTAGTCGTGGCTCCAGTAGGACATGTGCTGGAGGCCCTCGTGGCCGGCGTCGAGGAATTCCCTGTACAGCGAGGGCGCATCGTTGCGCTGCTGGATCAGCTCGATCTGGAGATCGCCGGAATTGGCCAGCGCAATGCTCATCTCGACCGCGGAGTCCTGGCCGCGATGGCGGAACCAGTCGGTCTTGACGCGGTCCATGTAGTACCAGGGGCCGACGCCCATCACCTCGATCCAGTGCTTCATCGCGGCCTGGATGTCCCGCACGACGTATCCGTTCTGGCGCACCGCGCCGAAAATGCGGCTCATGCCCGCGCTCCCTTCCGATCGCTTGCGATCGTCACTTGACCTCGATGCCTGCGTCCCTGGCAACCTGCTTCCAGGCCGCGATGTCGCGGGCGTTGATGTCGCGCTGCTCGTCGCCAGGCACGTATTGCGGCGTGATGCCGAGCCCCAAAAGCTTCTCCTTCACCTCGGCATCGCCCAGCGCGTCCTTCAACGCCGCCGACAATTTCTGTGCAATCGGGGGAGCGAGGCCGGCGGGACCATACATCGCCCAGGACAGGCTGCGGTCGAACGGCACGCCCTGTTCCTTGTAGGTTGCGACGTCAGGCAGGCTCGGCGAGCGCTCGCCGCAGGCGGCCAGCGCCTTGATAGAACCGTCCTTCACCAGCGGCGTTGCGGTTGCCATGTCCAGCGTTGCAAGCGAGATGTGGCCGCCAAGCAGGTCGCCCGCGAGTTTGGCGATGCCGTTGAACGGCACGTGATCCATCTTGATGCCGGTCTGCTGCATCAGGATTTCCGCACAGAATTGTCCGGTCGAGCCGACGCCCCAGCTTCCGTACTGGATCGGCTCGCCCTTCTTGGAAAGCGCGATCAGGCTCTTGATGTCATTGGCGGGAAAATCCCTGGTCGCCACCAGCATGATCGAGGACGTCCCGATACGCCCGATCGTCGTAAAATCCCTGATCGAATCGTAGGGCAGTTTTGGATAGATCGCCGGCGCCAGCACATGCGTGGTCATGCCGCCGACGGTGATGGTGTAGCCGTCGTTCGGCGACGCCGCGACCAACTGCGTGCCCAGTGTGCCGGCAGCACCCGTGTGGTTCTCGATATAGACGCCCTGTCCTAGCGTCTTGCCCATCTTGTCGGCGAGCAAGCGGCCGATCACGTCGCCGCCGCCGCCGGCCGCATAGGGCAGAAGCATTTTGATCTTGTGGGTGGGGTAGGCGGCAGGATCCTCGGCGCGTGCCGGCAGCGCCGCCGACAGCAATGCGAGCAATGACAGCGTGACGGTGCGTAGCTTCATGATGGTTTCCCCTAATCCTCGAAACGAAATCTGTAGGCCTCGCCGTGCCGGATCACGCGACCCGCAGTCGGCGCCGGAAAATGGCCGGTGAGCAGATAGCTCGGCGTGTCCGCGAGCTCTTCCAGCAGCACCATCCGCGTCGCGACCGCCGCGGCCGGATCGACGTCGGCGGCATTCGACAGCCACGGCGCGGCGCACTGGATGGGATGGTGGATGACGTCGCCCGACATCACCGCATGATCGTGGCCGCCATTGAGGTGGATCTGCATGTTGCCGGCGGTATGGCCCGGCGCAGGCGCAAAGCGTAAGCCTGCGTCGCGATCGCTGAACACGCGATGATCGGTCTCGACCAACTCGGCGAGGCCGGCTGCGACGACCGGCAGCACGGAGTCCTCGAAAGAGCCGTGGTTGACCGGGCGTTTCGGCGCGGCATTGTGCGCGGCTTCGAAGTGTCGATATTCGGCGCGTCCCATCAGATAGCGCGCATTGGGGAAGGTCGGCACCCAGCGGCCGTCGAGGAGCCGCGTGTTCCAGCCGACGTGGTCGACATGCAGATGCGTGCACATCACGAAGTCGACCTCTTCAGGGGCAACGCCCAGAGCCTGCATGTTGTCGAGATAAGGCCGGTTGAGGTTGTCCCACACCGGCACGCGCGGCCGCGGCTTGTGATTGCCGCAGCAGGTGTCGACGATGGCGGTCCAGCGCGGCGTGCGCACCAGATAGGAGTGGTGGCTGAGGATGAAGCGTCCGGTCTCCGGTTCGATATAGCGGTGATCGAGCCAGCTCCGGTTCTCCGCGATCACCTCGTCGGTGACGTTGGCGAACAGCCAGGTCTTCTCGAAGGCAAGCGAAGGGATCTCGCTGACGAGATCGATCCGCATGCTGCCGATCCTGACCTGCCGCATGGGCTCAGTTCTTCAGGAGATCGCCGAACGGCACCCAGCGCGTGCCGTCGAAGCGGATGAGCTGGAGGCTCGTCATCGGCGTGTAGTGCTCGGGCGAATTGTTCACCGCGGTGCCGTTGATCAGCATCGGCAGCTTGACGTCCTTGAGCGTCGTGGCCTGCTTCATCACATTGGCACGGGTGAGGTCGTTTCCGGACGCCTTCAGCACCGTCACCAGCGTCTGCGCGATGGTGTAGCCGTAGACATTGAGCCAGTCGCTCTTGTTGGCGTCCGGCAAATACTTGTCCATGAACGCCAGCCATTCCTTATAGCCGGCGTCGTCCTTCGATGCGGGATCGGTGGCGTCCTTCAGGTACTGGCTGGAGATCACGCCGGTGGAATTGTCCTTGCCGGCCGGCTCCAGCACGCCGCTGATCGAGGCCGAGACGTTGGAGATGATGGTGACAGGCTTCCAGCCGATCTCGCCGATCTTGCGGATCGCCTGCGCTGCAAATTTCGGCGTCGCCGCCACCAGCACGACGTCTGCGCCGGCAGTCTTCAGTTGCAGGATCTGCGTGTCGACGGTCGGAGCCGAGGTCTCATAGGCCGCGCGCGCGACAATGGCCTCGCCGCTGCCGAGCCCTTCCTCCAGCGCCTTCAGATAATCCTTGCCGAGATCGTCGTTCTGGTAGAGCACGCCGATCTTCGCGTTGGCATGGCTCGCCTTGATGTACTTCGCGTAGGCGATTGCCTCGTCGCGATAGGTCGGCTGCCAGCCGACGGTCCACGGAAAGCTCCTGGGATCGTCCCACTTCGCGGCGCCAGAGCCCAGGAAGAGCTGCGGCACCTTGCGGTCGTTGAGATATTTGTGCACGGCGCTGTTGGTCGGCGTGCCGACGCCGCCGAAGATCAGCAGCACCTCCTCGCTCTCGACCAGCCGCCGGGTCTGCTCCACCGTCTTCGGCGGGCTGTAGGCATCGTCCGCGATGATCATCTGGATGCGCCGGCCGTTGACGCCGCCCTCGTCGTTCACCTTGTGGAAATAGGCTTCCGCCGATTTCGCGATCTGCGCGAAGGCGGACACTGGCCCGCTCAGCGGCGCGGTGGTGCCGATCTTGATGGTCTTGTCGTCGGCGCCGGGATCGTATTTCGCGCCTTGGGCCTGAACGGCACTGGCTGCGAGCAGCGGCAACAGGATGCAGGCCGCACGAAGGCGAAGGCGGGCAAAGAGCGCCATGAGGTCGTCTCCCCAAAATTGCTCTCCGCCTCTCATTGGAGCGGAGTTGAAACGCGAGAACAGCGCCCGAAGCGGACTTGCGGGGCCGCGACCGCTGCCGCCAGACTGGCGAAACGAACGATCGTTCGTACGGTTGACTAGCGAACGATCGTTCGTTAGTCAAGCTGCATGGCTGTCCACACCTCCAGCGCGGCGGAAGCGGCTGCGCCCACGACCCGCGAGCGCATCCTCTCCGAAGCGCTCAATCTGTTCGCGCAGAGCGGCTATGGCGGCGCCTCGATGCGCGAGCTCGCGCGCCGCGTCGGCATTCGCGAAAGCAGCCTCTACAATCATTTCTCCGGCAAGGCCGCGATCCTAGAAGCGATCGTGGCCGAGCACGGCCCCGCCAGTTCGGCGAGCCGGTTGGAAGAGCCGCGCTACAAGCAGCTGGCGCGCCAGCCGGCCGCGTTCTGCCGTCAGTTCGCGCTTGATCTCGTCGAGCAATGGTCCGACCCGCGCGAGCACCAATTCCAGAAAGTAATCACCGCCGAACGTAACCGCGTGCCCGGCATCCGCGCCAAATTCGCCGACCATTTTTATGCGCGCGAGCAGAGCATGATGACGGATTACTTTCGCGGTTTTGCGCTCGCCGGCCTGGTCTCGACACCCGATCCCCGCGAGACCGCGCGGCTGTTCGCGGCCGGCCTGATCTACATCCGCCTCGAGCATTACGTGATGGGCGCGGCACCTTCGCCGCGGCCGAAGGTGATCGAGGCGATCGACCGCTATCTCGCCTTTTTCCTGTCGCTGATCGCGGCAGGCAATGGCGAAGACAACAAGAAACGAAAACCCAAGGGAGAAACGCGTGGCAAGGCTGCCCCTGATTGATCCGGAGACGACGAGCGGCGATATCCGCGCCTCGTTCGACCGCATGCCGGTCAAGCTCAACATCTTCCGCATGATGGCCCATGCCGAGGCCAACATGATCCCGGCGATGCGGCTCGGCAATTCGATCCTGCACAAGCAGAAGCTCTCAGCCGTCAACCGCGAGCTTTTGATCTTGCAGGCCGCCCAGCTCGAGGGCGGCGCCTATGAATGGCGCCAGCACGTGCCGATCGCGATCGGGGTCGGCTGCACGCAAGGACAGATCGATGCGGTGGAGCGGGCTGACTACGATGCCGCCGGCTTAAGCGATGCTGAGCGCGCGTTGCTGAAGTTCGGCCGCGAGGTGGTCGAGAATGTTCGCGTGCCCGAGGCGACCTTCGCTGCCGCGCGAAGACACTTCAGCGATCAGGAGATCGTCGAAGCCATCGTCGCGCTCGGCTTCTATATGATGATGGCGCGCCTGACCGAGGCAACCGAAACCGATCTCGATCCCGCGGCCGGCATGAAGGTCTATGACGGCGGCAAGAAGTAGGGCGGCTGAGATGGCGGAAATCGATAGCAAGCCGGAGCGTTACGTCCGTCCACCAAGCGCGGAGTCATTGGGCGAAGCGCCGGGCAGGGGACGCCTGAAGGGACACCGTATCCTGATCGTCGGCGGCGGCCAGCGCGTGTTCGACGCCGCCACCGACCCGATCGGCAACGGCCGCGCCATGAGCATTTTGTGCGCACGCGAAGGCGCAAAGGTCGCGGTGGCGGACCTCAGCCGGACCTCCGCACAGCAGACCGTCAAGCACATCACCGACGAAGGCGGCGAGGGTTTTGCCATCACTGCCGACGTCACGTCGGAGCCTGAGGTCCAGCGCATGATCGAGGAGGCGCATCGCGCGATGGGCGGCCTTGACGGCATGGTGCTGAACATCGGCACTTTCGGCAAGACGGGGCTCGATGCCGTCAGCCCCGAGGAGTGGAACAGGATCTACGACGTCAACGTTCGCGGTCCCATGCTCTGTTGCCGCGCGGCGATGCCGAAATTCGACAATGGTGGCGCCATCGTCTTCATCTCCTCGATTGCCGCGCTGAAAGCCGGCTCGCAGATGGCGGTGTATGACTCGTCGAAAGCCGCGCTCGGCGGCCTGATGCGCAACATCGCCCATCTCGGATCGCGCCGCGGCATCCGCGCCAATCTCGTCTACCGGCCTCGTCGACACCCCCAACGGCCGCGAAGCCGGCGCTGGCCGCCCCTCGCGCGGCAAGGGCCACGTCCCCTTCGGCCGCCAGGCCACCGCCTGGGAGATCGCCTATGCCGTGCTGTTCTTCCTGTCGGATGAAAGCGTCTACGTCACCGCACAGACGCTCGCGGTGGATAGCGGCCTGAGCGGAATGTAAGACGCCAGCGCAATCCGGCGCCACCGAATTCGATACCCCGACGAAGCCGAGGTTTCTCTTTATTGCGGCGACTCCGCAATCGTCGGAGTTTGCGATGCGCTCATCTGTTCGAGTGCTTCCAATACGGCTTCGCAGGCCTTCTCGGCTTCGGCGAAGGTACTGAAGGGGGAGCCGCCAAGCTTGATTGCGGACTTGTTTTCTTCGACGGGTCGCCATGAGGCAACCAGGCCGGGCTTTCCGTGAAGGCCAGGACCGGTGCGGTTTTCGTTACTGATCACGAACGAAAATCCGCCGCTGCACGCCATCCAGATTTCAAGTTCATGCACCGGAGTCTCGACGCGCGTAAAGTGCAGGGTCATGTCTCTCTCCAGAGTTTGCTCCGCAGAATGGGCCACGGGCGCAAGCCGTCAGTTGTGCGAATCCCGGATAGCCGCAAGGTCCGAGGTCTCTGATCCCTCGGCTTTCCATGCTGTCAAATCGCCCGGGAGCAGAATGGGATCGCTCTCAACCCGCCTGTTGCGGCTGACCCCTAAGCCAATGAGCCCGCCCAATACCAACGCGGAGCCTGCAATGATCAACCAATACGGCAAGTCCAACACGGGCATTGCAATTCTCCCACTGAGAGGAGCGCGTTACGCAATTGCCTGGCCGAAGCGCGAGCGGGTTACCTTTGGATAAGTGTCTGTATTATGCGGCGCTTCAAGCTTCGTGCAAGGTACCCAAAAGGGGTAGATTTCTGACCTAAATTGCCGCCGGCGGGGGCAAGGGGAAGCGATCCGTCCCCCCAAATCTCGTCAAATCCGTCACCGAGAAGATAGGCAAGTTCGACAGCAAGGCTTTTGGTGCGGCCATGAAGGCTGACGGCCGACAAAGCCCCTGACAAAGAGTGAGGCGCGCGAAGCCCGATGGAGCGAAGCGTCATCCGGGAGCACAGCCTCATCGCGCGAGCTGCCCCGGCACTGCGTTGCGCTTCATCCGGGCTACGAACAGAGGCGCAAGCTCCGCACAATCGCGCGACCGGATGAAACTGCCGGGCAATTTTTGCAGCGTTGTGCGAAGTCCGCGCGCTACGACAATGAAAGCCGACAGGAATCAACTGCGCTTTCGCTGGCGCAAAAATTGCTGAATGTTTCCGCGCAATGATCACAGGAATTCGCGCCGTGACCAACGTCAGCTACACCGTTCCGCCGAACTGGACCGCAGGCTCCGACAAGACAGGCGCGAGCAAGAACAAGAATCCGAACGATCCGAACATGCTGACGACGGGCGCCTATGGCAACGCGTTCGAGCTGTTGCTCGACAATCGGACCAACAGCGACGGCACCACCACGGAGACGCTGACCTACAAGAGCTACAGCGGCAAGGCCAACGGCAGCTTCTCCGCCATCGCCGAGACGGGGACGGGAGCCGATCTCGGCAGTGCCTACCAGGCCTTGCTCGCCACGCTTCAGGCCAATGGCGCGATGGACGACAAGACCGCCGCGCAACTCGACGACGCTATGGGCAAGCTCGATACCCAATCCGAGAGCGGCGCCAAGGATACCGAAGTGTCCGGCGGCGGCCTGCTGGTGCAGTCTGGCGGCCCAGTCTATTTCAACGGCATCACGGCCTATCAGAACCAGTTCGTGGATTCGCTCGTCAACGAGCTGAGCACCAGGCTGAACCTCGACGCCAAGGCGTGACGGCAATTCATCGCTGGTGAAACCGGTTGGCAAAGCCGGCCCAACCCGCGCATGATGCGCGGGCGATCTCGGCCACATGCCTTCCCGGATAGATTCAAAACATGAAAACCACGCTGCTGAAGTCCGAAGACTACACCCGCTCGCCCTGGAAGAACGGCGGCGGCATCTTCACCGATATCGCGGATGCCCATCGCGCCGACGCGCCGGCGAAGGATTGGGACAGCCTGCTCTGGCGCTTTGCCTCGACGCCGATCGTGGCGCCCGGGCCCTTCTCCTACATGCCCGGCATCGACCGCCTGCAAATGGTCGTCGGTGGGCGCGGGCTGGTGCTGAAGTCGCCCAGCCAGGACTTCGACGAGCGTGAACCTTTTACGACGGTGCGCTTCACCGGCGAGATGGAGGTCGTGACCGCGCTCGAGGCGGGTCCCGTCGAGGTCGTCAACCTGATGGCCCGGCGCGGCGCGGCCGAGATCGAGCTGCTGGCACTCAGGGAACCCGGCGAGCGGCCTTTGTTCGCCGGCACGCACCTGGTTTACGCGGTTTCCGGCGATTGCAGCATTCGTCTCAATAGCGAGGATATTGTCATCCCCGACGGCAGCACGCTGAAGGTCGAGCAGACCCAGGCGTCCAGATTGGGACTCGTCTCAGGGCTGGCGGTACTGGGATCGATTCAGCTCGTCGGCTAGATGGCAATCGCCCGGCGGATGCGCACAATCCATGCACATGGCTAGGTTGACGCCGCGGCGCCGGAACACGATATCTGCCCTGATCATGCGGACCGCCGCGCAAGCCACGATATGAACGGGCAGGATATGACCGCGCCAGACCAAAATCGCCCCACCACGCTATCCGACGGCGTCGTCGACTGGCTGACCAACGGCACGAGCGGCGAGCGCTTCGTCGACAACATCTTTGCCGAGATGTGCATCCGCCTCCAGCAGGCGGGCATTCCGCTCAAGCGGTCGACGATGCACGTCCGGATCCAGCATCCGCAATGGCTCGGCGCCGCCTTCATGTGGTTGGATGGCATGCGCGAGGCGAAGATCTCGCGGGTCGACTTCGATGTGCTCGAGCGATCCGAGTTCATCGGCAGCCCTGTCAGCGAAATGCTGGACGGTGCGAGCGAACTCCGCGAGAACCTCGAAGGCGATCCGTCGCTCGGCCGCAGGCACGCGGTCTATGACGAGATGCGCGCGAAAGGTCTGACCGACTACGTCGCCTGGCCGCTCCACCACACACTCGGCAAGCGCCATCTCGTCACCTTCGCGACCGATCGCCCCGGCGGCTTCGACGACGCGCATCTAGTTGCGCTCAAGAACGTGCTGCCGGTGCTGGCGCTGGTCAGCGAGATCCGCGTCAAGAACCGCCTGGCGCGAACGCTGCTCGAGACCTATGTCGGCTCCCATGCCGGCGAGCTCATCCTGGCCGGGGCCACGCGGCGCGGCACCGGCACGACGGTGCGTGCCGCGATCATGATCTGCGACCTCCGTGACTTCACGAAGATCTCGGACAACTGGCCGCGCGACGACGTCATCGATCTCCTCAACGACTACTTCGACGCGATGTCGGAGCCGATCGCGCGGCACGGCGGCGAAATCCTGAAATTCATCGGCGACGGCCTGCTCGCCATTTTCCCGCTCAGCGGGCCCGGCGCCTGCGCAAACCTGCTGCGCGCCGTGACTGAAGCCCGGCAGGCTATGGTCGCGCTGAACGCACGGAACAACGGGACCGGCCGCGCGCCGCTGAACTACGGCATCGGCGTCCACGTCGGCGACGTCATGTACGGCAACATCGGATCGTCCAGCCGGCTCGACTTCACCGTCATCGGTCCCGCCGTCAACATGGCCTCCCGTCTCGAAGCCTTGACCAAGCAGCTGGGACGACCGGTGCTGCTCTCGCGCGCCTTCGCCGAGCTGGTCGAGCGGGAGTTCGAGCTCGAGCATGTCGGCAAATACGAGGTGCGCGGCTTCAGCGATCCGATCGAGCTGTTTGCGTTTCACGGCTGAGGCGGGATGCTCGCCGCAGCCGGCCCGTTGAAATCTCGCTGACGCAAGATTGCCGATGACCCGCGCGCCGCCGATTGCGGCATGGCGAAGAAATCCAGCTCCTTATCGGCAACGCCAGCTTGCCATCGTCCCGCACACCCCGGCATCTCCGAACGACGGTCGCTATCGCCGCCCGTCATGGCCTCGATGTGCCGTGATTAACGGTGCATGCGTGTGTCGCTGTGACGTTGATCCAGTTCCGGAATCGGGCGATCGCGCAAACGCGCAGTTGTCGGGGTACGTCCCCTGCGCGCGACGGAAGTCGTGCTTATGGGCAATATCGGACGCGTTGTTGAAAGATATGTTCGCGCAGGACGCCTAGGTTGGCTTCACTGGCGGCGTTGCGATTGGTGCCGCAAGATTTGGTCGAGGACAGTCGATGCGGCTGCCTCGATGCAACAGAAAAGGTGATCGACACATCGGACGCGACCACAAGAGGAGACGACAATGCCAAACTGTTCCCAAGTTTCTGGAAGTCGAACCGCTCGCTGTGCCGCGTGCGACGGCAAGTTTGGCCTGGTCCGCTACTACTCTTGGCGAAAGCCCCTTTGCTCGAAAAAGTGCGTCGAACGTTTGGCGACGCGCCGGCAGGGTGAGCGCGACTGGTTCGGTCGATTTCCGTCGGTTGTCGACATGTTTTCAGAAAACCGCGCGAGGCGCCTATGACCATGCAGATGTCACGACGAGGAAAGGAATATCTCGAGACGGCGCAGAGCCTGCTGCGCGCGGCCCGGACCATGACGGACATCGTGGTCGCGACCCGTCTCGAGATGCTGGCCAATGACTATCAGCGGCGCGCCGAAAAGGCATCAAGCGTCGATGCGGCGAGGTCATCGGCGCGTTCGGCCGGCACGCGATACGAATCGTACCCGTGATTGCGGGTTGCGCGGTGAGCCGGTCGCCCAATCAGGGCCGTCTGGTCAGTTTCCTCTCTTGCCACCCCGTGGAGCCGATATGGGCGAAGTTGTTCGACTGGTCACAAGGGCCGAGCGCGAGCGTGCGCGGCTGATCCGCGAAGCGCGCGCTAACTATGACGCTGTGTTTCCGCGGGCCGATCCCGACGGCGAGCGGCCCGTCGAGCCGCGGTCGACCACTCGGGCGGCGACGCAGAGCCCGAGTACGTCGAAGGAGCTCTCGTGACATGATCAAGATCATTGCCGTGCTCTGCAGCCTCTCGTCGCCGACAGATTGCCACGAGCAGATCGTCACGACCTCGGATTTCGCTGACGTGACGATGCAGTCCTGTCTGATGGGAGCGCCGCAGCTCGCCGAATGGATGGCGCAGCATCCAGCCGAACGTCTCGCGGCGTGGCGCTGCTCGATCGGCAAGCAGGAGGCTCGCAGGGGAGCGTAGGGTGCGAGGAGCCCTGTTGCCAATGCAGGCATGTGCGAATACGTTGGTCGCAGGTCCGCCCAAACGTTCCTTCGACTGGCCGCGCGTTCATGCCAAAATTCCTTCGCATCGGAGTCCATCAGTCGAACGTATCGGGATACACGTCGAAGGCGTGGTGTGTCAGGCGCGTCGGCTCGGCGGTTTTCCTGAAGTGGGGCGGCGTGGAGGTCCAAGGCACCGGTGCCGGGCGCAAGGTCTACTGGACGCGCTCGCCGCAGGAGAAGACGGTTCGGTGCGGCACGGCGCAGCGTGCCCAGGATTACGCAAAGGCCGCGATCGCGCGGCGTCGCAGCCATCGCTATGAGCCGCTGGTCGGAGCTATCGCGCTCCGGCGCCCCCCCGCCGAGCGCGGCACCGATCTCAAGCGGGCGCTCGCCACCATCCTGATCGTCGATATCGTCGGCTCCACCGCCAAGGCCGCGAAGCTCGGCGATGCGCGCTGGACCAAGGTGATGGGCCATTATTACGCAGCCGTCCGCAAGGAGCTGAAGAGCTCGCGCGGAAAGGAAGTCGTGACGACGGGCGACGGCGTGCTAGCGACGTTCAAGGCGCCGGCTGCCGGGATCAGTTGCGCGACCGCGATCCAGAAGGCGGTGCGCACGCTGGGGCTAGAGATCAGGGTCGGCCTGCATGCGGGCGAGTATACGATCAGCGGCGGCGAAATGGTCGGTCTCGCCTTCCACATCGGCACCCGCGTCGCCGCGAAAGCGCGGGCCGGCGAAGTCTTGGTCTCGAGCGCGGTCAAGGATTTGCTGAAGGCACAATCAACCATCAGCTTCAGGGATCACGGCATGCATCAGCTCAAGGGTGTGCCGGAGCGGTGGAGGCTGTATCGGGTGGAGGCGTGAGGGGACCCGCAAGTGCAGTTACAAGCTCGTCGCTCGCACCGTCGCGGCTGCGCCGCGCGGAAACCAGGCCCTCGAGCTCGACGCGAACGCGGTCGACGACGCTGGCCCAGTCGCCTCTCTTCGGTTGCCGGAACAGCCTCATGGAGCGATACCACGGGCTGTCGTCGCGGTTGAGCAGCCAGCGCCAATCCGGGTTGAAAGGCAACATCGTCCAGACCGGCGCGCCCATCGCGCCGGCGAGGTGAACGACGCTGGTGTCGACCGAGATCACCAGATCGAGGCAGGAAACCAGCGCCGCCGTGTCGCCGAAATCCGTGAGCTGTTCCGTCAGGTCGACGATATCAGGACGTTCGCCGAGGAAGGCCCTGTCCTGATCCCGGAGGCCTTTTTGCAGGCTGACGAACTGGACGTCGCAATCCAGGAGGGGAGCAAGCGTGCGCAGTGCCATCGTTCGATTGTGATCGTTGGTGTGATCCGGGTTCCCCGACCAGGCAAGACCGACGCGGAGGCGATTGCGGGGGCCAAGTTGGTCTTCAAGCCGGTCTTCCCACGCCTTCACGCACGCGGCCGGAGGCGCAGGAAGGTACGCTTGCGCGAACGGAATCGTATCGAGCCGCGTCCCGAACGCCAGCGGCAGGCTTCCAAGAGGACAGTGCAGGTCGAACGACAGCGACGTCGCAGACGGGCGGCCGATACATTTTGCGACGCCGGACACGTCGGCCAGGAGCCGCTGGACCGGAGGCTGGACCTCCAGGATCACTTGAGCTCCGAGCGCGGCCACCATGGGCACATAGCGCGCGAACTGGATTGTATCGCCCAATCCCTCGTCGGAATAAAGCAAGATGGTCTTGCCTTCGATCGGTTGGTCGCCAAGCCAGAGGGATTGGGAAAAACCGCGATCGACTGGAAAGAGTCTCCAGCGCGCTTCGCGCCCGAGCCAGCCTCGCTCGAAGTCTCCGGTCAGCATCTGAAGCTGCGCAAGATTCCAGATCGTCCGCGCATCGTGCGGGTCGACCGCCAAGGATCTGTAAAAGGTCGCGAAAGCTTCATCCGGCAATTGCAGATTCAACAACACCACTGCCTTATTGGCGAGCGCTGCGGCAAAATCCGGACGAAGTTCGAGCGCGCGATCGATGCTCGCAAATGCCTGCTCCATTCGGCCCAATCTCGAATGAAGCAAGCCGAGGTTGCTGTGCGTCTCCGCCAGGCTGGAGTCCAGCGCAATGGACTTCTCGAAGTCGGCCTCCGCTTCCTCGAACCGCTTCACCTCCAGCAGGCAAACGCCGCGCATTTGATAGAGAGCCGCGGAATTTGGATTCAGTTTCTCGACGACGTTGAAGGATTCCAGGGCTTCCGCGTACCGGCCGAGATCAAACAGCAGCATGCCGCAGTTGTTCGCCGCCTCCAGATATTGCGGATTCTGCTCCAGCGCCCGCTGGAAATGCAGTACAGCCTCGTCCGTGCGCTTGAGTTGCCAGAGCTGATTGCCGAGCTGATTCGAGAGCAGCGCGTCCTGTGTCCTGGGGGACGCCGCTTTGCTCTGGTGTGACCGTGCTTCCGGCTGCCATGCGGAAACCTGGCCCTCGAGCTCGACGCGAACGCAGTCCACGACGCTGGCCCAGTCGCCTATCTCCGGTTGCCGGAATAGCCTCATGGATTGATACCACGGGCTGTCGTCGCGGTTGAGCAGCCAGCGCCAATCCGGGTTGAAGGGCAACAACGTCCAGACCGGAGCGCCCAGCGCGCCGGCGAGGTGAACGACGCTGGTGTCGACCGAGATCACCAGATCAAGGCAGCCAATCAATGCCGCCGTGTCGGTGAAATCCGTGATCTGATCCGTCAGGTCGACGATGTCGGGATGCTCTCCGAGGAAGGCCCGGTCCTGGTCGCGGGCGCCCTTTTGCAGGCTGACGAACTGGACGTCGCAATCCAGGAGAGGCGCAAGCGTGCGCAGCGCCATCGATCGATTGCGATCGTTGTTGTGATCCGGATTTCCCGACCAGACAAGACCGACGCGGAAGCGCTTGTGGGGGCCAAGCCGGTCTTCAAGCCGGTCTTCCCACGCCTTCACGCACGCCGCCGGAGGCGCAGGAAGGTAGGCTTGCGCGAACGGGATCGTATCGAGCCGCGTCCCGAACGCCAGCGGCAGGCTTCCAAGAGGACAGTGCAGGTCGAACGACAGCGAAGTCGCAGACGATTGGCCGATACACGTCGCGACGCCGGGCACATCAGCCAGGAGCCGCTGGATCGGAGGCTGGACCCCCAGGATGACCCGAGCCCCGAGCGCTGCCACCATGGGGACATAGCGCGCGAATTGAATCGAGTCGCCCAGGCCCTCGTCGCAGTACAGCAGGATGGTCTTGCCCGCGATCGGCCGGTCGCCGAGCCAAAGGGATTGGGGAAGACCGCGATCGAGCAAACCGAAAGAGGGAATTCGCCAGCGCGCTTCGCGCCCGAGCCAGCCACGCTCGAAGTCTCCGGTCAGAAGCTGAAGCGTCGCCAGATTGAAGGTCGCCGGCGCATGACCAGGATCGATCGCCAGTGACCTGTGAAAGGCCGCGAAGGCTTCATCCAGCGACAGCAGATTCAGCAGCACCAGCGCCTTGTTGGAAAGCGCCGCGGCAAAATCCGGCCGAAGTTCGAGCGCCCGATCGAAGCTCGTCAATGCCTGCGGGATGCGGCCATGCTTCCAGTGAAGCGAGCCGAGGTTGTTGTGCGTTTCCTCCTGGCTGGAGTCCAGCTCGATCGATTTCGCGTAGTCGGCCTCCGCTTCCTCGAACCGGTTCAGCTCCCGGAGGCAGGCGCCGCGCTTCTGATACAGAGCTGCGGAATTCGGCTTCAGCGGCTCGGCGGCGTTGAAGGCTTCGAGAGCTTCTGCGTGCCGGCCGAGATCGAGCAGCAGCAGTGCGAGGTTCCAGATCGTGTCCGCATTGCCCGGGTCGACCGCCAGCGATTTGCGAAAGGCCGCGAGAGCCTCGTCCCGCAATTGCAGGCTCCACAACGCCCGCGCCTTTTCGTTGAGCGCTGCGGAAAAATTCGGACGAAGTTCGAGCGCGCGATCGATGCTCGCCAAGGCCCGCTCGAACCGGAAAAATCTCGCATGAAGCGTCCCAAGGTTCTTGTGCGTCTCCGCCTCGCCGGGGTTCAGCGCAATGGACCTCTCGAAGGCGGCCTGCGCTTCCTCGAACCGGCCCAGGCGTTGCAGGCAAAGGCCGCGCGTTTGATGCAGAGCCGCGACGTCAGGATTGAATTTCGCGAACAGGTCGAAGCATTCCAGGGCTTCGGCATACCGGCCGAGATCGAACAGCGATTTGCCCTGTTTCGCGGCCTCCAGATGCCGCGGCAAAAGTCGAGGTGCGACCGTCTTGGATTGTTGCTTGGCCGCGGCCCGACGCTCTTGACGATTCATAAGCTGACCAGAAGGGAAAAGGAGGCAGCGCAAAATTGCTGACTGATACTCAGTCACGCGAAGGAGACGTCCATCGCACTTGCCTTCTCGTTCCGTCAGTTCGCGTTCAGCCGTGCCTGCGGGATCCACCGAGCGCGACCCTAGCGTCCCGTTGCGGCAGTTTCTGGTGTGAAGCTGGTGCGAAGCTGGCGCCGCGTGAGCGTTCCGCGCCTTCATGCATCAAGGCGCGCGGGGAGGATTGAGGCGTCCGGCAAGGGTGGACACCGGACCGCCGTCGCGCTGCGCCGGCACGGCTTCAATGATGTGGCAGAATTTCGCCGAGGAATTTTTTGGTGCGCTCGTGCTGCGGGGCCCTGAAGAAGATTTCCGGCTCCGCCTCCTCGACGATCCGCCCCTCCGCCATGAAGATCACGCGGTCGGCGACCTGTCGGGCGAAGCCCATTTCATGGGTGACGCAGATCATGGTCATGCCGTCGGTCGCAAGCCCGATCATGGTGTCGAGCACCTCCTTGACCATTTCCGGGTCGAGCGCCGAGGTCGGCTCGTCGAACAGCATCACCTTCGGTTCCATGCAGAGCGCTCGCGCGATCGCCGCGCGCTGCTGCTGACCGCCGGACAATTGCGCCGGGTATTTGTCCGCCTGGTTGAGGATTTTCACACGGTCGAGCAGCCGCCGCGCGGTCTCCTCGGCCGCCGGGCGCGGAATGCCGCGAGAGCGGATCGGTGCCAGCGTACAGTTCTCCAGCACCGTCATGTGCGGGAACAGGTTGAATTGCTGGAACACCATGCCGACCTCGCGGCGCACCGCGTCGATGGCCTTGCCTTGGCTGCCGAGATGCACGCCGTCGACGACGATCTCGCCCTTCTGGTAGTTCTCGAGCGCGTTGATGCAGCGGATCAGGGTGGATTTGCCCGATCCGGACGGCCCGCACAGAACGATCTTTTCGCTCGCGCGGACCGCCAGGTTGATGTCGGTCAGCACCTGGTAGGTGCCGTACCATTTGTTGACACCGCGCATCGCGATCATCGTGTCCGCCGTGATTGCGACCGACTTGGCTGCGACCGACATGGCACTCTCCGTTAGCTGACGGTGAAGGGGATGCCGGGAATGCTGTCGGGAAAGGCCGGCAGCGGGTTGTTCATCCACTTCGGATAGATCCTGGCCCATTCGCCGCTGGCGATGATCTTGTCGATGAAGCCGTTGACGAAGGCGTTGATCTCCTTCTCGCCGAGCCGCGTGCAGGCTCCGTTATAGAGTTTGGTGAATTCGAGCTTGTTCTCGTACGTGCCGGGTTTGGATTCGTTGAGGCGCGGAATGTAGAAGATGTTGCCGCCGACCGCCTGCACCTGCCCGGACAGCAGCGCCTGCATGGTCGGCGCATCGCCGTCGAAGCGGCGGATGGTGGTGCCGGGCGGCGCCGCCTTGGTCACGTCGGTGTCCTGCACGCTGCCGCGCGCGACGCCGATGACATATTTGCCCATGTCGGCCGGCGATTTGATCTCCATCTCCTTCGGCGCGATGAAGGTGATGATGTTGGCGCCATAGGGCTTTGAGAATTGCACCGCCTTGGCGCGCTCCGGCAGCATCGCCATGGTCGCAAACAGGATGTCGACGCGTCCCGACGTCAGCGCCGGGATGCGATTGGCGACAGCCAGCGGCGTGAATTCGGCGGATACGCCGAGCTCCTTTGCAAACAGCTCGGAGAGGTCGGCATCGAGGCCCTCCTGCTTGCCCGAGGAATTGACGAACCCCCAGGGCGGATTGTCGCCCTGGATCCCGATCAGCACCTTGCCGCGCGCCTTGATCTCCGAAGGCGTCACCGCGTAGGCGGCGCGCGACAGCACGAACGGCGAGGCGATCGCGGCGGCGCCGAGCGCCAGCATGTGGCGGCGATTGAACTGGATTATCTTTTTGGTCATCATTCCCTCTTCTGTGTTGAATTCATCATCGTGCCGCGGTGACGAGCCGCCGCTCCAGCCACGCGCCATAGAGCGAAAGCGGCCAGCACAGCGCAAAATAGAGCGCGCAGACCAGGCCGAGCACGAGCAGCGGCTTGAAGTTCTGGTTGGACACGATGGTCCCGGCGCGCATCAGCTCGGTGAAGCCGATGATGGCAGCAAGCGAGGTGCCCTTGATCAGCTGCACCAGGAACCCGATCGTCGCGGGCAGCGAGATGCGGATCGCCTGCGGCAGCACGACATCCTTCATCCGGTCGAGATAGCCGAGGCTGAGCGCCTTGGCGGCCTCGACCTGGCCGCGCGGCACCGCTTCGATCGAGCCGCGCCAGATCTCGCCGAGGAAGGCGCCGGCATGCAGGGTGAAGCCGATCGAGACGGAGACCCAGGGATCGAGCTTCAGCCCGGCGAGTGCGAGGCCGTAATAGACGACGAACAGCTGCATCAGCAGCGGCGTGCCCTGGAACAGCGCGATGTAGGCGGCCGCACCGCGTTCGAGCCAGCGCCGGCCCGACGTGCGTGCCAGCGCGACGCCGAGGCCGGCGACCGAGCCGAGCGCGAAGCCGATTCCCGACAGCGCCAGCGTCCATTTCAGGCCGCCGAGCAGGAACAGGAACTGGTTCTTGTCCATGCGCCGTCCTCACTTCACGGGATAGAGCAGGAAGCGCGCGTTGATCCGCGCGAACATCTGCATCAGCATCCACGACATCGCGAGATAGAGCAGCGTGACGACGCCATAGACCTCGAAGCTGCGGAACGTATTGGTCTCGATCGCCTGTCCGACCGAGGTCAGCTCATAGGCCGAGATCGCCGATGCGATGCTCGTCGTCAGCGTCAGCATGATGAATTGGCTGGTCAGCGAGGGGAAAATCGCGCGCAGCGCCGGCTTCAGCACGATCAGGCGGAAGATCAGGGTCCGGCTCAGGCCGAGCGCCAGTCCGGCCTCGACCTGACCCTTGTTGATCGACTGCACGCCGCCGCGGATGATCTCGATCGCATACGCGCCGCCGTTGACGCCGAGCGCGATGATCGCGGTCAGCGTGGGATCGAGGCGGATGCCGACCATCGGCAGCGCGAAGAAGACGAAGTAGATCTGGCCGAGGAATGGCGTGTTGCGGATTGCCTCGACGAACGCGATGACGAGCCAGCGCAGCGGCGCGAACCGGGAATCGCGCAGCAGCACGCCGCCGATCCCGATGATCAGCGCCAGCACCATGCCCGACAGCGCCAGGCCGAGCGTGCCGGCGCAGCCCCAGAGCAGCTCCGGCAGGCCCTCGATCACGGGTCCGAAATCGAACTTGTAGTTCACCTCGCTCCTCCCTCCGGGCCGCCCTCTTGGCGTGGCCGGGCCGCCCTCTTGGCGTGGCTTGGCCCGTTCGCGTCTGTCCGACGGCGGTGAAAGCCGTTCTCTAGGTCGTTGCCTGCTCACCGAGCGCCGCGTAGCGCTCGCGCAGGTCGATGCGCCGTCGCGCCGTCGCGGCCTCCGCGATCGCGAGCGTCACCAGCAGGCTTCGCGCGCCGTCCTCGACCGGCTGCAGCGACGGCGTCACGCCCCGGACCACGTCGCGGAAATGATCGAGCTGCGCGACGTAAGGATCGATCGACGCCGCATGATTGGCCTGCGCCTGGATCGGCCTGTTCCAGTCCTGCGCGCCGCCTTCCTGCGTCCATTGATCGAGACTTGGAAATTCGATCGCGCCGCGGCGGCCCATCAGGCGGTAGCTGCTCTGGCCGCTGAACGGAAACTCCGGCGCCTCGCCGAGACCCTGCTCCATCGTCCAGGGCGTCACCGCGCAATCGCTGAGGAAAAATGTCCCGAGCGCGCCGTTCTCGAACTCGAGCAGCGCCGCGGCGGTATCCTCGACCGCGAAGCCGCGCTGCCGGTTCGCGGCGATCGCCTCCACGGCGACGATCTCGCCGACCGCAAAGCGCAGGAAGTCGATCTCGTGGATCAGATTGATCAGGATCGGCCCGCCACCGGCTTGCGACCGCCAGGGCGCCGCCTTGAAATAGTCGGCCGGCTTGTGCGTGGCCCAGATCGCCGAGACGCCGACGACATCGCCGATGCGGCCCTCGCCAAGCAGCGCCTTGAGCGCCTTCACCTGCCTGTGATGGCGGCGGTGATGCCCGACCAGCGACCGGATGCCGGCCTTGCGGACCTCCGCGATCAGGCCGGCGGCGGTCTCGAGCGTATCGGTGACCGGCTTTTCGATCAGGATATGGATGCCGGCCCGCGCGCATGCGATGCCGTTCTCGGCGTGGAGCTGATTGGGCGATGCGATGATCACGGCCTCGGGCCGCGCCTCGTCGAGCAGCTTCCGGTAATCCGCGAAGACGCGTGCGCCAGGCTGCTCGGCTGCGACCTGCTCGGCGTTGACGTCGGCGATGCCGGCGAGCTCGTAGTCGCCATGCTCGGCCAGCTTGCGCAGATGCTTGCGCCCGATCAATCCTGCGCCGATCACGCCAATCCTGATTTTTGTCATCTCGTGCATTCCGTTGGGTTTAGGCCCAGCCGTGACAGTCGCGGCGTCTGGCGCCGCGGACATGGCCTTCGAGCAAGTTCCTGGTCGCGTTGAACGCCGTGGCGATCCGCTCTCTCGCGTCGAGTGCCGGCAACGGCATCTCGACGCTGAGGGCGGTGTCGGCGGGCAGGGCCTCCAGCAGTGCGCCGAGCGGCAGAGCGCCGTCGCCGGGCGGTAGCCGTCCCGCGCGCGCCTCGGCGATGATGGCCGCGTCCGTTGCCGGCGCTTCGGCGGCGGCATCGCAGAGTTGCGCGGCGCGAAGCCAATGGTCGGGAAGCGGGATCAGGTCGGCGGCCCGGCCGCCGGAGCGCGCTAGATGTAACGCGTCGACCAGAATGGAGCCGTTGGTCTGCCCTGCGTCGCGCACGACCGCCGCGGCCTGCGCCAGGGTGCCGATCGCGCGCCAGCGCATGAATTCGAGGTCGACGCGCAGTCCGAAGGACGCGGCGAGTTGGCAGAGCTCGGCGAAACGCGCGGTGAGCCGGGACCGATCCGGATCGTCGCCCGAAGCGATGATCGCTGTGGCGCCGAGATCGGCGCCGGCTTCGAGACAGCCTGCGAGCGAGGAGATGTCGATGGCGGGCTTGAGCTGGACCAGCTCGATGTCGCTGACCCGCACGCCCTCGCCGTCAAGCACGCGCTTCAGCGCTCGGTGGGCCTCGGTGCCGACCTGCGTCGGATAGGCCGGCCCGTCGCTGGTCGCCGGGATGAAGCGTAGCGCGACGGTGGCAAACCCGGCCCGCGCCGCCTCGGCAACCAGCGCCGTGGGCGCAAGCTCCAACGCGGTGAGATGGGCGAGGCCGAGCGCGGTCATGGCCTGCTCGCCTGCACAGGCAATCGCGGCAGTCGGGAGCTGGCGCGGCGGTCGCCGATCAGGCGCATGTGTCTCCTCCCTTATAATTAATCCATAGGTTAATTGATAATTACCCAGTGGGATAATTGATGTCAAGGGCCCACTATTGCGCTATGGAGGAGGGCGAGGCCGCGACCGGCCGCCGCGAACGACCGAAGGGCCAGATGCCAGGTGTGAAGAAGCAGCCCGTCCGGGCGGCGAAGGCGGTGCCGATCAAGCGGCGCGACCGCGAGCGGACGCGGCAGGAGATCCTCGACATCGCCTTCGAGGAGTTCGCCGAGAACGGCTTGTCCGGCGGCAACACCGACGCCATCGCCGCCCGCGCCAACATCACCAAGCGGCTGATCTTCTACTATTTCAACTCGAAGGAAGAGCTGTTCACCGCGGTGCTGGAGATGGCCTATGCGGAGATGCGCGCCGCCGAGGAGGATCTTCATCTCGAGGCGCTGGAGCCGGAGGCCGCGATCCGCCGGCTTGCCGAGTTCACCTTCGATTTCCACCAGGCCCATCCGCAATTCGTGCGCCTCGTCAGCATCGAGAACATCCATCGCGGACGGCACATGGCCGTCAGCCGCAGGCTCAAGGAGATGACGCAGCCGAGCATCAGCCAGATTGACAAGGTGCTGGAGCGCGGCGCGGCCTGCGGCGCGATCCGGCCCGGCATCGATCCGGTCGAGCTGCACATGACGCTGAATGCGCTGAGCTTCTTCGCGGTCGCCAACCGTCACACGTTCGAGGCGCAATTCGCCTTCGACATGTCCTCGCCAAAGGCGAGGGCGCAGCGCCGCGCCGAGATCGCCGATCTGCTGTGGCGTTGTGTGCGGGGGGATCGAACGGCGGCGGTGTGAAGACCTCGCGCGGCCGGAGCGGGCAGGGCCGCCCGGCGCGCCTTCAAAGCTCCCGTCCAATCAAGCGGTCCGCGGAAAATCGTCCGCCGCCCCGAAACGACATGTGCAGGGCAACGAGGCCCATCAGGAACGGGTACTCCATGCCGCGATCGATCCAGGCCCATTTGGGATAATGGATCAGGCAGATCATCGCCATCTGCACGGCGACCATCGGCGCGACGAGGCGGGTGAACAGCCCCGCGGCGAGCATGATGGCCCCGATGGTTTCCAGCAGCATCACGAAATAGCCGAACGCCACCGGGGCCGGAAAATGCAATGAATTGGTGATGAAATTGATGGAGCTCGCGAACGGATTGGCCATGGCGCCGTGGGACTCGCCGAGCAATTTCGGCAAGCCGTGCGTGAACAGGATCAATCCGAAGGCAACGCGCAGAAACGCATAGGAAACGGGATTGGCGATCTCGTAGAAATTTCGCAAGCCAGGCAACAGCAGGGACGCGGGGCTGTGCCGTGGGGCCCCGCCCGTGATCGCATCGCTCATGGTCATGATCTCCAGACGATGCGGCTTCAGATGATGCCGCCATTGGCGCGCAGGATCTGGCCGTTGATCCAGCCGCCGTCGGGCCCGACCAGGAACGAGATCGCGCGCGCGATGTCGTCGGGTTCGCCGAGACGATGCAGAGGCGTGCGGTCGATGATCGGCGAGATGTCGTGCTGGTTGGCGTTGTGGAACAGCTCGGTGTTGACAGGGCCCGGCGCGATCGCGTTGACCGTGATCCGCCTCACGCCCAGCTCCTTCGAGAGGATGTGGGTGATCGCCTCGATGCCGGCCTTGGTCGCGGCGTAAGCCGCATAGGTCGGCTGATACAGCCCGACCACGCTGGTCGAGAAATTCACGATCCGGCCGCCCTCGCGCAGCCGCTTCGCCGCTTCGCGCAGCGCATAGAAGGTGCCGGTGAGGTTGATCGCAATGGTCTGGTCCCACACCTCGTCGGTGGTCTGGGCCAATAGGGCGACCTTCATGATCCCGGCATTGTTGACGAGCACGTCGACGCCGCCGAACACCGTCTCGGCCGCGTCGAACAGCGCGCGCACGTCGGCCAACTTGCTGATGTCGGCCTTGACCGCAATCGCCGCTCCGCCGGCGGCCTTGATCTTCGCCACCAGCGCCTCGGCCGGCGCAGCGCCGCTCGCATAGTTGACGACGACGGCGAGGCCGTCCCGCGCCAGCCGCTCGGCGACCGCCGCGCCAATGCCCTTCGAGCTGCCGGTGACGATGGCTGTGCGTGGGTGCTGGGTGGTCATGGTGGGGTCTCCCTGTTTGATGGGGAGATAATAGGCGGGGAGGTTGGCTGGATAATCCCGCTGGAATTGGCTTCACTGTTCGGGTGGGACGAACAGTTAATGGTGCCGGTATCCGCCGCTGACGGCTTGGCGGCCCTTATCTTGGCATGAGGGAGGTCATCACCTCAACGTCACCGCAGCCCCGTGCCTGTCTCAGCGTCACGCATCTTGCGGCGCGGCTGCTCCGGCGGTCCGTCGCCGTGCCGGCAGGAAAAGCCCCGCAATCGCACCGGCCAACGACAGCATTGCGGCAAGGCGCATCGCCGCAGCAAATCCGCTCTCGAAATGCGCGGCCGAGTAGGCCCCGCCGTTGGCCGAGAAGTTCGCCACCAGCGCAGCGATGCCGAACATGCCGCCGAGGAAGCGGCCCATGTTGAAGACGCCGGACGCCTTGCCGATCTCAGCCACTGCGACCGAACTCAGGATCGCGTTCTGCGCTGCCGGCATCGCCATCGAGACGCCGACGCCGGCCAGCACCAGCGGCGCGACCAGGGCGGAGTAGGCAATCGCGGGGCTCACGATCTCCGCGATCCAGCCAAGGCCGATCGCCTGCATCAGCAATCCCGTCACCACCAGCGGCCGCTCGCCGAACCTGTTGACGACCGCGCCGGCGATCGGGGCGGTGACGAACAGCGTCGCGGTCCAGGGCAGCAGGCGAAGTCCGGCGCCGAAGGCGTCGAAGCCCAGGGCGGTCTGCAGGAACTGCGGCAGCAGGAACAATACGCCATACATCGCGGCGTAGAACAGGACGCTTGCGGACATGCCGGAGGCGAGGGCGCGCGATGCAAACAGCCGCATCGGCACGATCGGCGCGGCCGCGCGCAATTCCCAGAGCACGAAGCCGGCTGTGAACACCAGGCCTGACATCAGCGTGCCCATGACCTCGGCGCTCGCCCATCCCACTGCGTTGCCGCGCAACAGGCTCCAGACCAGCGCCAGCGCCGCGAGGGCGACGAGCGACAGTCCGGGGATGTCCAATGCGGCAGCCGGTCCGAAGCTTTCGCGCAAGCGTGCCAGCACCAGGGTGATCACGATCAGGCCGATCGGCAGGTTGATCCAGAAGACCCAGCGCCAGCCGAAATGTTCGGTGATGAAGCCGCCGATGGCCGGGCCGATGATCAGCGCGCAGCCGGTGATGCTGGCGAAAATGCCGAGCGCGCGGGCGCGCTCCTCGCGGCCGAACGTGCCGCTCAGGATCGCCATCGCCAGCGGCATCACCAGCGCGGCGCCGGCGCCCTGCAGCGCGCGGGCGGCGATCAGCGCGGTCGCATTGCCGGCGAGCGCACAGGCCGCCGACGCAACGACGAACAGGGCGATCCCGGCCGCGAACATGCGACGGCGACCGAAGCGGTCGCCGAGCGCGGCGCCGGTCAGGAGCAGCACGGCAAAGGTCAGGTTGAAGGCGTTGACGGTCCATTGCAGCGTCTCGACCGGGCTGCCGAATTCGGCGCGGATGGTCGCGAATGCTGTCGTAATGATCATGGCGTCCAGCGCCATCATGAAGGATGCCAGCGCGGTGACGCCAAGCACCCAGTTCTTCTCGGCGCGATTGGTCGGGGTCTGCATCGCCCTCTCTCCGTGTGTCGAGCCACCCTCTCGCGGCGCGTTCTGCCGGCTAGACGAGGCCGGAGGGGCAAAGGATGCGCCCCGAAATATTTTTTTCCGGGCCGCATCCTTCGCCGGCCGCCAAACGTCCTTGGGGATGACGCGGCCATTGACGCGAGCTTGATCCGGAAAAGCGGGGCACCGGTTGTCTGGGAAAGCCATGCGGGAGGTCGCGACATGAGCAAGGAGCGCGCGATGAAAAGGACGTTGATCAGGTACAAGGCCAAGCCGGAGCTGGCCGACAGGAACGCCGAGCTGGTTTCGGCCGTATTTGCGGAATTGAAGGCGGCCGGGCCGGACGGCGTGCGTTATCTGACGCTGCGGCTGGAGGACGACACCTTCATCCATCTGGTCGAGGCCGCGGCCGAGGACGGCTCGAGCCCGATCCCGAAACTGAGGGCGTTTCACGCGTTCCAGGACGGCATCCGCGACCGCTGTGCCGAGCCGCCGCTGGTTCGTGATGTGAGGATCGTCGGCAACTACCGTATGCTGGACGAGTCCTGACCAGGCGAGGCGGAGGAGCAATGGCGCCGGAGCCACTGGCCACCATCGATATCGAGGCGCTGCTGGCGCGGATGCGGCCGAAGCTGCATCGCTACTGCGCGCGCATGGTCGGCTCGGTCATCGACGGTGAGGACGTGCTGCAGGATGCGCTGATCAAGGCGATGGGAGCGCTGCAATCGGTCACACCCGTCGTCAATACGGAGGGCTGGCTGTTCCGCATCGCGCATAACACCGCGCTGGATTTCCTGCGTCGCCGCAACCGGCAGGAGGCGCTTCATTCGGCTGAGGAGGTGGAGATGATTGCCGACCAGCTCGATGATGTGGAAAGCCGCCAGATCGCTGCGACCAGCCTGCGTACCTTCATGCGGCTGCCGGTGGCGCAGCGGTCCAGCGTGATCCTGATGGACGTGCTCGGCTGCTCGCTTGCCGAGGTCTGCGATATCATGGATTTCAGCCTGCCGGCGGTGAAGGCCGCGCTGCATCGTGGGCGCACGCAGCTGCGTGAGTTTGCCGAGGAGCCTGACGATGTGCCGCAGCCGGGCCTGTCGGAGGCCGATCGCACGCGGCTCAACGCCTATGTCGGCCATTTCAATGCACGCGACTTCGACGCGATCCGCGCCATGATCGCCGATGACGTCAGGCTCGAACTCGTCAACCGCACCAGGCTGAATGGCAAGGCCGAGGTGTCGCGCTATTTCGGCAATTATTCGAAGATTAGCGACTGGCACCTGGTGACGGGGCAGGTCGACGGACGTCCCGCGATCCTGGTGTTCGATCCGAACGAGCCGAGCGGGCGGGCGAAATATTTCATGCTGTTGAATTGGTCCGCCGACAAGCTCGCCACCATCAGGGATTTTCGTCACGCAGCCTACGTTATCGATGGTGCGGAGTGCGTCGTGGATGGAGGATGAGTGGGCGTGGCCGGCAGCGTGGTCTGCGCTTCAGTTTCAATGACCACTGAGCGGGAAGGGGGGCACCGACCTGCCCGGTGGCCTCGCTGCTTGTTGGAGAGTCCCGCGGGTGCTATTGGTCTCCACCACCTCTTCGCTTCCATTCAGTCCGGGCAGAACATCTATGGCGCGCGTTGCTCGAGTGGATTTGCCGCAACGTTCGGTGCTCAAGCCGCTCTACGCCAAGGCGGGCTTCGCTGACGCATTCGCGATCGATCTGCCGAGCCATGCGACGGGCGACGCCGAGCGCCTCGCCACCCATATGCTTATGGGTCAGGCGCGGTGGGTTGGCTGGCTAGTGGCTCTAAGGGACACTTTGGTTGCGGGGTTTGGTCTTAAGACATCGTCCGAATTGCGCGATGACGTTGCGACCGACAGGATCGATTTCTTTCGGGTCTACGATCGGCGTCGTCACGAGATTATTCTTGGCGAGGACGATCGCCATCTCGACTTCCGTTTGTCCGTTTTGGTTGAAGAGTCCGCTTTGTGCCGCCGACTTGTCGCCACAACGGTCGTGACCTTCAATCATTTGGGAGGGCGGGCCTATATCGCGGGAATCGCGCCCTTCCATCGCCTGATCGTAAAGTCGTCATTGCGTCGAGCCGAGCGATCGGGCTGGCCACCTGAGCTGTGAGGTCGAGCGCCGCCGGCTGGACCAAATTCGGTACGTGCTGGGTCGGCGACAAGCCCGCCACCATCAGGGATTTTCGTCACGCACCCTCCGTTATCGATGGTGCGGAGTGCGTGGTGGAGCGGAGCACGGGCGTGCCGCCCCTGTGGCACATAACAGCGATTTAATCTCTCCACCTGCAAAGTATCCGAGATCTGAAACGTTAGCTCACGAGAGTTCTCGCATCCAGCGAGCGCTACACAGGAGTTCCCTCATGCATCGTCATCTTGCCATCGCCGTCCTTGCGGCGGTTTCCACCCTGACCGTCGCGGCATCCTCTACCGCCGTGTCCGCAACCGAGGTGCAAGACAATTATTGCCTGCAGGGCCGCCAATCGGGCTACCCCGGCAATTGCGAGTTTTCCACCTTTGAGCAGTGCCGTGCCACCGCGAGCGGCACCAACGAGAGCTGCGGTATCAACCCGATGCGGGCCTACGCGCCGCAGCAGCAACGGCACGTGCTGCATCGCAGCCGGGATTGAGCGGCAAGCGATGAAGGGCGCCGGCGACGGCGCCCTTCATCGATGTGGCTGCTCCACCGAACAAGCAGAAATGCGTCGGGACGCACGGCCGGCCCGTCGATGGCATGCAATCCAGCGCTGTCGTCGTCATCTCCCGAAATCGCGAAAGACCTGATGCGGCCCTCGATCGCAGACATCGGGACGGCCGCAATCGCGGTGACCGGAGTATTCGAGTAACCTCGCGATCGGAGAGGCGAGCGCGATCATGTCCAGGTTCCTGCAATGGTTCTTTCGGAATCGCGAAACCGGTGACATCACGATCGCCCAGGTCCCCAACCTCGTTCTTTGGGTCGTCATCGTGGCCGGTGCCCTGCGCTGGGTCTGGCAGCCGCTGGGCAATGCCGCTATTGCCCTGGACATCGTGTTCAAAGGCGGCCTCATCATTTGGGCCCTCGACGAGATTTTCCGCGGGGTGAACCCATGGCGGCGCTGTCTTGGCGGAGCCGTGCTGGCTTATGAGCTCACGACCTTTCTGTGATGGATCGCCCAGAATACTGCACGAAGCTTGATGTTGCCGGCCGGAATACCAGTGGCTTCATGGTGCGGGCTATTACGGTGACAGTGCTTGACTGCACCCCGTAAGATATTTGACGTTGTGAACGATAAAGCTGGTCAGGATAGCCGACCGAGAACGAGAGCCATCCAACGATGACGACCTACGTGGCCCTGCTTTACAGTGTGGTTCTCCCGCTCGGCCGGCGATTGGCGATGGCCGAGCTGCGTGCCATGGCGCAAGGCCTCGGCCTCCACGACCCCAGAACCATCGGCGCGACGGGAAATCTGACGTTTGACAGCGACAAGGCGTCGATTTCCGAGTTGGAAGAAAATCTCGAAGCGGCCTTCAACGTGCGGTTCGGCAAGCATGTCGCAATCATCGTTCGCAACGCTGACGCGTGGCGACGCCTGCTACGCGCAAACCCGTTTCGTGCCGAAGCGACCGCTGATCCGCAAAGGGTCGCTGTTCGCGTGATGCGCAGTCCAATCCCGAAAGGCGGCGAAAACGCCCTGGCACGCTATATCAGCGATGAACGAATAGCCGTCGCCGGCGGCGATCTCTGGATCCATTTTACGGGCGATCCAGCGCGATCGCGTTTGCTTTCGGCGTTAGGCGCGGGGCGCCTGAAGGGCGTCAGCACGTTGCGCAACACGAATACGCTAAGGCGAATCGGTGACGCCGTGACTTCGGCCCGATCCAGCCGGGCTGATCAAAAATAAAATCGATTGCTGGGAAGTGCCCTGTCATCGCAATCCCCCGGGAATAGAGCGGTCATCAACTCAACATCACCGCACCCCCGTGCCCTTGCAGCGCTGGCACTTCACCACTTTCTCGCCCTTCTTGAGCAAGCCTTTGCCCTCGCAATTTTTGCATTTCTGCTTCTTCTTGATGTTCGGGCCTTTTTCACTGACCATAAAATTCTCCTGCCGCGTGAGAGCGGTCGATTGGCGCCTTGTTTCGGTTGGGCTCGCCCAGCAGAACAGCCGAGTGGCGTGGGGTAAGCCCTGCACTATGCCGGCTTCGGCACGACCAGCACCGGCACGCTTCCGTACACCAGGACCTCGGATGTCTGGCTGCCCAAAAACAGCTTCCTGAGGCCGCGACGCCCGTGAGAGGCCATGACGATCAGGTCGCAGCCTCTCGACTCTGCTGCTTCAATGATCGCAGTCGCCGGGTGCGCATTCGGAACGTGCAGGAGTTCCGCAGGCGTGCCGATCTGCTCCGACATGGCGCGCGCGTCGTCGAGCACTTTGCCTGCACGGGCTTTGCAGGCTGCGTCATAGCTGTCAACCTCCTCCTGCGTCGGAATCCATCCCGAGGCGTGTCCGCTCCCATAGTCGACCGGCAGCGCTTCCGTCACCGTGATGATCGTCAGCCTGGCGTTCAACGCCTTCGCCAGGGCAATGCCATGCTCAACGCCTTTTCGCGCGACGTCCGATCCGTCCGTGCTCAAGAGAATGTTGGCGTACATTCGACCAATCCTTTGCTCTTCGAACAAAGTGATGCCTGGGTAATATGGTCTTATACGCGCCGTGGGTCCATGCGCGTTTTCGGTCTCGCCGTCACAGCCTCAACAAGGCTCGCCTCGCACCGCGTGGACGCGTCCGGTTCTCGGCTAACTAAACTTTTATTCACGTTCGGTGCAGGCAACCGAATCCGGCGTAGAGCTCTGTCTCGTGTCCGAGAAGATTGTACGCGCCTCGGAAACTACTTTGTGACTTGGGAATAAGCGCGCGACAACGCACGTCTAAGGGTGGTGGATCGGATCTCTTGCCTCGCGGGGGATCCCCCAAACGAAAGGAACCACCACGATGACACCATTCAAAAATCCCATCGCGTCAGTCCTGTCCAAGGCCCTGTTGACCGGACTGGTCGTCACCGCAATCTTCAGCACGCCGCTCCAGGCGCGTGAGCACCGCACCGGCGATCGGCACACCGAACAGGGCGTGGGGGCGAGCTCCCGCTTCGAGCGATCGATCGCTGCGCCGGCCTACCACGCATTTGCGCCAGTGCCCTCGGATCAACCGGGTGGAGTTTGCGACCACGGGGATAACCCCATGATATGCTGAGCAGCGGACCTCGCCGGCGTTCGCAAGGATTGGCGCGCGGCGCGAAGCTCAAAATAGCTTAGCCATTTTCATCGCAACTTGCCGCACAGCTTAACGCCATTTCGGCCGACTGAGCGGCAGATTGCAGACCTGGCCGCCATGCGTGTCGAGGCGGATCGGGTCAATGGCGTGCACTGTCGGGCCGCGAAGGCAGAGAGGTCATTGCTTCCAGTTGCGCTGTTCGCGTCGCCAACATGGCGAGCAAGCTCTTGTGCAGCCGATCCCCGGGTTCGAAATTTTGCGCGAGTCTTCGGACGGTCTCGACAAATCGCATGCGATACGTCGCCGCTCTGTCGACGTCGCCGTACTTCGCGAAGATCTCGGCGGCCGTGCGGTACACCCGCCAGGAAGCAATCGGGAAGTCGGCACTGTCGACGATCTCCAGCGCGCGGGACAGCTGCAACTGAGCCTCCGCTGAATTGCCCATGGCAAGCGCAGTACGGGCGAGCAGTCCGTGGGCCTGGGCCAGGTGATTGAGATCCGGAGCCGTGGCCACATAATCGTGGAGCTGGCGCGCACAGCTCTCAGCCTGCGTAAAGTCGTCAACCTGCAGGTAATATTCGCCGAGACAATGATACACCTGCGTCGCGGCGGTAAACTCGATGTCGATGCCTTCTTCATGCCTGCGGCGCTCGATGTCATCAAATTGCCTGCGAGCTCCCGACGGGTCGTTCAGCCCGACATAGGCCTTGGCAAGGACGGCCCGCTTGTGGAAGTACGTCGACTGGTCTCCGACCAGCAGACTATCGTCGACGCTTTCGCAGAGCTCACGGGCTCCATCAAAGTCCATCGCTTCGACGTGCAACCAGGCAAGCGTCAGCCGGCACAATGCGCTGCTGGGGCCGTTCGCGTTCCTGACGGCCAGTTCGAGGCCGGCCGTGATTTCACGTCGCAATTCGCGCCACTCGCCCAGATGAATAAGCGCGATCGACTCAAGAACGTTGAACAGAACAAAAGTGTAGACGTCGCCGGCCAGACGCGCCAACCGCTTGCCTTCCGTGCCGGCGCGGCGGCACTCCTGGTACTGCGACCTCCAGCAATCAACGATGCCGGATATTCCATTGCGCCTGATCAGGATGCCATAATTCGTGGCATTCGCGCTCAGCTCGATCGCCCTGTCGCAGAGCGTGGCGTCCTGTTTGCGCCAGCCGTTGAGGAACAGGTTGACGCTCGCGCTGCTGCCCTGGACCAGGGCCTTGAATGTGTCGTCGGCCAGCGCCTGGCTTCGCGACAGCACATCTTCAGCGGCCTCAAGGCAGGCGTGGCGATCCACGCGCAAGCAGAGGCTGCTCACGGCCGTGAGGCCGTTGAGCTGTTGCTGGACATCGCCCGCTTGTTCGGCGCAGGCAATCATGTCTCGCAGATCACGGATGGAGCCGGCGAGGTCGCCGCACGAGCGAAGAGCCCAGCTTCGCTCCCGCAGAAGAGCGACGCGGGTTGAGAATTTGTCGGCAGCATCGAAACGATCGAGTATGCCAAGCGCGCGGGTCAGATAGCTTGCGGCCTCCGCATGGCCGAGGCGTTTCGTCGAGTTCTTTGCCGCTTCTCGGAGGTAACGCAACGCGCTCGGAAAGTCGCGACCCTGCTCGAAGTGAAGTGCAAGCGCGGGCGCTATTTCAGGGGTGCGGCCGGCATAGGCCTCCTCCAGCCTCTTGCCCAGGCGCTTGTGCGTTTGTGCGCGGCGCCCGGGCGGCAGATTCTGATAAATGATGTTCTGATAGAGAATGTGGCGGAAAGCGTAGGCGCCCGAATATGTGCCATCGGGCCACTCGGAAACCCCTGACCGAGCGAGGATTTGATCCTTCCGGATCGACGCTTCGATGTCCCTTTCGACGTCGATCGCATCGTCGGACAGACCGGCCGCAACGAGGGCCGCAGAAAATTCCTCGCCGGCAACGCTGGCGACGTCGAGCAGACGCCGCTCGTTGTCGGTGAGGCGATCGAGCTCGTGGCCGATCATGTTCACGAGGCTGTCTGGAATGCGGTCCTGCGCAAATGCCGCCTGTGAGGACAGGCGCCATCCGTCGTCCATTTCGATGATCGACTCCTGGTCGATCAAGTGCTTGAGCAGCGTGGCAACAAACAGGGGATGTCCCAGCGTTCGCTCGAATACCGGCTTTGACAGGCTGGAGGCAAGTTCCTCGTCGTCGAAGCGCAATGCCAGGTAACGCTCGACCTCGGGACGCGACAACCGATCGAGGCGCAATTCGCTGCAATATCCATGAATCTCGAGATCCCGGTGCAGGCGAGGGATGGGATGCCCGCCGACGGAACTGTCGGCCGGACGATAGGAGCAGAGGACCAGCAGGCGCGCCTTGCCGTTCCCGCGCGCGAAGCGAGACAGTACGTCGAGTGTCGCGAAGTCGCTCCAGTGCAGATCTTCGAGAACAAGAACCCAGGGGCGGTCGATGCTCAGCGCTTCCAGAAGATCGCAAAATTCGCGCAGCATCCGCTCGCGCGTCGCGCCGAACACTTCGTCCTGGAAAGCCGCGCGTTCCGATGCGTCGATGACGCCTGGCAATTGCAGGATCCAAGTGGGTGCGTGGGCGCGAACTGCCGAAATCAATTCCGGACCGTTTGCGCGATAACGGCTCACCAGCGCATCGATGAGTGGAAGAAAGACTTCGTCTGTTCCGAACCGTTCGGTGCAGCGCCCATAGAGCTGATCGAAGCCCTGTTCCGTCAGCTGCTCCAGCGCCTTGGCGATGAAGGCCGTTTTGCCGATCCCGGCTTCTCCGGTGACAAAAGTCATCTGCCGTTTGCCGGACAGGACGTGCCGCGTCATCTGGTCGATCGTCGCGAAGGAGGGGGTCCGGCCGACCACCAGGGTGGAGATTTCGGTTTTCAGAGTTACGACCGCGTTCTCGACCTCCCTGGCCGCTTCCCGCACCGTGCCGATAAAGCGGACGCCTTTGCGCGGCAAAGTCTTGATCAGCCGCTGCGCCTCGCCGGAATCGCCTATTCCGGTACGGGCTGCGTTGATGCGGGTGGTGAGCGCTGACTCCGAGACGATGCGCCCGCCCCAAATTGCACCGATCAGATCGTCCTTGGTCACCACCCGGCTGCGGTGGCGGATCAGATATTCGAGGATGTCAAAAACCTGGGGCTGCAACGGGATCGTACGTCCGTCACGGCGCAATTCCCGCCGGTCGGTGTCGAGGACAAACTCGTCAAATAGGTACAGCAAAACAATGCCTTCGGAGGTGTGCGCAAGGCGGATATTCAACCGGTACGCGGGCCCGAAAGCAAGCACACCCTTCAGAATCAAGGAAACGATAAGAACAAATTAAGCTCGCCTTAAAGCGTGGCCCCGCGTCCCGCTCGATACTTCCAGCCGTATCCGGTCACTCACACAAGGTGTTCGTGTCATGCGCTTGGAAGATAAGGCACGGCGTCTCACCCGCGTGTTCTATGGGTTGTTGCTTCACAAGATGTTTCAGTCGCTCGTGGCATCCTCCGTACCATTGTTTAACGGCAGAGCTTCACCCAGAGGCGATGCGTCAATTTCAGCGAGTTCGTTTGTCGCCTCCACGGGGTCTTCCCGAAAGGAAGGCTGGTTTGGGCGCCTCCTTCAAGCGCTCCACCATGCGCGACGGCTGCAGGCAGAGCGCACCCTTCGACAGAACCACCACCTGATCGACAATGGGTGGCCCCAGTTTGCCTCTCGGTCAGATGTTGGAGGGCGAGACAATGCCGGTCAGTGAAAAGTCGCCCGAACGCAAGCTTCGGATTTCGGCGCCGGGCGAGAATACGCTGCTCGCAACGATCGCCATCTGCGTTGTCATTTTTCACATCCTTGCGGCCACGATGTTGACGTCGACCCGCCAGGGCGATGCCGGGGCACCGCCCGAGCCGCCCGGACTGTCGTCCGGGGACTGATCGCCAGGTCGCTATTCCAGGATTTGACAGACAGGAAGGGTTAGCTCATGGGCGACATGGCGTCGTTTTGCCTGCTCAGCATTGCCGTGTTTTGCGGCGCTTTCGTCTCGGGCCTCGCGGGCTTTGCCTTTTCGGCGGTGGCCGGCGCGATTCTCCTTCACGTTCTCCCACCACGGGAGGCGGTCCCGCTGATGATGGCCTGCAGCATCACCGTGCAAGCCGCGGGTCTTTGGGCGCTGAGAAAAAGCATCTGCTGGAAGCAGAGCTCGGGACTGGTCGTCGGCGGATTGCTCGGCGTTCCGATCGCCGTGTGGTTGCTGCAAGCTGCAGACGCCCGGATCTTCAGGGAGAGCTTTGGTCTCGCCGTCGCCTGCTACGCGGCCTACACGTTATTCCGGCCGGCGCTTTCTCATCGCTTGCAGATGAATGCGGGACGTAATGCATTGATCGGCTTCAGCGGAGGCTTTGTCGGCGGGTTGACGGCAATGCCGGGTGCAATACCGACCATATGGTGTGACATCCACGGCGTGCCGAAAACCGAACAGCGCGGAATGGTTCAACCCTTCATCGCCGCCATGCAGATATTCGCACTTGTTCTCATGCTGATCCGAGGAGATCTGTCGACAAAGGTCCTGGCTGACTTCGCCGTCGGCATCCCGGCGCTCGTTGCAGGAACAGCGCTCGGGATTTACGTCTTTCGCTGCGTCAATGACGCGCTGTTCCGGCGAATTATTCTCAGCATCTTGCTGGTTTCGGGACTGTTGCTGGTATTTTAGTTACGCCGGGCGCGCCTCCAGTTACAATGGCAGCCATTCGAGTACGGCACGCAGTAGCACTGTCACCGTAATCCCTTGAGCGTGAGCCGAACCATTCGGTGGGCCGTGCCGCTGCCCCAGCCGAGGTCATCTTTCGCTTGCCCGAGGCTGCTGCTGGTCAAGGCGCGCGATCTCGCGGGTGCAGCTACGTTGGGCGGGTTGTCGACGGCGTCCGCTCCCTCCAGGTCAGGCAATACCTAAAATTCGATCGATCTGATTAGGCGGATCTTATGCCCGATCCAAGGCGGCGGGAATGATTTTACCGCGTGTTCAGGTCTGGGTGGTGTCATCGCCCATTGCTTTGAAATCCGCTTTTGTCGTTCGATTATTTTCAAACTGCGAGCGCATCAATGGCTGCTATCACGTCATTCCTGGCCGAGTTGGACGAAGCAGTTGCGAGAGGAAATCCCGAGAGTTGTCTGCGGGCCCTCTGGCATGCGGCAGACATCCTGATCGCCGGCACTTATTCCGAGGAGCAGATCTGGACGTTCGGTGAGGTCATCGGTCGTCTCGCGCAGGAGATTGAAGCGGGCGCGCGGGCGAAGCTTGCAGGAAAGCTCGCATGCAGCTCAAACGCGCCCTATGCGTTGACCCGGCAGATGGCAAGCGACGACTGCATCGATGTCGCATGGCCGGTTCTCAGTCAGTCGGAGCGCCTTGACACCGAGACATTGATTGCGTGTGCCAAGAACAAGAGCCAGCAACATTTGCTTGCAATCTCCAAGCGACAAACGGTCCCGGAAGCGGTCACCGATGTCCTGGTGGTGCGGGGATCTCCCGAGGTCGTAACCTCGGTCGCTTCAAATGCCGGGGCGAACCTCTCCAAATCCGGATTTCTGCACCTGGTGCGGCGGTCGGAAGGGGATTCGATCCTCGCCGAGTCGGTGGGACTTCGAAAGGATATTCCCCGACATCTCTTCCACCAGTTGATCGCCAAAGCCTCTGAGGAGGTGCGGCAAAAGCTGAAGAGGGAGCGTCCGGATATCGAACATCAGGTCCATCGCGTCGTCGTCGATGTCACCGGGGCCATTCACGCCAGGTTTGGCCCGGCGTCGAAGGATTACTTCACCGCGAAACGCACGGTGGCAAAACTGCACGAGAGAGGCGAATTGACGGAAGACAAGGTCTTCGAGCTTGCTCACTCTCTCAAGTTCAACGAGACCACCGTTGCCCTGTCGTTGCTCTGTGGGCTTCCAATAGACGTCGCGGAACGGGCATTGATCGAGAAGGATCGCGAGCCGGTGTTGATCCTGGCCAAGTCTCTCGATTTCTCATGGCCCACCACTATGGCGCTGCTGTTCCTGGGCGCGGCCAACTACCGGATAACCGTTGGCGAGCTGGATCAATTGAAGATCGATTTCCACCGGTTGAATGTCAAAGCGTGCCGGGAGGTTGTCACCATCTACCGGACGCGAAAGGAGGAGGTTTTCGGCGGCTCGTCTCAACAGCCCCGGCGCATGATCTAGGACCGCAATCCCGACGTCAGACATGCGTGGATGCGGGTGCGGCTCACGCAACGGTGAGCGTGCTGATGTGCCGTTCGCGCAGCTGTGATTTTCCACTGCGTGTCTTTTCCCAAGCGCATACCTAGCTAATCCTTGTCAAAAAAATTCGCAGGAAACGCTTTCAACAGAGCAGCCGATTCTAGCCAGCGCGAACGCTCCGCACGAAAACAACAACCGTTCGGAGTACGATTATGATTGGATTCAGGACTTCCATTATTGCAGCGATGATGTCGATTGGCGCGATAAGCTCTGCAAGTGCCCAGTGCCCGACGTGGGCGACTCAAAATCCAGCTTCGTTTCAGGCGCAATATCCCAACAGGGATATATTGAACGACTGCGAGTTAACGCCAGCAGGCAGAATGGGCCTCGAACTCCCTGGCGGCGCGGCTCCCTGGTATGGGGCCAACAGGGCTTATGGGGCAATGCCTGGCGTTGCTCAACACCACAGCTTTCAGCACCGATCGCGGTGAGTAGTGGCCGTTCTTTTCGGGACGGTTGCGTTGCAGGCCCAGAAATCGGGAGACAAGTCGATGACATCACAAACCGACGAGGCCGCGCAGTCCAGGCTTATGGCGGACATCCCGTACGATCAGCAGACGAAGATCACCATCGAGCGCAGAGGCCAAATTGTACTGATTGGCATCAATCGGCCCTACATCGACAACCGGCTGGATCCGGATGCGACAGAAAGCTTGGCGAGAGCATACTACGAGTATGATCGGGACCCTTCGCTCCGTGCGGCGGTTCTGTTCGGCTATGGCGACCGCTTCTCCAGAGGTGTCGATGTCGATGCCTACAAGGCATTCGCTCAGTCTGGAAAAAAGATGATGGATGGGCCCGGCTTCATCGACCCTCTAGGGCGGACCAGGCCAGCGCTCACGAAGCCTCTGGTTGTCGCGGTGCATGGCGACACCTGGAATATGGCGCACGAGCTTTTCCTTGTAGCGGACATACGCGTAGCGTCGGAAGACACGGAGTTCGGTCAGGATGAGAACACGCACGGCCGTTTTCCCGGAGGCGGTGCAACGGTTCGTTTCCCCAGAGAAGCCGGATGGGGAAATGCCATGCGGTTCATTCTAACAGGCGATCATTGGGGTGCGAAGGAAGCCCTCCGGATGGGAACGGTTCAGGAAGTGGCCCCAAATCGAGATGCGGCGCTCGCGAAGGCTGTCGAGATCGCCAACAAGATCGCCGCATGCGGCCCTCTCGGCATTAAGACGTCCCTGGCCTCCTCCCATATGGCGCTCGAAGACTCTCAGACGGCGCTCGCTAAGCTCGGCGACCAATATTGTGCGCTGCTCACGACCAGGGATTTCCAGGAAGGCCGTGATGCCGAGGCACAAAAGCGTCCACCCGTTTACGAGGGACGGTGACCACAAGCTCGCGGACGGTCGTGTTGCGTTCGCGTATCGCCAGCGTATTTGGTTCTACCAAGTCTCGCCGAAGGGCAGGCGCTCTTCGACTGTTGGGCGACGTGCCACGCCTCATTGGGATGGCGGCGGGCTGGACAAGGAAGTCGTTGGGTGCATCGGGACGGGGTTGGCAGTCAACCTCAAAACGGCAAAGGCTCTCGATGTGGCTGTACCGCCAGGGCTCCTCGCCCGCACCGACGAAGTGATCGAGTGAGGACGGCTTACTTCTACTGATGGCCCCAATGCGAAGTGCAAGCGAACTGCGAGGTGGTCCGCTTATCGGGGCGGACCGGAAGTGACCGGCCGACTTCCCAGGCGCCGTTTTTGACCCGTTGCGGACATTGCGTCGCACGGTTAGGGCGGGCTGCCAGCCCTTTTCTCGCTCGGCTCCCGGTTGAAAAATGCTAGGCTGTATGCCTCAGTCGGGCGCTTCAAACGAGTAACTCAATGAGGCGGCGCGAGTTCATCACGCTCGTCGGCGTTGCCGCGGTTATGGGCCCGAGCCCGGCGCGGGCGGAGCAGACGAGAAAGCTACCCATCATCGGATTCTTGGGCCCGGCCTGGTCGGCCCAAGATTTCGAGGATCGGTTGCGCGATCTCGGTTGGATCGCGGGGCGGACCGTTGCGATCGAGTATCGCTCTGCGGAGGGACATACCGAACGCTCCAACGAAATTGCGACCGAGTTCGTCCGGCTCAAGGTGAATGTCATCGTCACGGTGGGGGGATCTCCGACCCTCGCGGTAAAACGCGCGACATCGCTCATCCCAATTGTCTCCATTTCTGGCGACCCTGTGGGCAGCGACCTCGTCGCAAGTTTGGCCCGACCGGACGGCAATGCGACCGGCCTGGCGCTCAACCCCATCAGTCTTGCCGGCAAGCGCCTCGAGCTGTTGCGCGAGGTTGTCCCAGGTTTCCGCCGCTTGTCCGTTATGGTCAATGCCAATAGCCCCGGTTTCAAAAACAGGATGGATGAGGTGCAGGCGGCGGCCTCCGCGCTCGGCCTCCAGGCGACGATATTGGAAATCCGGCGCGCAGAGGACGTTGCATCGGCTTTCGAGGCCCTCAGGGACCGTGCGGACGCACTCTATGCCGTCGGCGTCCCACTCACCTTCGCCATTGCGACCCGAGCGCTGACCGCGCGAATTCCAACGATGTTTGAATACCGAGAGTTCGTCGATGCGGGCGGGCTGATGTCCTACGGCGTGGACGCAACCCACCTATGGCGGCTTGCCGCGACCTTTGTCGACAGGATTTTGCGCGGGGCGAAGCCCGCCGACTTGCCAGTCCAACAGCCGACCAAGTTCGACCTCGTCATCAATCTGAAGACCGCCAGGGCACTCGGTCTGAAAGTACCGGAATCATTCCTGTTACGCGCCGACGAGGTGGTTGAATGAGCGCGGCTGCCGGGCAGCCACCAAGGGACCGCCGCCCAGGAACTGGCTGGAACGTATGTCGGCCCGAGCTGCATGGTGTGAGACGAGAGCAAATATCGCTGCATTGGACAACAGGCCGAGATTTCGCGAGAGCGGCCCAGCGCGCCTCCATCTCCTATTTCGCATTCGCGAAAACATCCGCCGCGTAGACGGCCTTGCCACCCACGACCGTCAGCAGGGACGCCGTGGCGCCAATTTGCTCGACGGGGACGGACATGAAATCCCGGTCGAGAACCGCGAAGTCGGCGAGCTTGCCGTTTTCGAGCGTGCCACGCCGCGTCTCGTCGAAGCAGAACCAGGCGCTTCCCACGGTGTAGAGGCGCAAGGCATCTTCGCGGCTGGGTGTTTCGGCCGGGCCGCGCGTCGAGTGTCCGCCGACGGTCTTGCCGTCGAGCATCCATTGCAGCGCTACGAACGGATTGTAGGATGCGACCCGATGCGCATCCGTGCCGGCCCCGACATGGACGCCCGTCCGCAACGCCGTGACGATGGGCGGCATCTGGCGCGCAGCTTCGCCGGCCTGCGCCACGATACGGTCGCCTCCGAGGTACATGGCGTCCTGCATGGTCCAGCCCACACCAAGGGCCTTCATCCGCGTCAGCGTTTCGGGCGAGGTGTTGTCGAGATGGGCGATGGACCAGCGCAGCGGCGCGATCGGCGTCTCCTTGTTGACCTCTTCATAGAGGTCGAGGAGCTGATGGACGGATTTGTCTTCCTGCCAATGGATGGTGACCGTCAGCCCTTGTTTTGCCGCCCAGCGAATGATCTCAAGGAACTTGTCCTTCGCCGCCGCGTCGGGCGCGTTGTTGTTGTACATGGCGCCGGTGATCCGCTCGCCGATTCCGTTGAATCGCAGCATGTCGTCGCCGAATCCCATCGGCAGGAACGGCGTGAGGTTCTTGTACTCCTCGAATTCGGCGCCGACATTCTGGGCGAACAGGCTGTAGGCGACACGCACCGAAAGTGATTTCTCACGCCAGAGCTTTTGTAGGGCGGCGTAGTGGCTGGGGTAAATGCTGAAGCCGCCGGGATCCACGATCCCGGTAATTCCGAGACGATTGAGCTCCGTGAAGAACTGCCGGGTCCCGGCGACATTGTCTTCGAAAGTCGGCCGCGGCAGCCGATCGAACAGCGCGGAGATACTGACGATGGAGCCGTTGAACCAGCCCGTGGTTTCGCCCGATGTGGCGCGCTCAGACGTGATACCGGCCGGCAACTGATCCGCGGAGATCCCGAGGGCTTGCTGCGCCTTCGGCGTCATCAGCAGCGCCGAATAGAACAGCTGGATGTAGGCCGGATTGTCAGGCACGGCCGACATCACCTCGGCGAGCGTCGGCCGCCGCTTCTCCGCAAATTGCAACTCGCTCCAGCCACCGGCCACGATGATCCAGGACGCCGGGCGCGCTTTGGCCGCCTGGCGCAGGCGTTCCATGGCTTCGTCGATGGTCTTTGCACCGATCCAGTTGACCTCGGTGGCGTAGGTGAGGCCGGCGCGCACGGCGTGAATATGGGAATCGATCAAGCCCGGAATGATGGTGCGTCCGCCGGCGTCGACGCGGCGCGTCGCGGGCCCGATCAGGCCTTCCATGGCATCGTTGCCGCCAACTGCAACGATCTTGCCGTCGCGGACGGCGAGCGCCTGCGCGATCGTCGATGCAGGATCCAGCGTCACGATCTTTGCGTTCGTGACAATGAGGTCGGCCTTTTGTGCGTAAGCCGAAGTGGCCCAGCACGAGATCACCAAAATCGCCAGAAGCTTGCGCATGTTCAGTCCCGGAATGAGAGAGGCAGGAATGAGAGAGGCAGGAACGGCGCCACACATCCACCGCTGGATGCGCTCGCGGGTATCGCGTGTCGCAACGGGGAGTGTCGCGATCTTGATCATGTCTGGCTCCAACAAAATCAGCCGGTCCACCGGAAAATTCGGTCAAGGCCCAAATCATTGATTTCGCAGCCCGCCTTCGCCCGTCGGGCTTCGGCGCGGCAGCCTTCGCCCGCTTCGCTTGCCATTTGTGGCGCTGGCTCGCCGAGCCGAAGCTCGCGAAGCGTGTCGGGACCAATCAAAAGCGAGTCGCTTAACCCATTGATTTATCGTGGCCTGCCAAAAATTCGCGAGTCGAGAAACCCAAGAATCATGAGTCGATTTTCACCAAAAGCCAAAACTCGTGAGTCGATAGGGGAAGCGCGCTCGATATTGAGTTCTGAGTTCGCGTTGCCCGCTAAATGTCGTAGGTCGAAGTCTCGTCAAAAGCAGCAACTAGCGGGTCGCGACTCGTGAACTAGGCCGCGAATTCTGACAAAAGCTCGCGCCAACCACCTAGTCCTTGATGGATGGAACTCCGCCTGAACCAGGGGCTCGGCTCTTGATCCTAGCCACAACTCCGGCGGCGAACTCACTCTTGCTGCTCAGCCCTCTCAAGGCTGAAACAGGGGTTCGATTCCCCTAGGGAGCGCCAGCAAGTGTTTTTCAGTCACTTACATCAACAAATAGCGGCGCTAGCGGCATTCGATAGCGGCAATTAGCGGGGCCGCCACGCTCGCCGGGCGAGTGCTTCGTGAAGTTGAATTTGGTTGGATATGGAAATCGACGAAAACCTGATCCGCCGCGACCTGACGTCGGCGCAACGGGCGAAAGCCGATCTCCAAGCGAAAGGCGGCTTGACGGCCTTATGGACAGTTTCGCTAAGGACACGGCGGCAAAATCTGGCAAGTCCGAGCGATCGATTGAGCGCGACGTAACCCGCGCCAAAGCGCTAGGCTCCGACCTTGATCGTGTCGCCGGGACGTCGCTGGAGAAGGAGCGCTTAACTGGACGCGCGGGCGTGCTGTAGACCACAGTAGCGCTTGTTCCAGATTTAACTTTCCGCGACGACATCAAGCTTAATCCGCGTCTTCGATTGCACCCGAGCTGCGGAGCGCTAACCTCTCTGCACCGGACATTGCCCCGTCCGGGTTCACCATGGCGAGGTCGTCGCGCCAAGATATTCGGCGCGGCGGCTTCGTTCATCTACCGCAACGGTATGAGCTTCATTTGGCGAATAAGCCCGACGATGACCGGTTCGATCTCGTTGAGATGCGACGACAGATCACGAACTTACGCTCGCAACACTCTGACAATCTTCTCGTCACATCGCGATTGAACCGCTTCTTCGTGAAGATTGCATTTTTATCTGAGCCGAAGGATGCAGCACACGCGCAGCACCTGCGGTCCGAATTCGCGCGGACGCTGCAAGGTATTGAAACGATCGTCACCCGGAGGCCATCTGCGAAGCGATCTGGTATCGTTAAGCGGCCCAAGTAATACTAACGAGGGTGCGCTCTTGCGCTCGTCGGGTCCGGGGCCGATGGTCGATGGAGTCGCGAACGTGTCCTCGTTTCGCGTATCGAAGCCGCATCGCAGCGTTGGCGTTGATGCACCGCATTTCGAGCTTCGCGACATCGCCGGATTTCGTCGGGGAAGGTGGTCTACTCGCTTACGGTGCGTCGAGACGGCGTCTTTTTATTCGATCAGATTACTACGTCAAAAGAATCCTTGGGGGGGCACGAGCCAGCGACTTGCCCGTCGAACAGCCGACGCGGGTCGAGTTATGGATCAACGTTAGAACTGCAAAAGCGCTCAAGCTCGTAGTTCCGACGACACTACTCGCACAAGCTGACCAAATAATTGAGTAGACGCAAAAGACGTCTATTGGCACGAGCCCGACCAGTCGCGTTGGTCTGGCAAATTCCGTTCACGCGAGTAGACCGGAAGTCACCGGCTCAAAGGTAGACCGGTGCGTACGACCCGGACATTGGCGCGGGACTTCTGTCCTGGGCTTTTCGTTAGGACCACGGCGGCTCTTCGCTCGCCCCGATTGCCTCGTGGTCGATTGTGAAGCCCGCCGAACGCAGACCTGTCAGCAACACAGTTCTTACAGAGGCAGATCGAAACCAATATCCTTGGCGTTTGGTGGATGTGCCTCGCTGCCCTTCAATCGGAGCGTCAAGTGCAATTGCTCGCAAAGGTGCCGAACCACGAGATTGACCTGATCGTCAGTCATGATCTGCTTTTCCCGCTACCATCTTGCGACCCAACTGGTAGCACTTCTGATAGCCCTACACGCAGCGACCCCGCCTCGCGAGTCGCGTGGTAGGGCCGCCTGCCGTCCGGACTTGGGCTGGATGAGCCGAGCCGGCCAACTCAATTTATTCCCGGTCAAAGTGAAGAGGTGACTGCGCAAAAGGAGCACTCCGTTGGGTATCCTAATGTGACAGATCGATTGTCCTAATTCGGACAGCTCCAGGCGGCTGGCCGCACGCTAAGGGTTCACTCGGGAGGGGCATTCCCCTTCGGCTCTTGTAAAAACTTTGGCGGATGAACTGACCCCTGAGCTGCGACCATCGATCTATCGGGCCTAGTGCGCGACCTCGGAGGTAAGCCGCTTCCCGACATCAGTAGTCACATCGTGACACGGTAACGAAGTCTCAACCCTACCTGGCTCGACCCTTATTTGTGTTTTGAGTTTCCTCGTCTGTATGCTTGAGCATCGCTTTGAGTTCTTCTTCGAGCGATCGCGGCGAAATTCCGAGTGAACCGAATCCCGGCCGGCTGCCCGAGACCATCGTGTCGATCTGCATAAGCTCAACCTGATTGCGCGTGAGCGGCGGGTACGGCAGGATCTCAGCGAGGCCGGCGGCGGCGTTCCAGAAAGCAAAGGGTACTCGCACCAGCATTGGCCGCAATCCGGCGGTGCGCGCAATGGTCCGCAACAGCTCGCCGTATGAGTAAACGCGCGGGCCGGCCAGTTCGTAGATTGGAAACGGTCTTTGTGTTTGCCGCAGGACCTGTGCGATCGCCGCGGCGACGTCGTCCACGTACACCGGCTGAAGCCTCGTCCTGCCGTCGCCGAATAGCGGATAAGCCGGCAGGGTCCGAAGCAGCCCAAGAATTGTCGTGAGAAAGGCGTCGTCCGGCGCGAACATTACCGCCGGGCGGATAACGACTGCGCCAGGGAATGCCGCTTGCACAGCCACCTCGCCCTCGCCGCGATTGCGAATATAGGGCGAAGGCGATGTGGGGTCAGCGCCTATGCCTGATAGGTGCACAAACCGTTTGACCCCGGCCCGCCGTGCCACTCCAGCGATCCTGGCGGCCGCTTCGACGTGCACCGAATGAAATGTGTCGCCTCCATGCTCGGTGTAAAGGCTGATCGCGTTGACGACGCCGTCGGCACCCATAACGGCGGCCTCTACAGAGCGCTCGTCATGGGCATCAGCGATGACCTGTTCCGCGTTGTCGCCCTCGGCCCGCGCAGGATGCCGTGAGGCTATACGCACCGTAACGGTGGAGACGCTCAAATGGCGCACAACGCGACAACCAACGAAGCCGGTCCCCCCAAACACGGTCACGCGGTTCATTCCCCGGTCCATCCCACGATCCTGCGCAACGTTCTGTATTGACCCGCCGAGCGCCGCGTGCACTGCCTCAGTGGCCTCCGCCGGCGAACTGCCTTTGTTGAGATGATGTGAGATCACATCAATCAGAATTTGCGCTGCAGGGCCGACCGTTTGCCACTCTTTCCCAGCTTGATCGATTAGCGGCTGCGCCTCATTATAGAGCGTTTCCGCCTGTTCGATGATCGGATGTGCCTTACTGAGAAGATCGATCAGCGCCTTGGTCGCGGGCAATGACCGCTCAATTTGTTCAAGCTGCGCGTCGCTGAGACCGGAAACGTGACCAATGACTTCAATGAGCAAGTGTTTCAGCATAGCGCAACCTTGCTGGTAGCGACGCACTAACTCAGGGCAACCAAGCGAAAGTAGGCACGGGCTCGGGGGGCGTCAGTTGTTGTCTCAGCCGACAAGGGCCCGGCCGCCAAGCTCTCGGAGCTTGGAACAATCGCGCGCAATGGTGGATGATATTTGATCCACATCGATTATGTCCAGCATCTGGACCCAAATTTTCGTTAGCTGCCTTGGGCAAGGCCTTTGGGGAGTGCAAGGCTGACAAGTCTTGGAACGTCCTAGAAAACACGACGTCGGGCCACTCTGTTAGTACACATCCGGCGGGGCCGCCTTGCCGAAAGAGGCGCGGTATTGAGAACTGTCCTGATGGACGGTGATGGGCTCAGTGCCCAAGTCGAACGGCTTGAAGCGGTGGAGACGGGTCGGCGGCACCGCTGGTCCGAGGACGTGCGTGTGGCCATTTCCCGGCGAAACCGGTACGACACTTTCATTCAGGGATTATTTTCGGGTCGGCAGGACCTTTAGCGTTACCCAGCCGATCTTGTCGTGACCGCCAATCTTCCGCCAAGAAAAACGATTCTTGTATCGAATACTTGGAGAGCTGTGAAAGGCGATGAGCGGAGAGGTACGTGGGCAACCGCGTGCACTGGCCTATTCTCTGAACCTCAGAGACGCGCTGGCGCGCGGAAAAAACGTCGCGAAATTCGATAGGGGTGATCCAATCTTTGCGCGGACCGCAAGCAGTTCTGGAGCTAGATGCATGAAACTATCCGGCGGAGCGAAGCGAACATCAAGCCACCGCTCATACAACTGCCGTCGCACGTAAATGCGCAACGATCCGACCATCGTGCAAAAATACGGCGGCGTCTGTCTAGAAACCCCGGAAAAAATCCGCGCGGTTGCGAGGAGCCTCGCCGATTTGCACAGCCGTGGTCATCGCGTCGTGGCGATCGTTTCAGCGATGGGTAAGACGACCGACGAACTAATTAAGGCGGCTTATCAAGTAAGCCCGCATCCCAACCGCCGCGAACTTGATATGTTGCTAACGACCGGTGAGCGCATCAGCATGTCGTTGATGAGCATGGCCCTGTCTGATCTCGGTGCGCCAGCCATTAGTTTTACCGGGAGTCAGGCCGGTGTAATGACAGACGAATCTCATTCTTCCGCGCGAATTTTAGATGTGCGGCCTGCGCGCGTGCTCGAAGAACTCGGTCGCGGACGCATCGTGGTTTTAGCGGGCTTTCAAGGCGTGAATCCGCGAACCAAAGAGATCACCACACTAGGCAGGGGCGGCAGCGACACAACTGCAGTCGCCATGGCTGCGGCGCTAAAGGCCGAGCGCTGTGAAATTATCAAAGAGGTCGACGGAATTTGCTCGGCCGATCCGCGCATCGTGGCGAACGCAAAGCCATTGCGCCGGCTGGATTTTGCATCCCTATCCGAAATTTGTTTTTGGGGCGCCAAGGTTCTGCATTTTCGCAGCGTGGAGCTGGCACAAAGCCAAAACATCCCTTTGTATTTGCGAAAATGGGGCAATTCCGAACACAGCACGCGAGTGATGAAAGAGGTTATCGGAATGGAAACCGGAAAAATTCTGGCCGTCAACTCGATGGCTCGTATTGAGCATGTGGAGATCGCTTCGACGAATCTCAGTCACGGTTTTGAGAAATTTGCGCAGCATCTCAAGCAAAACGGCCTATCTTGGCCGCAAGTCCTCGCCTCGGCTTTCACCGCCGGAAAAACGCGCATCATGATGACTTGCGAGTCGGAATCGCTCGACACTCTGCTGCGCACGCTGGAAAGGAGCAAGGACTTGCGCAAAGAGCGTGAGACTTTAAGTTCGGTGAGCCTTACTTGCTTCGGCGGCGTTTCTTCAGACTTGCCATTTCAGGCGATACAAATTCTGCAATCCCGCGGGATTGTCGTTGAAAAATACGTTCTATCACCACATTCGATAAATTTGTTCGTTCCCGTGGAGACCCGCGAGGCCGCGGTCACGGCCTTGCATTCGCTGATCTAACGACCTCTTCGAGAAGATGTCACGAAATCCCGTAAGGGGAGGGATGGTCAAGAGGGGCGGGTCGCCAGCTCGATGCGGCGACAACGAGAATTCTTAATCTTGGCGATACGCGCCCATCATTGGTGTCAATTCATTAAAGTCGCGAGGCGATGATTATGCCGGGCACCATTGGTTGGCTACTTCGCGAGGGCGAGCGAATCATTGCTTGCAACACAGGCTTATTAGGTCACAAGCACCTTTTAATCGGCATCACCCGCGTTCGTAACGAAGCGCTTATTCTCAGAGACACACTGGACTACGTCGGCAAGCACGTCGATGCGATAGTCGCTTATGATGACGCGAGCACGGATCGTACGCTGGAGATTCTATGCGAACACCCAAAAGTCGCTCTGATCGTGACAAATCGGTCGTGGGAAGCGGAGGTCGAGGCACGCCGGATTGCCGAGGGGCGGCATCGCGGCCTCTTGTTGCAGACGGCGCGCGAACATTTGCAGTTCGACTGGGTGTTTTGCTTCGATGCGGATGAGCGCGTTACCGGAGATTTACGCGGATTCATAGAAGGAACGCATTCCAGCGAGTGCGACGGCGTGCGGGTTCAACTGTTCGACGCCTATATGACTCCTGGGGATCATGCACCCTATCAGGCCGATTGCGAACTGTTGGACTTTCGTCGTTTCTTCGGTCCGGAACGGCGAGACATTCTGATGTTGTGGCGAAACCGGTTGGAGGTCACCTTCGCAGAGCACCATGCGCGCGAGCCGGGTGGCGTTGAACGCGTGGCGACTGGCCTCTATTGCCAACACTACGGCAAATCGTTGTCGATCGACCATTGGGAAGAGACCTGCGACTACTACATGCGACACTTTCCGTTCGATACCTACGGACGAAAATGGCGCGAGCGCAAAGGTCGAGCAATCCACACCCAATCGGACTTCATGCGGCCGTTGTACGAGTGGGGTGACAGGCTCTTCGCGAATGCGATCAAGATGTGATTGTCCGAGATCAAGCCTAGCCACGTCTACGAATTGTTGCGGCCGATCTCGGTTGAAAAGCGAGAGACGGCTACAACTTTCAGAACAATGCACCACCTAGCAGGACTTTGGGGGCGATCCGAAACCGCCGGTCGAGACGGGATATCCTATCGAGAAACGTTCTGCGGGTTGGACTTGAGCATCGTAGCTCACTTGATCCTTCCGCTGGTCTGTGATCCGTTAGTGCTCCCAATCAGCATGATCCAAGGCATTAGAAAGCTGAAGCAAAAGTTGCGACAATTGTTTTTTGTCGGCGATTGGGAAATCTTTGAATAGCCGAGCCTCGCGCTTACGCGAGGCTTCGGCCATTCTCGTGGCGAAATCTCTACCTTCGCCGGTAAGCTTGGCGATAGCGGCTCTGCCACGGGAGCGAGTCTGCTCGATCGAGATCAGCCCTCGATCCGCCAGGATGGCGAGACTGCGACTTGCTGCAGCCTTGTCGACGTCGGCAGCGTCGGAAAGTTCACTGACATTGAGGGATTCGATGCTCTTGAGCGTCATGAGAAGACGCCATTCCACGATGCCGATATTCCAGGCCGCGCGGTAATACGCGGTCGCGCCTCTGTTGAGGCGCATGCCGAGGGTCGACACCAGCACGGCGACATGTTCACGGGCCAGCATTCCGGCATTCCGGGAACGTTCGTCCGAAGCTTTCTCCCTCTCGATTTTCTTGGTCGCCGGCATTTTCGAAGATCTCCAATGGACTTCGTTCCAAGTCCCGCATTTTGCAGTGCATTGATCCAGATCAAATTTCTTGACAAAACATTTATTGACATATCAACATAGAGCCCAATCTCCCAATTCCAAGAAAAAAGTGGCGAGAGTGACATGGAAGGAAACGGCTTGGTCGCCGGTCTTGATCAGGCGAGGACGTATGCCGGCGCAATCGATTGCGACCTTCACCCGGCGGTGCCCGGAATGGGCGTCCTCCTGCCATATCTGGACGACTATTGGCGCGAGATGGTCTCCGTCCGCGCGCTCGATCGTCTCAATCTGAGCCTGACCAGCTATCCGCAGAACTCGCCACTATCCTGTCGTCCGGACTGGCTTCTCCCGGGCGGCGCGAAGGCGGGCTCCTCGCTCGAAGCGATGCAGGACCATGTGCTCGATCGGTTTCGACCGCGCTATGGAATTCTAAACTGTCTCTACGGCGCGCAGGTCCTTCACAGTGAGGATATGGCGGCAGCGTTCTGCCGAGCGACCAACGACTGGATCAGGGATCACTGGCTCAACCGAGATCCGCGGCTCCGCGCCTCGATCGTGATCCCGTCGCACAACGCGGAACTCGCCGTGGCGGAAATCGACCGCCGTGCCGACGACTTCCGCTTCGTGCAGGTGCTCATGCTGGTGTCCGGTGAAACGACGCTGGGCCGGCGGCATCTCTGGCCCATCTACGAACGCGCCGAGCGCCTCGGCCTGACGATCGGAATTCATGCAGGAAGCGCCTATCGATATGCGCCTACCGCCGTCGGGTGGCCGTCATACTATGTCGAGGACTATGTGGCGCAATCCGCCGCATTCGAGAGCCAGCTTCAAAGCCTGATATCGGAAGGTGTGTTCGCGAAGTTCCCCGGGCTCAAGGTCGTTGCAATCGAATCCGGGTTGACGTGGCTGAGCGGGTTCATCTGGCGCGCCGACAAGACATGGAAAGGCGTGCGAGCCGAAGTTCCGTGGGTCACGCGCACGCCGTCGGAGATCATCCGCAACAATGTGCGTTTCACGGTGCAGCCGGTCGATGCGGCGGACGAGGGTGAGGCCATCATGCGGCTCGCCGATCACATCAAGTCGGACGAACTGTTCCTGTTCTCGACGGACTATCCGCATTGGCATTTCGACGGGGATGCGGTTCTCTCCGGCCGGCTCCCTGATGCGCTTTTCCGCAAGATCACCAGTGAAAATGCGCTCGCCACTTACTCGCGATTGGCCACGGCCGATCAGATCATGGAGGTTGTGCCATGAGCACCGTTGAACTGGAACGGCCACGGGCCTCGAACTACAAGCTGAAAGTCATCGATTGCGACATCCATCCGGCGATGACGTCCTGGACCGAGGTGCATCCTTATCTGGAAAGGCAATGGATCGAGCATCTCACGGTCTATGGCAGTCACCTGCGCCACGCCTTCTCCGAGGCACTGTCGCATCCGCGCATGTCGCCCGACGCCGCGCGGATCGATGCCTATCCGGAGGAGGGCGGGCCGCCGGGATCGAGTCTTGAACTGATGAAGAAACAGCACCTCGATCCGAACGGGATCGAGGTGGGCATGTTGATACCCCTGCGGTGGAATCCGGGCAGTCAGAGAAATCTCGACCTTGGCGTCGCATTGACCCGCGCGATGAATACCTGGCAGGTCGAACGCTGGGTGAAGCAGGAGCCGCGTTTGAGGGCCTCGGTGCTGATCGCCCAGGAGGACACGGTTGCCTCCGTCGCCGAGATCGATTCCAGGGGAGGGGATCCCAACTTTACCCAGATCCTGATCCTGCCCAAGACGGACGAGCCGCTTGGACGCCGGCGCTACTGGCCGATCTATGAGGCGGCCGTGCGCAACAACCTGCCGATCACGATTCATGTCGGCGGCACCAATGGCCATCCGTCGACCGGCGGCGGATGGACATCCTATTACATGGAGGAACATCACTCGGTCGCCCAGACCATGCAGGCGGTCGTGGCCAGCCTTGTCTTCGAAGGGGTCCTGGCGCGCTTTCCCGAGTTGCGCGTCGTGATCATGGAGGGCGGGTTGGGCTGGGTGCCGTCGCTCAATGCGCGCATGGACAAGCACTGGGCGCGGCTTCGGGGCGAGGTTCCTCATGTGAAGAAGCCGCCGTCGGAATATGTGCGCGAGCAGGTGTGGTTCAGCACGCAGCCGATGGAAGAGCCGGCGACGTCAGCTGAATTGATCGATCTGTTCGACAGGATTGGATGGGATCGGCTGCTGTTTTCCACCGACTACCCGCATTGGGATTTCGACGATCCGCGCTACGCGTTTCGCGCCAACCTCACGCAAGCCCAGCGCGAGCAGCTTCTCTACGAGAATGCGCGCAAGTTCTACAGGTTGGACTGATGGCGCGGCATGTGGTTGCGACCGTGGATCAGATCCCGCCGGGCCAGCGCCTGCTGGTCCAGGTCAACGGACGCGAGATCGGCATTTTCAATGTCGGGGGCGAGTATTTCGCCGTCGGCAATCGTTGCCCGCATGAGGGGGCGTCCTTGTGCAAAGGGCGCATCGTCGGGCTCGTCGAGGCGACGGGGCCTGGTGATTATCAATACAGCCGTCGTGATGAGTTGTTGCGCTGCCCGTGGCATGGCTGGGAATTCGATCTGCGAACCGGGCGGTCATGGTGCGAGCCAGATCGCACCAAGGTCCGAAGCTATGAGCTGAAAGTCGAGTCCGGAGGCGCGCTGATCGAAGGCGAGCTGCGCGCCGAAACGTTTCAGGTCACGATCGACAAGCAATATGTTGTCTTGGAAGTCTGAAGACCAGTGAATCAATTAAGCAAATAAAAGCGCATTGGGAGGAGTAAGTGTTGTTCAAGCTAGGGATGTCGGCGGCTGTCGCCTGTTTCGTGGGTCTGTTGAGCTCCGCGCAAGCCGAGGACGGTTCTTGGGACAAGGTCATCGAGGCCGCCAAGAAGGAAGGCAAGGTCGTGGTCTACAACATGGCCTTGGGCGCTCCCTACTTCACGGCTGTCCTCAAGTCGTTCGAAGCGAAGTACGGAATTCCGGTCGAGAGTCTCGACCTCCGTGCCAGTGAGCTCTCCGAGCGCATCCGCACCGAGCAGGCGGCCGGCCGCTTCCTGGGCGACGCGGAAATGGTCACGACGACCATGATCGAGGAGCAACTCAAGAACGGCGATTTCGTGCAGAAACTGCCGCCAATCCCGAATGCCGCCCATTTGCGACCGCCGTTCAAGGCCAATGAATACAGCGTGCCGGCCTTCATGCAGCCGATGGGCATCCTCATCAACACGCGGCTGGTGAAGGAGCAGGACATCCCGACGAGCTGGAACGATCTCAACGATCCCAAATGGAAGGGCAAGATCCTCTCGGACGACATGCGGCCGCTCGGCAGCGGGAATACCATGTTCGCCATCCTGGAAAAGACCATGGGCACCGACTTCAACCAGAAGCTCGCCGAGCAAAAGCCCGTGTTCAGCCGCGATATGCGAAACGACGCGCGGCGCGTCGCTCGCGGCGAGTACGCCATCTATATCCCGCAGATCTTTGCCTTCACGTCCGATCTGAAGGGGCTGCCGGTGAAAGTCGTGATTCCGAAGGAGGGGGCACCTTTCGCGGAGATGGATCTCGCGGTGCTCAGGAACGCGCCGCATCCCAACGCTGCGCGTTTGTTCATCGACCACTTCCTCAGCGTCGAGTCGCAATTGCTCTACGCCAACGCCTGGATGCTTCCGGTGAACGCCGCGGCCGCCGAGCGCGCCAATCCGGACGCGCAGCAGTTCGTGAATGCCAAGATCATCGGTCCCGCCAAGCTGGCTGAGCGCTCCTCGATGATGGATCTCGCCAAGAAGCTTTACCCCTGAGAGACCCATGAGCGTTTCAGCCGGAGAGGGAGTGAACAATCTCGTCGAGAGGCGTACGGCGAGCCTGAGCGGGATCGGGCGGTGGCTGCAGGCGACTGCGGCAGGCCGCCTTGCGGCGCTCGCTCTGCTCGTCGTCGTTCTCGCCTTCCTTTCCGTCTATCCGCTGTCGATGCTGCTCTTTGGAAGCCTGCATTCGACGCCGCCGGGAATGGCCGGCACTTTCAATCTGGACGGATATCGCGACGTCATCACGCTGCAAAGCGCGGTGACACTCCTCAACACCGTCGGCATATCCCTGGCCAAGACCATCCCTTCGGTAATCCTGGCCGTTCTGCTCGCCTGGATACTGGCGCGAACCGACACGCCATTCCGGGCGGCTCTGGAAGTCCTGATCACGCTGCCATTCTTCATTCCCCCCATCCTGACCGCAATGGCGTGGGGCATGCTCGGCAATCCGCAGGTCGGATTGCTCAATCAGCTCTATCAGTGGGTTACGGGATCGGAGACAGCGCCGATCAACGTCTATTCATATGGCGGCGTGGTCTGGCACATGATGCAGTATTCCGTGCCGTTCCTGTTTCTTCTTATCGTGGACGCCTTCCGAGCGATGGATCCGAGTCTCGAAGAAGCAGCGACCATGTGCGGCGCATCACGCCTGCGAACTTTTCGCTCTGTCACGCTGCAACTTATGCTGCCCGCGCTGACCGGTGCGGCCATCCTGAGCTTCATTCGCGGCATCGAGAATTTCGAGTCGCCGCTCTTCTTCGGCTCACCGGCGGGAATTAGGGTCATCACGACGGACATCTACGACTCGATCAACCAGCGGTCGCCGCCGCAATATCAGTATGCAACCGCGATCAGCTTCGTCATCATGGCGCTATTGTTCCTGATCGTTCTTCTGCAGCGGCGGATGCTGCGCGGCCGAAGTTTTCAGACCATCACTGGCAAGGGCTATTCGCCTTCGGTGATGAAACTCGGTGCATGGCGATGGGCAACCTTTGCCTTTTGCGTTCTGTTCTTTGTGGTGACGGTGGTTCTCCCGGTCGGACAACTCGTCATCGGCTCGTTCTTCAAGTTCTTCGGGTTCTACCAGTGGGACATGCTGACACTCGAGCACTATCAGGCGGTATTCGGCAGCAGCGAGTTCTGGCGCGGGTTCAGCAACACAATGTTCCTGGGCCTCGTCGGCGCCACGCTGACGATGTTGCTCGGCGCAACCGTCGCCTATGTCTCGGTCCGAACGAAGTGGCGAGGCCGGTTGCTGATAGATTCGATGGCTTGGCTGCCATGGATGATGCCCGGCATCGTCCTTGGTGTCGGGTTTCTCTGGGGGTTTGCTCTGCTGCCTCACGCGATTCCGATCTACGGCACGATCTGGGCGCTGCTGCTGGCCTATATTTCGCTTGGGACGCCGCTTTCGGTGCGCGCCATGTCGAGCGCATATGCGCAGCTTTCGTTCGACCTCGAGGAGTGCTCCCGGGTGCATGGCGCAAGCTGGCTGCAAACCATGAGGCGCATCGTCCTTGCCCTGGCTTGGCCTTCCTTCGCCGTTGGATGGGTGCTGGTGTTCTTCGGCATCATGCGCGAGCTGAGCGCATCCGTTCTGCTCTACTCCGTCGGGTCCGAGGTGCTGTCTGTCGTGCTGCTGAAGCTGTGGGCGAACGGCAACGCGGAGCAGGTCAGTGTCATCGGGCTCATCATGATGGCTCTCGTGATCGTCTTCCGGTGGGTTCAACTCAAGTTCATCAGCAGCCGTATCGGTGGAATGTGACCAGGCTTGGATCGTGCCATGTCGAATGTCGTTCTTGAGAAGGTAAGCCGGAGCTTCGGTGATTTCGTCGCGGTCGACGGCGTCGACCTGCGCGTCAGCGAGGGTGAATTCGTCACCCTGCTGGGGCCGTCGGGGTGCGGCAAGACCACCACGTTGCGGATGGTCGCGGGCCTCGAGCAAAATTCCGGCGGCCGCATCAGCATCGGCAACGAGATCGTCAGCGATGCGGCTCGCGGCGTCTTTGTTCCGTCGGAGCGCCGGCGGCTCGGCATGGTCTTCCAGTCATACGCGATCTGGCCGCACATGACCGTCTTCGAGAACGTCGCCTATCCGCTGCGGGTGCGCCGCAAATCCGCGGCCGAGATACGCGATCTCGTCGCCAAGGCACTCCGCCTCGTCGAAATGCAGGATTTCGCCGAGCGGCCGGCACCGGCGCTGTCCGGCGGCCAGCAGCAGCGAGTGGCGATCGCGCGGGCCCTCGTCTTCGAACCCAAGGTGCTGCTGCTCGACGAGCCGCTCAGCAATCTCGACGCAAAGCTCCGTCTGCAGATGGGCGACGAGTTCCGTTCGATCCAAAGACGGCTCGGGATGACGAGCCTGTACGTGACACATGATCAGGCCGAAGCGATGGCGTTGTCCGACCGCGTGGTCGTGATGGATCGCGGCCGAATCCAGCAGATCGGAGCGCCCGAGGAGATCTATCGCTATCCCGCAAACCGGATCGTGGCGGCCTTCTTCGGGACACCGAACCTGCTCGAGGCCAGTGTGGAGGCCTGCACGCGGATCGACGATCATCGGGTGCGGCTCAACGTCGTCGGCAAGGGCTGGCGTGGAGCGTGCCAGTCGGCAAGCGAGATCCGGCCCGGGCGGCCCGTGACCGTCATGGTTCGTCCCGAGGACGCCCGTATCGCGGCCCCAGATGCGGCTCACAGTGACCACGAGCTTCGATGGTCCGGACAGATTGCGCATACGATCTTCCGCGGTCCGATCCGGTCGGTCGTGGTGCAGACCGACGATAGCCGCCTCAATGTCGATGCGCCGCCGTTCGGTGGCTTCTCCGTCGGAGACAATGTGACCGTCGTCGTTCCGCAGCAGTCGGCTTGGGCTGTGCCGGAGCAGGCCGGCGCAGCCCCTTAAGCCGGGAATGCCTCTCAGCGATAGATCTGCTGAGCCAAAGACAGCATCTCGTTCATGCGTTCTGGATCCGTGGTGCCGAGAAGCTTCGTTGTTTCGATTTGTGCCACCGCGGGATCGACACCGGTCAGCGCGTCCGCCGTGGTCGGCAGCAGCCCGAGCCTCGCAAGGTTCTGCTGCATCGTCTTGCCCAGATAGTATTCCATCAGCAGCCGCGCCGCGTTGGGGTGGGGTGCATTCTTCAGCAGCGCGAGATCGTAGCCGACATAGGGCAGCCCCTCCTTCGGCGCGATGAACTTGACCGGGAGGCCCTTGAGTTCGAGCAGCGACGTCAGGCTGTCGGGGATGTAGAGCGGAAGTTCGCCGCGCGCTACGCGGCGCTCATTTGCGGGTATCTCCCGGCTGAACTTCAGGTCCTGCTGCGCAAGCTTCTCGTGGAACGCGCGCCCGTAGAGGTCCTGCAGGACCGAGAAAGAGTACGCCGCCGCCGCCGAGCGTCCGCAGATCGTCGCTGAGGATTTTTCCTTTCCAGCGCGGATCCGTCAGGTCGAGCCAGCTTTTCGGCTCGTCCGCCGGCTTGACCAGCATGGTATTCGCCAGGATGCCGTAGACGATGGCAAAGACAGGGAGCCGCATGCCGTCGCTTGGGAAGTCCGTCTTGAGACGGCCGAGGCTGGGGAGGGGGCCGTGCGGTTCGAAGACACGCTCCTCCTTGATCTGCAGCGTGGTCGTGGTCCGCCCGTTCTCGGAGACGTCGGCTGCGTTGCGGCCCGCGGCCTGCTCGATGCGGATGCGCTCCCGGACTTCGCTCGCGCGTGCTTCGAGAATGTCCACGGTGATTCCGTAGGCGGACTCGAAGTCCTTCTTGAGCTCCTTGTGCGCGGCAAGGCCGACGAACGCGCTGTAGAGCACCACGCGGCCTTCCTTCTTTGCGGCGGCGACCAGCGAGGACCATTCACTCTCCGCTCTCGACGGAGCCATGATCGACGGCAGGATCGAAGAGGCCGTCAGTCCAAACACCGTAGCGCGGCGCGTGATGCGCGCGCGCTTTTCCCGGTCCGGCGTGGCCATTGTCGCTACTCCGCAGCTTGCGGGCTCGGGGCACGCCAGCGAATGGCGGTCTTCAGCTTGTCCTGATAGGCCTCGAGCCAGTCGATCTTCGCGTCAGCGTAGTAGGAGCCCGCGCGCGCGTTCCAGAACACCTCGGCATCGTCGACGCCGGGCGGCACGGTGCCGCTGTTGGCGAATGCCCGTGCCGCGTTGAGCAGGCGCCGCCTCGTCCGCGCGATCATCACGTCGCTCGGCGCGAGATGTTCCTTGGTGTGATCGACGATCGGCCCCATGCTTTCCGTGACGGCCTGATCCTGCATCACGATGTTACGGATGCCCGTGTAGATCTTGTTGGTGCGCTGAGCTTCGCGATCGATCTGCCAGTCGTTGCCGATGTTCTGGACCGCACGCCAGCGCCCATACCAGTCCGTGGTGTTGGGCAGATAATCCAGACCGTCGGCCCCGGGGATGCCGCCACCGGATTTCAGCTTGGAGCTCGAGTAAGTCGCCCCCTTGGCGCGGCCGCCATAGATCGAGATCAGCATCGTGTGGGTGTCGTCCATGGGCACCCACGCCTTGGCGACCACGTGGTCGGCAAAGTCGGCGTTCGGGGTCTGGGTCCAGAACGGCAGTGAGAAATGCGCCATGCGCCAGTGCATTCGATCGTCCGCTTCCGGCCGAAACGCGCCGTACATCGTGCCCCAGTCGGTCTCGGTGACCTTGTACTCCGGCGCTCGGTTGGAAACCGTGTGACGGGCCGGGTGGCCTTCCTCGAAATCATCAGGGTTGATGTGTCCGGCATGCAGGAAGCCGAAATGCGACGTGTCGATATCGCCTTCGAGGCCCTGGAGCCAATTGGCTTCGCGCTGGAGGATGGTGACTGTCAGATCCTGCTTCGGAACGAACAGCGCTTCGTGCATCGGCATCGGCGGCGCCTCGGCCCGCGCGCCCATGTAAACCCAGATGAGGCCCGCGCACTCGCGAACCCTGTAGCTTTTTGCACGGACCTTTTCCTTGAAATCCTGCGGAGGGGGGACGTTCGGCATTTCGAGGCAGCGGCCGTCAACGTCGAACTTCCAGCCGTGATAGACGCAACGGATGCCGTCCTGCTCGTTACGGCCGAGGAACAGCGAGGCACAGCGGTGCGGACATTGGTGATCCAACACGCCAACCCGGCCCGAGCTGTCACGGAAGGCAATGAGCTGCTCACCGAGCAGCATCAAGCGCATTGGATCGCCGTCGACTGATAGTTCCGAAGAAAGAGCGGCGGGTATCCAGTATTGCCGCATCATCTCGCCCATGACCGTACCTGGGCCAACCAGCGTCAGATCCTGGCCGTCAGTCGATTTCGACATGGTGATCCTCCCTAGCTCTTTTGAATGCTTATTATTTGCATTATGCAAGTAATTCGGTCCTGCGTCAATGACGCGATCGTCCGGAAAGCGAGCGGTTGAGTGGTGCAGTGCAACTCGTTATGGTTCTGCTCCCATCACCGCGAGCAAATCTTCTTGATGAACAAGGTCAGCACGATCCTCCCGCTCGAGAATTGGACCGGATACCGGTTCGGTCTCATCGCTTCGCGGCTGGGCAGCTTCATCTCCCCCATGTACGAAGATCGTTACGAGCTGACGATGCCGGCCTGGCGAAGCCTCGCGGTCATTGCCAGGCATCAGCCGCTGACGGCCACGCAACTTGCGACATTGACCTCGTCCGATGCGTTCAAGGTCGCGCGCTCCATCGAATTGCTGGTGCGTCGAGGGCTGATTCATCGTGACGTGGATAAGGCAGACCGCCGCCGCGCCAGCCTGAGCCTCACGACCGATGGCCGCAAGGTCTACAAGGATATCGAGAAATTCGTGGTTCGGGTCGAGCGCAAGCTCATGGCCGCGCTCGATCCGCACGAAGTCGAGGTTTTGAGGCGAAGCCTCGACAAGCTCGATCAGCAACTGGAGACCGAGATCAAAGCGCAGGGCCGCGAGAAATTCCTGTAACGGTCTCCGGCGGCCCCTGTTTGCGCCTCAGTATCTTACAATGTCCGGATGCTGTTCTTGATGCCGTCGGCGATCTGACCAATCTGCTCCTCGTTGACGATAAGAGGCGGCGACAGGATCAGTGTATCGCCAACAGCGCGAACAAAGATCCCATTTTCGAAACAATGGTTCGCCACGGCGCGGGCCCGTTGACCAGGAGCATTCGGGGCAGCTTTGATCTCTACGGCCCCGAGTAGCCCGAGGTTGCGGATATCGCGGACCACGCCGCCGGCGCCTCTGATGTCGTGAATGGCGGCTTCTCATGTCCCGGCGATGCGCGCGACTTTCTCGAAGATGCCTTCCTCCTGATAGACATCGAGGGTGGCAATTGCGGCGGCGCAGGCAAGGGGGTGGCCGGAGTAGGTGTAGCCGTGGGCGAGCTCGACCGAAGCCTCCGGCCCCTGCGACATGGCCTCGTGCACATGATGATGAACCAGCACGCCTCCCATGGGAACGGCGCCGTTACTCATCCCTTTCGCGCAGGTGATGAGATCCGGCGTGACTCCGAGAGCCTGTGCGGAAAAGGGCGCTCCCAGTCTTCCGAAGCCGGTGACGACCTCATCGAAGATCAGCAGGATGCCGTGCTTGCTGGTGATCTCGCGCAGCCGCTTGAGATAGCCCTTGGGCGGCGGCGGCAGCACGCCGCCGGCTCCGGCGACCGGCTCGACGATCACGGCTGCGACCGTCGAGGGGTCCATCGCGGTCAGGAGACCTTCCAGCGTATCTGCAAATTCGACGCCGTGCTCGGGCTCGCCCTTGCTGAACGCATTTCGCGCGAGATCATGTGTGTGAGGAAGGTGTGACACCCCCGGAAGCATGACGCCGAACTGCGCCCGCTGCCATCCGATGCCCGAGACCGAGAGTCCGCCGAATCCCATTCCATGGTAACTGCGCTGGCGCCCGATCAGGCGCTGGCGATGGCCTTCGCCGCGCGCCCTGTGATAGGCCAGCGCCATCTTCAGCGCGGTATCGACCGCTTCGGAGCCGGATCCGGCAAGGAAAGTATGGTCAAACCCTTCCGGCGCGATCTCCAACGCGGCAAAGTCAGCTAAGGGCCAAAAGGCGAATTACACCGTGACCAGCTCGGGGATTTCCGGTCTAGGCAATGTGTGCGCGTCGCTCTCTCCCATTTGTCAACGTGGTTGACGGTAATTGCCCGGAATTGCTGTTCCGCGAACTATTGGATGGACTCTTCCGGCAACCAGCTGAATTTGCCTTCGCAAAACTGGTCGTGGTGGTTGAAGTTCGGCGCGTGGACCGGATGCATTAGCGATGTCATGACGCGCGATATGGACTCCCGAGGTGAACGGCGCCGTTGAAGTTGCCATCGCCTGCACCTCTTTCGTAATGAAACAATGGCCGGCCACAGCGCGACCGGCGACGGTGTAGTCATGCTGGCGGGAGCGCAGCCGCGGCAGACGACCGGAGAGATGATCTAATCATTCGGGAAAGGCGTTATCCAACAGAGGAGTATCCTATGAAGTTGGCTCAAACATCAACACTACTCATTTGTCTGCTCGGCGCGCCGGGAATTTCGTTGGCCGCGGACGCCAAGGGGGACGTGGAGAAGGCTTACGCCGCTTGGGATGCCGCATTTAATAAGCACGACGAGAAAGCCATCGGCGCCTCCTATGTCGCGACGGCAAAATTGATGCCGCCCACACATCAGGTCGCGTCGGGGCCGGCCGAGATCGAGAAGTACTTTGCCGGACTCTTCGCGAGCGGTGTGACGGATCACAAGTTGGAGATGATCGATGCCGGCGGAGACGACAAGGTAGTCTTCGGCACAGCCAAGTGGAGCGCTACGGGTAAGGACAAGGAGGGCAAGCCGTCTCCCTTCAGTGGTTTGGCGACGCACGTCTTCGAACGCCAAGCCGACGGATCGCTCAAATTGAGGCTGCAAACATTCAACTAAAGCGGTCGAAGCTTAATCGGTCCGGCGAGGCGGCGGCCTTACCGGACGCCCAAAAGGGCTACTTGTCTCCGGTGCAAGATATGTCCGGGTTGGATCAAACTGCGACTTAACGGGGAGGGCAGTTCTTGGCGAAACGCGGACATTTGCCCTGATCGGCACGTCTCCGAAGAGCCAAGATCAGAGTGATCGTCGCATTCGGTCGCGGCGTGGACTTGCTACCTACGATGACGTGAGGATTCCGCAGCTATCCTCTCATACAACGCCACCTCTACGCGCTAGTGCGGCAGAAGAGCTATCTGCTGGGGTCATTTGGAGCAACGGCCTCCTCGAACAGCTCAACCTTACCGCGCGTGTTGTCTGTTACCGCAAAAACCTCGTAAAAATCGATCTGCGGCTTCATGCCGTAGCGCTGGATGATGCCCTCGAGCCACGGCCCGGTGTAGAACGCCGTAGCGTCCTCGATACGCTCCCACTGGTACACGCCGCCCGCCCAGCCGCTTTCGGACCAGATGAAGTGCTTGCTGATCAGCCCCGTCACCCCGCGGAAGTTGGGGGCGATCTTGTGAAAGTGCTCGCGACACGCGGCGTGGTCGATCTGCGGCGGCAGTGTGTATCGTACAACGGCGGTAATCATGCGACCTCCTTGTAAGTATACCCCGGCGCAACATTGATGCCATTCCCGGGATCAAGCTAGCGAAGCGGGAAGCCGACCATTCCAGAGCATGCTGAACTTAGCGTCGAAGTTCAGCCTATCCTGCATGATCTCGGTCCAGGCGTTGCTCAATTCGCGCAACGCAGGCTCCATGATATTGACCATCTACTCGCGCCGATCGCGATCAAATGCGACAGACGCCGCCGTGAGTAGGTCAACACGATTGACAAGAGCCTTAATCGCCGCGCGGCTATCTCCTTCCAATTTTTTGCGTTAATGTGAAGCTCTTCACACCTGCGTAGCAGACGGGCTCGGATGATGCCCAAAGAGAGGTGAGCTAAGGCCCCGCAAAGCGCCGCCCAGTTCTATTCCATTCACACGCGAGTTTGGGAGTGACACATGGAAAAGCGCGAAATTGGCAACAGCTTGACGAAAGGTCTGTCCGAAGCGAAGCGGGGCGCCTTCTCCCGCCGCTCGGTGTTGACGTTGGTTTGCACCCTCGGCGCCACGGCGCCGCTTGGAATGTTTGGAGCGGCTCGCGCGCTGACGGCATCCGGGACTGGATCGCTGTCTTATATTCCCGGCGAGCCTCTTATTTGTCGCGCCGCAGCGAGCAGTGAAGAGCTGCAGGGCCCACCTCGCCAACTCAAACTCGCCTGGAATGCGAACGCGGCGTGCACCGTCGCTGCGGCAGTCGCAAAGGAGCGGGGTATCTTCGCCAAGCACAACCTCGATGTCGAATTCGTCAATTTCGGCGGTTCGACCGACCAGTTGTTGGAGGCGATTGCAACTGGCAAGGCGGATGCCGGTTTGGGATTGGCCCTGCGCTGGCTCAAACCGCTGGAGCAAGGTTTCGACGTTCGGATCACCGCCGGTGTGCACGGCGGCTGCATCCGGCTCCTCGGCTCCAAGGCTGCGAATATTGACAGCCTGGAATCCCTGCGCGGCAAGGCCATCGGGATTAGCGATCAAGCGAGCCCAGCGAAGAACTTCTTTTCGATCTACCTCGCCAAAAAGGGCATCGATCCGGCCCAAGAGGTAGAGTGGCGCCAGTACCCGGCCAATCTGCTCGCGCTTGCCGTCGACAAGGGCGAAGTGCAGGCTCTGGCCGAGATAGATCCGCTGCCCTACCTCTGGCTCAAGGAAGGCAAACTCAACGAGATCGCGACGAACTTGACGGGTGAATTCGCCGACCGCACCTGCTGCGTTCTCGCGATACGTGGCAGCCTCACCCGAAGCGAAATGCCGGTGGCGGCCGCTCTGACCCGATCGATACTGGAGGGGGCAGACCTAGTTGCCAGCGATCCCGCCGATGCCGCAGCAATCTATTCGGGCTACGGCGGGAGAGGATCCGTAGAGGATCTCGCCACCATGTATCGTAGCCATACTCACCACAATCACCCGGTCGGGGCCACGCTCAAGAAGCAGCTTCTACTCTACACCGACGAACTCAAGGCAGTGAACGTCATGAAGCGAAGCACTGACCCGGCCAAGTTCGCCGAGCGGATTTATCTTGACGTTCTAAGCTGAGCCGATTGGGAAGATCCGCAGTGAGCTCGGTCATCGATGAAGTGCCGAGGCCATCAGAGAAATCGGGTTTCGGCTTTTTTGAAAGTTCGACCACTCGGTCGTTGATCGGCGGACTGTCTGTTGCCGCCGCATGGTCTATGGTCGCCGTGCTCACTGCGCTCTGGCCGGATAAGCCCGAGAGCGATTGGGCCTACACGGGCGGCTTCGCGATTGCCTGCGGCGCGTTGGCCCTTGCGCTCGCCCTGGCAGCCTTTGCCGGCGTTCGTTTTGTTGCTTTTCAGCGTCTCCAGCGGCTCTCCCCGTGGCTGTTTGCGCTCGCGCTGTTTTTTGCTGCCTGGGAGGCCGTCACAGCAAAGCTTGGATTGCTGCCGTTGCCGTTCTTTCCGCCGCCGCAGGCCATTGTCGAAGTCGTAATCGATGATTGGGGGCGGCTGGCTGAAGGCATCTTCGCCTCAGCGCGTCTGCTCGCGACCGGTTACTTTCTCGGTGCGACGGTGGGGTTCGTAACCGGCGTGGCGATCGGCTGGTCGCGGCTCGCCGGTTATTGGATCCACCCAGTTTTGCGGTTCATCGGGCCGCTGCCCGCGACAGCTTGGCTGCCGCTCGCATTTTTCGTTTTCCCGTCGAGCTTCAGCGCTAGCATTTTCCTGATTGCGCTCGCCACCGGGTTTCCGGTCACCGTGCTGACCTGGTCGGGCGTCGCCTGCGTGAAGAGCGCCTATTACGATATTGCGCGGACATTGGGAGCAACCCAGCGCTTCCTCGTGCTCAAGGTTGCCATTCCGGCGGCAATGCCACATGTCTTTGTTGGCCTGTTCATGGGTCTCGGCAATTCGTTTGCGGTTCTTGTCGTAGCCGAGATGCTGGGCGTGAAGGCGGGGCTCGGCTGGTACCTGCAATGGGCGCAAGGTTGGGCGGCCTATGCCAATATGTACGCCGCGCTGCTGCTCATGGCGTTCTTGTGCTCAGGGCTGATCACGCTGCTGTTCCGCTTGCGGGACCGCCTGCTATCCTGGCAGAAAGGTCTGGTGCGATGGTAGCGGCGATCGCAAGCGATCACGCGGTCCGTGGATCGACGCTAACGCTCCGCGAAGTGAGCCACAGCTTCGATCTCGAAGGGCAGCCCCTGCCGGTATTGGACCGCATCAGCCTTCAGGTCGGCCGCGGCGAATTTGTCGCTCTCCTGGGGCCGAGTGGGTGCGGAAAATCGACCCTGCTGCGGCTGGTCGCGGGGCTCGACACTCCAACAGCCGGCTCCCTGCTAGCGGAGGGAAGAGAGATCGAAGCACCCGATCCGTCGCGTGTCGTCGTTTTTCAAGACCCAACGCTCTATCCATGGCGGACGGTACGGAGCAACGTTGCGCTCGGTCTGGAAGCCCGCGGGTTGCTACGCACTCATGGCGGGCGTATCGAAGACGCCTTGCGCCTGGTGGGGCTCACGGGCTTCGCCAATGCCTACCCGCACCAGCTTTCCGGTGGCATGGCGCAACGCGCGGCTCTGGCGCGTGCGCTTGTCAACGACCCAAAGCTGCTCATTCTCGACGAACCTTTGGGCCAGCTCGACTCGCTGACTCGCATCGCGATGCAGGCGGAACTCGTATCACTTTGGCAGCGCTCGCGCTTCACGGCGCTGATGGTCACGCACGATGTCGAGGAGGCGCTATTGCTTGCTGGCCGTGTCATCGTGCTGAGCGACCGGCCTGCACGGGTCAAGGCTGAAGTCGTCAACAGCCAGCCCTATCCTCGCCACCGGGGCGATCCGCACTTCGTTGAGCTTCGTCGCGAGGTGTTTGGGCAACTCGGCCTCGATGAGGCATGGTAGCCCTCAAAAGGAGCTCGCCGTGACGGATCTTCTCATACGCATCCACAGAGCAAGCAGCACGGCGTTCTCGCCGCGATCGCAATGCGATTGTGTTAGCGGCTGTGCAGCCACCTCGTGGAGATCTAAAAATCTGGGAAGCGCACGGAGACTTCGATGACCTCAGAATTCAACGTCCACAGCGCCGCGGGCTATGAGCAGCTCATGGGCCGCTGGAGCCGAAGACTCGCGCGGAAATTCATCGACTTCACAGGGATTTCCGACGGCGAAAGGATTCTCGAGATCGGCTGCGGCACCGGTAGCTTGACCTTCACGCTCGCCAAAGCCGCCGACCTCGCCGAGATTACCGCGGTCGACTATTCGCCAATCTTTGTCGAGGAGGTAATCCGGCGCAACACAAACCCGCGAATAAAAGTCCGACAGGCGGATGCCTGCGCCCTGCCCTTCGAGGGCGGCACGTTCGATCGCGCTTTGGCGCTTCTCGTGCTCCAGTTCGTTCCCGAAGCCGGTAAGGCAGTAGCCGAGATGCGCCGCGTCGTTCGGCCGGGCGGCGTGGTCGCGGCAGCGGTGTGGGATCATCTCGGCGGGATGCCCGGCATGCGCATGATGGTCGACACGGTGGCGGCACTCGGTGAAAGCGGGCGCCAGCTGCGCAGTCGCTATTGCTTTCAACCAATGATGCAGCCGGACGAACTGAGACGGACTTTTGCCGAACAGGGTCTCGTGAGCATTGCGGAAGTAGAGCTGATGATCCGCATGGACTACAAAAGCTTTGCCGACTATTGGACGCCGATTGCCGCTGGCGAAGGGCCGCTCGGCAAGTATGTGGCAGCGCTCGACGCTGCGGAGCGAGCGCGCGCCGACGCCGCCGTGCGCGATGCCTACGAGTCCGGCCGGCCCGACGGCCCGAGGTCCTTTGCAAACGTCGCGTGGGCGTGCAGAGGCATCGTTCCCTAACTCGACGGCCAGAGCGGTCTCTTCCGAGGTCCTGACTATCTGAGTGCCCGGGTGGAAAGTCGATGAACGTCTGGGCTTAACCAGGACGAGCAGGCTTGCTGCTCTGCTACGCGGATACGAGAAGATTGGCGAAGTGGAAATTTTTCATTTTCTGCTTGAAGTCAGGTGAGTGAGCGTCTATGCGTTTTCCGGCGTTGCCCGTCTGTCGGGCGCTCTCTTTGGCCTAGATGCCAAGGGAAGCATGCACGCTCTTGATGCTCCTCACCTTGTTGAGTGACACAACAGTCGACATAAGTCGATTGGAGTTCATTCATCGTCGGTAAGGGTGTCGGAACCCTTCCACTCTGGAAGGTTGGGACCTCCTGGTCCCGGGCTGTTTGACAAGT